>CAZAAJ010000179.1:0-2510 GCA_964483135.1 uncultured Anaerolinea sp. | reverse complement strand
GTGTGGCTGAGATCATTGATTGTCGCCCAATGATAAAGCCAGACGAAAGCTGTGCCTGTTGTAAAAAATATGATGATGTCTTTTCTTGGATTTTAAAAAATATCAAACCTGTTATACCTTTTCCAGTTCAAGGCAGGCTGGGGTTATATCAGGTGGATACTCCATTTTTCCTGTCATGATGCAAATATTTTTATTTTTAGGATCTCTGGGAACGGAGATCCTAAAACCAAGCTTTTCGTAATATGGGACGGGATTCCCCGTTGATTGGTTTATCCTGGCCCTAATTATTTCTGGTTTTAGCGCCCACAAAAGTCGTAGCCCTATTTTTTTTGACCTAAATTTAGGATGAACATACAGAAGATATAGGGTTTTATTCAGCTTTGAAATCCCAATTCCGACTATTTTAGTGTCTATTTTCGCGATCAAAATAATCCCTGACTTAAACATACCGCGAAGATATGGCGCGTTGATAATCCAATCTCGCCTCAAAAAAATATCTGTAAATCCAAGTATAAACGGGATGTCTTTTTCTGTCGCGCGACTTATCTCTGCAATAATCGTGTCAAGCATCTTTCCCTCCAATGACCGCTCATCTCTTCGCCGTTTTGAGCACAATTTTCATGCAATAACGTTTGTATCCAAGAGGCCTCATCTTTTTCAAAATCAAAAATCAGCTTATATCTTTCAGCCTCCGGTTTTGGATTAACTACCTCCTGATCTAGCAGCCACTCTTTAGGCAATGTCACCCCCCAATCAACAAGCGGCAAATCATCCCAGCCATTAGCCAGCACATCAAAATCCCATTGTCCGAATGCTGAATTGTCCTTGATGATAAACTCTCGTTTCTGCGCTTCTGTGAGGCCGACCACCTGCTTAATTTCACAATTCTTAGCACCCTGCGCTTTTAACGCCCGATAGCGCATATTTCCCCCCAGGATCACCATGTTTTCATCTACCACAATTTCCCGGATCTGTAACATTTCCGGGAACTCCTGAAGGGATTTTAAAAGGCGGTCCATGTCCTGCCTTGATATCTGCCTTGGGTTATCAGGGTTTGGCTTAATTTCTAATAATTTTACTTTTTTAATCTCAGTTTTCATGAGTCACTACTTCCAAAAACCGTTTAAAACTCCTAACCTCATACCACTCCGCCTTCAGATGTAAAAATTGGAGCTTTAACATTTGTTGCTCGGTTGACAGTCGCCCGTGCTCGGCCTTTAACTCTAAGAAAAGCACGCGCCCTTGCAAAATTAGGGTCACGTCCGGCCAACCTGGGACCAGGAATCCCCGCGCCTTTGGGGATTGCCTGAAGCACTGGCAGGGGTAGCCGTGATCATCGGCCCACTTCCTGATTTTATTCGACAGCTCCGACTCTGGGCCTGGATCTGGTGCTTGATCTGCCTCGCGGTCCAGCACCGGTTTCGGGTCGCCTCGCCTCCAGGTCCGCAATTTTTGCATATATTCATCCACCCATTCCTGCGTCATGCTCATATCAGCCTCTGCCCCGGATGAGCTGTAAACTTTTCCCAGGCGCTCCCGCCTTTTCCGGGGCTGGCAATTCATACCCCTTCAACTCCACCCTACCCAGTAGCGCATTGTTTTTTTCTGCCAGACCAGGGATATAGTCCGGGCCGTCTTCGGACTTGATACCATGGTAGAGGCTTTCAAATTCCTTCCTCTTCCACTTCCAGTCCGATTCTGTGAGCGTGCCCAGGTAGTCCCAACCCCCCAGCATTTCAATGCACTTATGTATTTTCCTGTCTCCAAAATCCACGGAGTCGTAATTGCCGATCTCGCGCATAGCCTTGTCCACTTTGGCCCAGGCTTCAACAGCTTTGTCTGCTTCGGTCCCGTTTATTACCTCCAGGAGTTCCACTGGTTTCGGGAAGAATTTACACGTCTTAATCGTCTCCTGGAAGGCACGCTCACATTCCACATCGTCAAAACCATCGAGGACCTTCCAATAGGTGTCCCGCAATAAAGGGCTTATTTCTTTATCGAACAACTCACCCAGCAACGTCATGTATTCCGCGAATTTCTTCTTGTCCTTCATCTAGCCACTCCTTGAAAGCTTCGATATTTTTACAGGTTTTGGCTGAAAATTTTTTCGATGACGGAGATACTTCAACTTCCGCTCCATCCTCCCACCCTTTTGCATTTAGCCATGTAGCCGGATAGGGGATAAACTGCCCTGAATCCTTCTGCCATTGCTCTGATTTCTTGGCCTGCTCTATTGCGGCAATCATAGTTGCCAAGAGCTGCTCGTCAGGATTTATGGTCTTCCAGGCTTTTTCGGCTTGCCCTTTTGATTTTTTCTTAGGGTAACAAGCCCAAAAACGCGCAAAGTTGGGTTTGCTTTGCGCAAGATTAGGATTAGGATTAGGATTAGGATTAGGATTAGGATTAGGATTACGAGGGAATCTGATATCATCTGATATCATCTGATATCGGATGGTGTTAATCTCCTGCAACATGCCATCCAGAGACAGGAAAAAATCTCCCCTCTTTTC
>CAZAAJ010000178.1:0-2543 GCA_964483135.1 uncultured Anaerolinea sp. | reverse complement strand
TCGCTAACACTGCGATTTAACATATTATATAGGTCGTGCAACGTTTCCGTTAATAATAAAGCCAAAGGTTGAACGCGCTAGAAATACAAAAAATATAAAAAAAACGAATAAAAGCAACTGACCACATATCACAATAAGCAACAATTTATGTGATATAATTACTTCTATTAATTTGGATAATATTATGTCAATCGGCATTACTTATCATTTTCTGAATTTCACTCGAATGGGCTGTGAAGAGAGCGTCTGTTTCTCAACTGACACAATACTATTCGCACCTTCGACAAGATGATTAAATTGTGGAATACGCTGGCTCCATTCAGAAACCCAGGGAAGCGTATTGAGATTGAATCGAGGAGAAACTTTTACTATCACATCCATGATGTCCGGATGGCTGAAACTTCCATTGAACTGGCCTGATGAAATTATTGCCCTAAAATCAAACGTCTCTTCATTTTTTCTATCATCTACAAAAGAGACATTTTTAAAGGTCGTCTCTCCAAGTCCCACCCTAAACACTTGCTCATAAGGCACTTCAAACGCTCTTCTGTCTTGATCGAAATGCTTCAGGCTGAAATCAAGCGCGGCATTCTCGTACAAAGACTTCACAATAAAAGATGACTCGGGCTTGATCCACTTAAGAGGAGACCCGTCCTTGTAAGATATTCGCCCCTTTGGAACCCATGGCTTGTCCACAGCTGGCTTCCAGCAGTCGGCTGGGTATAGCTCCAGAATATGAATATTGTCGGCAGTAACGATGTCGCCCATCCCTGTCATAAGGTCTCGCACAATCAAGTCAATCATATCTCTTGTCTGGGGGATATCATAGCTCCAGATACTGAGAAATAGCGGCCTCCTACCACTGTTGTACGGAACATCAAACCCCACAAGCCACCAACCCGGGCGGGAATCGCCTTCATATAGCGGGCGTAGCTTTTCCGCAACACAGTATGGCGCCGTCCCTTGCGGACAGTCCTTACCAACACCAATATCAATCTCCATATCAGTAATCATGATAACTGTACTCACTTCCTGGGATGTGGAAGACATCAACTCTGAAACAAGACGTGTGGCCTGATCAATTGAGGTATATCCGAAAAAACCTTTTGGGCTCGCATTTTTGATAGCTCTATATGACGTGAAATCCTTGACTATATTAATCCCCGTCCCTAGCCCATATGCTCTGGTTATTCTGTATCGCTGGTTGAATGATGGGTTATCTGCCCTCGCAACTACGATTCTCGGTACCCATATAGTATTGAGTCTATTAACAATATAATCAATTAGAGTGGTCTGATTTAACTTAGTGGCCTGATAGGGGTCCATCGTTCCGGAGACATCTACAATGAGTGCCGCTCCGACAGGCATATTAAGAAGCGGGGGATTGCTTTTTACCTCGTTAGCTACCTCGATAGGCAGGTCTACAATAGGTGAACTTGTCGGGTTCTTTCCGCCTCGGTTCGTTAATATCCCGATACCAAGAAAACAAACACCAAGGAAAATCAGAATTGCTATTATAGGTTTCAAATTAATTCCCATGTATAGTCTGCTCCCGCTCTGTCTCAGGATTTACAGCAGCTCCTTGTGAGACACTATGTCCATTATAATCCGATCTTCTTTTTTGACTATCGATAATAATTGCAAGCTCACCACGCAAGGTTTCAAGTTCCCGATAGGCATCGCCCCTGTCATTTCGCGTATTGCCGGAAGGTTCACGAAGAAGGGCTTCAAGAGCGCTCAATTTGTTAAACAATTCATCCCGTAAAGCATCGGTATCCTTTTTCCTGTCATTCTGTAAAGCATCCAGGGAAGCTTGAAAAGTATCGGTATCCTTTCCCCTGTACTGCCTGAAATTCAATAAGATCAAGGCTACCAGCAGGACCCATAAAAAATCAACTATCATCAGACGTTCTACCAATTCTTTTTGTCCCTAAAGGAATTCAAAATAGTTTCACACAAAATGCCAAAAGGTGAAACTTGCAGCAGAATGTTGGTCCCATCTCCATCATATACTCGTGTATCGCCCGCCGCTTTAATTTTAGCATTGAAATTTTCAAATATAGTACCGGTGACCTTACCTTCCCAGAATGGAAATTCCGGCGGAATTGAGTAGTTCTGGCCCATACTACATGATTTAGCATGTATATGATATTTGCTCAGTTTATTATTAAGAGAGAATTTAAAAGGGACTCTACTCGTCCATTTGGCAGACTGAATAGCGTCATTTTCATTCGGAAAATCAAACTCTAACCCAGCAGTCGATTTAATCTTCTCACTCTCCGATAACGCGAGAGCATTGTAGGAGTTTGCTGCGCCGACTGCAACGCTCTTTTTTTCATTGTATGCCCTATTTGTGACTATCGCGCCGACCGGCAACTTAAATTCCTCCATAAGACGGTTCGCCCTTTTATTAACATCTTCCACTACCCATGGATTAATTTGCGCAGTTTCACAATAGCAGCTAAATATTTTCCAGCCATTACCAACGGTAATTGTAGGTTGCCGGTTTAAAGGAGAAGAAAGCCAAGCCTAATTTTTAAGTT
>CAZAAJ010000177.1:0-2546 GCA_964483135.1 uncultured Anaerolinea sp. | reverse complement strand
TTAATAAGCCTAAAGGCATTATGGGAACAACGCGATAGATTAGTCACAGCACGACATCCTGTTACATTGACAGAAATATACCCACCTGATGCAGGACGCGAGGCCAAAGATATAGTCGAAACCGAGCAAGCGAAGACATGGAAAGCTTTATCCATCCGGGAAACCTATCATGCCGAATACCACACGAAAATCGAGAAAAATAACATTCAATATATAAGGCTTTGCGACCAATTAGGCCTTGTCTATTCACCCTTGTTGAAGGTACGGCGGGCACAACTTCAAATGGTGCTGGGCTTAGGCAGATTTGGTGGCCTCATTCCAAGTTCCTGGTGGGTTGCCTCGACCAATCCTGTACTGATGGTTGATGGCTGGATTGGAAAACTCAGGAGTTGCCTTAGCCATGTAAAAGATTCACCCCTACCATTGAATTTCATCACGCTTGAGCGAGTGGCTTCAACACATTGGCAACACGTTGAAGCGATGGCCGAGCATGGTTTCAATATGTTAAGCTACTGCCTGAAATTTGTAAACGACAGGAAGTGCAAGTATGCACTTCGACAGGCTTATCCGGATATTCCTGTTCGTGGATTCAAACAATGGCGTGAGGTAACACTTCACGCGGTTACTGCACAGGCTTCGGTTAAATCGCTACGGGAGGCTGCCGAAGCACACGTTGTCTTGAAACATCTTACTGAAAACTACCTGGCCGGTGCGCACGAGGCCGGAGATGATGCTCATCAATTTGTAGAACACGAAGATGTTAAACGCCTTCAGAACGCAGCCGCACTGGTTGAACAATGCCGCCAGCGTAACGATTTATTTGAAGTGCACGTACTTCATTGGCAGATATTTTGGGAGTCGCCGAATCCAAATGTTCTGCTACAGATTGAGGCTCTCATGTCCGAATTTGATAAGTTTGCTCTTACAGGCAACTGTTCGGATAACTTGGAGGAAGCTCTTAACTTTTTCGCACGGTCGCGCCGGCGGATACAGACGTTTCTCCAAACTTACGAAAAGCAAGACGGTGATAGGTCGCAGACAGTCTTGGCTTCATTTGCTGCTCAGAAAGAATACGCCCGGTGCCAAGATCGACTTGTGCCGCTCAAAAAATACTTGGCACTTCAAAATGATGATCAATTGTACCCCGACTGGCAATGGCTACAAGAGGCAATTGGGTGGCGGGATTTGTTTGAGCTGTTGCGTGGTAAGCAAAAGTTGGATGTAGATGGCGCGTTGTGGCCGAAGTTAAATGATCGCCTGCAAAACCATAATGCCTTCATGAAAAAGGCATATACTACGCTGGGGGGATTCTTTGAGGACTGCCTGTCAGGAATTGATAACCACGATTCGCTTAAAAGACTCCTCACTCAAATCCTCCTTGAAGCACCCCATTACCCCCTATGGTTAGAAAAGAAGCGGTGGAATATGAAAATACCTGCATTCCCAGAACTCAAAGACCTTTGGGGAAAAATTCTTAACGATACCATACGACCTGAAAACGCTGAGAGGCTTTTCTGTTTCAATATGCTGCGACTATGCGACCCAATCGCAAAACCACAAGGTCCAGAACTGAAGCAGACGATCAACACCTTCGTGGCGCAAGATGAAAATCTTAAATCATGGATTGTTGACCATTTAAAATCCCGGTTGCATAAATCCATGCAAGAAGCAGCCGCAAAAGCCGCGCAGAGTGAATCTGAACTGCGCAAACTGTCTGGTCTGCAACGAATCCGAGGCACCGTTCGTGAGCTTGTCAATGCACACCTCGATTATTTGCTTTCAGCGAAATCGTGTTGGATGATGAGTCCAACATCACTTGCTAACATAATTGACTCCCGAATTTTTGAGATTTATGAACCGCCGTTCGACATGGTTATTTTCGATGAAGCTTCCCAAATACGCATTCTTGATGGTTTACTGTCCATGTCATTTGGCAAGCAGGTTATAATTGTGGGGGATAAAAACCAATTGCCGCCGACCGACTTCTTCTCCAGCTTTGCAAACCCAGACGCAGATATAGAAACGCAAGATTTTGGCACAAGTGAGAGTTTGCTGGACGAATTCACGGGTGTTTTTGAAGATAACAAAACACATGTGATGCTGATGTCACATTATCGAAGTGAAACGCCCGACCTTATTCGCTTTTCCAATGATTGGTTTTACGACAGGCGTCTGGAGATGTATCCACCAGCTCATATTAGCGGAATAGGGCGGCGCTTGCATTATGTTCCCAATGCTAACTACTCCGAAATGGCTGGACAAAGAAATAATCCTGCCGAAGCGAAAGAGGTTGTCAAACTTATAGAGCTTCACGTTCGCGAGTACCCAAATAAGTCTCTTGGCGTTGTGACTATGAATATTCCACAAATGGAACTTATTGATGATCTGCTCCAGATTGCGCCACAAAGAGTGCAAACCTTCTGTGCTGACGAGTCACATTTTTTTCTCAGAAATCTTGAAACAGTGCAGGGCGATGAAATGGATCGTATTATCCTTAGCCTGACCTATGGGAAAAAACAAGGCGAGGCCAGATTCAATGCATCAGT
>CAZAAJ010000176.1:0-2560 GCA_964483135.1 uncultured Anaerolinea sp. | reverse complement strand
GTGTTGGGTGTGTGTGGGTTGGTGTGTATGCGTCACCTCGCCGGTGGTGATGTCCTTGAAGACAATCTCTCGCTGTTGCGCTTCGCTAAATTGTAGATAGGCCACGCGTTGATGCCCCTGCGCGCCTACATCCAGAGCGCCCAGGTTCTTGTATTCCCGGTAAACGCGGGGGGTCAGCACCGGGATTTCAATATCCAGCGTGTCCATGTCTTTCTTCCCGTTCTCCTTGTCAACCTCCACCACCAGCGGCGTTTTAGCTTGCGTGCCTTCACCCATCGGCTTGCGCTCCAGCACCACGCCTTCGGCCTGAATGGATTCCACGAACTCCATGAAGGCATTGGTGCCGACCACGCTGACGTACTCTTCCACATCGCCTGCATACATCCTGCGCAAACCGCGGCCCAGGGTTTGTTCGGGCAGGATGTTGCTCTTCGCGGAATACGCGCGCAGTCCCACGATGGTTGTGACATTCTTTACGTCCCACCCCTCTTTTAGCATCATCACCGAGACGATGGCCTTGTAGGGGCTCTCCATTCCGTCAATCTCATTGGCCTGTTTGCGCAGTTTCTCCAGTTCATCCTTGTCCTTGCCCGAGGCCGCCTCTGAAATCTCACCGTTATTTTTGGTGTGAATGACCAGCACGGCATTTTTCAGGTCCGGGTAGTTCCCCTCCAGATATTCGGCCACATCGTCACAGTTGCGGGTATCGTCGGTCATCACGAACAGGATAGCTTTCTTGTCCATCTTCTCATGCTCGGTGTATGTTTTGCGCCATTCGATTACGCCCAGGTGGATATAGTCTGCGTATTTTTCGGTGTATTTCGCGCTCTGCCGCTCGCTCAACTTCGCGCGGCTCGGTGCGTCGGGCAGCACCGGGTGCTTTACGACATTCTGCGAGATGGCCTCCACCAGAGGATAATCGGTCACGGTCTGCACAAATATCGCCCCGTTATTGTGCCTGGGTGTGGCCGTGGTGTCAACCTGCATGGAAAGGGCCGCCCCTTTTTGTTTTAACCGGTTGTGGATGTCTTCGATTGCTTTGAACCAGGCCATTCGCGGATCGTGTATATGGTGGGCCTCGTCATTCAACACCATCAGTTCCTCAATATCCCGGACAATCATGCCTAGGTCCACCTTGGAATCCGTGGTAGCGCCCGTGGGCCGCCTGCCCAGAAAATAGTCCATCGTGTTCTCATCATCCGGAGAAGGAAAAATGTCGTCGCCGGAATATACCCTGTGGATGTTGGTCAGAAAGATATTGCCCGTGTGGCGCGTAACGCGCACCTGGTCCTGAACATGCAGCGTCAACTGAAAATCATCACGCCAGTTGCGGCCGTCCACGCCGTTTTCCGGGATCACCGGGTCTTCAAAGAAGATCCGCAGTCCCTGAAAGTCTTTGTAGACGCGATCGAGCACGATGATGTTGGGCGTAATGACCAGAAAGTTCCGCGAAAGAGAGGATTCAGGCTCATAGAGTTTGTGATAAAAACTCCACGCCAGCGCCAGGCTCAAGACCTTGGTCTTGCCGCTGCCCGTCGCCATCTTCACCACGAACCGCCGCCATGTCTCGTCGAACATGCCTCCTGATACAAGGCCGCTCGCGTCAAAGCGCATCAGATCATGCTTGTCCTGAACCCCCGCCACATCGTAGAGGAAGACAATCGTCTCCAGGGCCTCGCGCTGGGCGAAGTAATATTGAAACTCCAACATTGCGCCATCGGCCTTAGGCAGCAGGTGCGGCGTATTGAACCACCAATTGAGAAGACTCCTGCTGGTGTCAGCCGCGCCTGCATAGCCCGTATCCCGGAACTTCTTCACCTTCTTGCGCAACTCCGCCACCAGCGGCGGCATGAGCTTTTCCATGCTTGTTTCCCGTAACGCCTCATCGGCGGGGAACCAGCGGATTGCCGGATCGAGGATGGCGTGCGGGGATTGCGGAAAATTGGGATGTAGAGCCATCAGATTATTTCTCCTCGCGCAGAGACGCAGAGGCGCTGAGATAATTGTTTTCATCCAGTCCGTTTACAGCCCTGACAATACCTTCCTTCATCAGTGCGGCCCCAAAGTTCAGGATGTATCCGAGTTTCAGGCCCGTGAGTCGTAAATAGGTCTGAATCTGTTTTCTATGCGCCCTGTTGATCTGTTCAACAGACTTCAGCTCTACAATAACCTTATCGGCTAAGACCAGATCAGCACGAAACGCTTCATCAAATACCATGCCTTTGTAAGTAATTGAAATAGGAACCTGGCGCAAAACATTCAATCCCCTCTTGTTAAGTTCATAGGCCAGGACAATCTCATACACTGACTCCAAGAGACCAGGTCCCAACTGACGATGCACGTCAATAGCGGTCTTTACGAGAATGGCGCCGATTTCATTTTCAGTCAATTTTGTTCCTCCGCGTCCCTGCGTCTCCGCGCGAATCATCTCTTCCCTCACACGCTCACATCCACAATGGTCATCGTGTCATTGCCGAAGATGTCCACCACCTTGACCGCAATCTTGCGCCGCCCCGGCGCACATTCGTGGAAGACGCTCTTCAGTTCCAACGACCGGTCC
>CAZAAJ010000175.1:0-2588 GCA_964483135.1 uncultured Anaerolinea sp. | reverse complement strand
TGCCTACGTCGGGCAAATCGCACACATTAAACGGTTCATGGCGCACAGTGGGGAAGGAATCAGCGCTGGTAAAAGTATTGTACTCTAACTGTTCGGCATGCTCCGCTGTGCTCTAAGTTTTCTTTGCGATTCACCCTCGAGTTGGATGCGGTGGGCATTGTGAACAATACGGTCCAGGATAGCATCTGCCAGGGTGGAATCAGGAATGCGTAAATGCCAATCGGAAATAGGCACCTGGCTGGCAATAAGAGTGGAAGCGTGGCTAAAGCGATCATCCAATACTTCCAGAATATCCTGTGCATTTTGGATGGTGATGGCATCACGCATCCAATCATCCAGGATCAAGAGGTCTGTTTTAGCCAATGTCCGCAGTAGGTTGGACAAAGAGCCATCTTGTCTGGCAATCGTGAGGGTATGTAGCAAACGAGAAGTCCGCTGATAACGCACACTGAAACGATTGCGTGCAGCAGCGACACCAAAGGCAGAAGCCAAATAAGACTTGCCACAACCAGTTGGGCCAAAGATCAACATATTTTGGCGACTGGCGATCCAGCTGCACTGTCCAAGTTCCAGGATAAAGTGTCGATCCAGACCACGAGCGGGGGAGAAATCCAGATCTTCGAGTGCAGCCTGCATGGGGAAATTGGCAATATGGATGTTACGCCGAATACGTTTTTCGCGCCGCTGGGTACATTCAGTCTCCACTAGCAGAGATAGGCGATCTTCAAAGACCAGATCACTGTATTGGAAATTGGTTTGTTGATCACGCAGAGCCTCGCGAAAGGCCGATAAACGCAGTTCACTTAATTGATCATAGAGGGTTTGTAGGGTCATAGAGCTCCTTAGTCATAGTATGAGCTGCCCCGCACATTTTCGTGAGTAGGCAGAGGAAGATCGATAGGATTGGCGGTTAGATGTTCCAGTTCGAATTTAACATCCTTGTAGGAGAGCAGGTGTGCTTCCAGCAAGGTTGTGCATACAATTTCTATCTGTGCTTGGGAATGGCTGCGTGCCAGGTTCAGGATCCCCAGACAAGTACGATAGGCTTGTTGTGGGTAAGACCGTGACTTCAATACGGCAGTGATGAACGCAGCGGTATGCGGCCCGATTTTGGCTGCTTCTCTTTGGAACCAGTCTCCATTCGCGTTCAAGATAAATTGGTGGTTGGCAGGCATATGTTCTGGGCAAGTGGAAAAACGTCCCTGTGCCAGGCTGTGTGGATGGATTGCCACTTGCTGCCCATGATGGAAGATAGTGACCAGGCTTTCGGTGGCACGGAGCTGGACTTCCTGGTGCACCAGTGTATGTGGAACACTGTAGTAGTGTCCCTCAAAGGCCGCATGATAATCGATATTTACCCGGACATTTTTCCAGACCGCAAACTCGTATGGCCGTTCCGGCAATGGACGTAAAGCAGGTTGATCCAACTCTTCAAACAATTGTTGGCGTGACTTACCCATTTGCGCCATTTCCCGTTGGTTGAAGGCTTGCAGAAGCGGCGCAATAGCCCGGTTTGCTTCTGCATTACTGAAGAAAGTACGTTTCCGCAAAGGAGCCAGGATCCAGCGTTCCACATTTTGTACGCTGTTCTCGACATGACTTTTATCGCGAGGGTGGCGAACTCTGGCGGGTAATACTGCCACCTGATAGTGTTCAGCCAGCTCTTGATAGCTGGGATTCAGCTCTGGTTCATACCGATTCGGTGTTTTCACTCCAGATTTTAAATTGTCGGGACGAATCATATTAGGAATGCCGCCGAAAAATGAGAAGGCCCGGACATGTCCACCCAACCAGTGAACGAGTTCTTGGGAGGGTTGAACTTCAACATAGGTATAGTTACTGGCTGGTAGAGTCGCCACAAATACTTGTGCCCGGTTCATCTCACCTGTTTCGGGGTTGGTGATGGGTACAGTCATGCCAGCATAGTCCACCTCCATTTCCTCCCCAGCTTTATGGGGTAAACGCATTGTATTGGTGTGTGTCTTATTCCAAAGTTGGTAATATTCCCGGAATTGGGTAAACCCATATCCATTCGGATATTTTTCCCGATATTCTTGCCAGAGCAGAGTCAGGGTGACACCCCGTTTGCAGAGTTCCCGCTGCATTTCTTCACAGTTCGGCATGGGACGATCTGCTGATCTGGCTTTGCTTTTCTCAGGGAACATGCGCTGGTACAGCTCAGCTTCGCCCATTCCCTCCGGCAGTGGCCAGCCAAGTCCGGCTTTCTCAGCTCTTTCCAAATACTCTCCAACGGTACTGTTGGAAACCTTACAGGCCCGGGAAATGGCCCGGTTGGATAGGCTTAATTCATGATGTAATCGAATGACTTCTCGTATCTTGCGCACTGGTAATCTTTCCTGGGACATTCCTACCTCCATAATCTTCAGTAGGTAGAGTATCCCATTGGTTGTTTTACCAGCGCTTTTTCCCCCGCCAAAGTGTGCGACATCCACCGTTTAAGGTGTGCGCCATGCTCCGTTTAACCTGTGCGGCATGTTCCGTTTATCGTGTGCGGCTTGATCCGCTTTATGCACTGTGCTAAAACTGGTGGATAAAGAACGGGTTGACGGCAAAACCATCCCCACGTA
>CAZAAJ010000174.1:0-2597 GCA_964483135.1 uncultured Anaerolinea sp. | reverse complement strand
CTTGCTTGCATAATTCGTTTGCTGTGATTCTATCGAGATTCCTATGCCTTTTGATAGGAACTGTCTTTGCTCCATTCGTAAATATCGAATGATTGCTACCTTCCCGCAACAGGTAAAATCCGTTTTCTTCAAAATACCGAAGCAGGTCACGCCGTTTGATGGACACTATCAACCTCGACCGGAACTTGCTCAATTAAAGAGTTACCTATGGGAATTTCTTTTCCTTGCTGTTGATAGGCCAAGATCATTTCGTTAAGAGCGTCTCTTAACATATATCGGCATTCCTCAATATCCTTGCCTTCAGTAACTATCTCAGCCCATTCGATTAATTGTCCCATATAACCGGAATCAATCTTTGTATATTTCGCTGTGTAGGTTGTAAACATTGCTTAAATCCTCCCTGATAGTAAAAATTGGCAGGAGCCTGACATAAATGTCACCGGCGCGCTGTTTTTGCGCGTCCGGTGGAGCGCTTTAATGTTACTGATACGCTTTCTGCAACCGGCATCTTAATTTCAATCGCTAAAGTACTCATTCCACCCCTCAAATGAATTTGATCCGCTACTGGTAACTCTGTGATTTGACTTTCTATCTTCGCTAAATTGTATTCGGTTCTGATAAAGCCCTTCTCCTTAATCTCCCGCGATTATGTTTTCTCTTTTCGGCAGGTTAAGTATAGAAATGAGACCCCTTCATGTCAAGACAATTTGACGGAGGCATCTTCCCTGGGTCAGGTCTTGAACCGAAACAGTGAGCGCTAACGTGGAATTGAGGGGTGCGCGTTCGGTATAGTTATGAAGACCGCAAGTTGTTCGCATACCCTTTATTTAATTGTTAAAATACCTTTATATGTATAATAAAATATCAATTGACATTTGCGATTGTCTTGAATACAATATGTACAAAAAGTACCATTTGTCAACAATGAGACGTAAGGATGTTCTTCATGTTAAAAAAAATAACAACAGCTGATGCAAGAAAAAAATTTGCCGATATTATTAACAGGGTAGCGTATGGGGAGGAATCCTTCGTCCTGACCCGGCGAGGTGAATCTATCGCTGCTCTCGTTTCAATAAAAGAACTTAAATTGCTACAGGAAATCGAGGATAAAATTGATATTGAAGATGCATGGAAAGCTAAAAATGAACCTGGCGAACCAATACCCTGGGAAGAGCTGAAGAAGGAACTTGAACTTTGAAATATAGGATAGATGTCCAGCGATCTGCTGCAAAAGCGCTCAAAAAGATTCCGGAACCCGACCGAAAGCGCATAAGCAAAAAAATTGATAGCTTGGCTGAACAGCTCCCGAGTCATGAGGAAACCAAGATGAAAGGAAATAATCCCTTTCATAAAATTCGTGTTGGAGATTATCGTATAGTATATGAAATTCAAGATGAACTCCTGATAATTCTTGTCATCAAAATCGGCCACAGAAAAGATATCTACAGGAATTTATCCTAAGCCCGATAAACGGGACTCTTTTCAGCACCCCCTTGAGGGGTGTAAGTAAGTTGTCGAGATTGTTAAGAATGTTTATATGAAATTCTTTTCGCGCTATTTGCGAATCGCGAATATAATAACTCCATGAATCTTAAGCCTCAGGATATATTTATTCTCTTGAAGATCATCGCGCTGACCGAACCAGCGGCGCCAACGAGCTTTCCCGTCAATACCGCCAGGTTTCCCGCCGTCTGGTTAGGTGCCTTGTTCGCCATCAATTTTTAATGATTCTATGTAGTTAATAAATTCTCCCGGTTCGAAGACCGGAAGTTTTGATTCTTTAAAATCTGATAAATTTCTTGTCACTATATATTTAGCTCCGGCATGACAAGCTGCTTCATGGAGGACGGCATCTTCGAAATCTTTAAATTTTGAGGCTACAGCACTTTCAAGCACCACACGATTTACAGGAGCTATGACGAAAAGAGAGAGTAGGGATCGGATATGGCTGGAAGCAGCTTTAGCGCCAAGCGCTTTGGCGGCGAGATAATGAATAGTTGTAACAGTCGTAGCGCAGATATACCCTATAATTTCAGAATTTTCTACTTTGGATAACAAGAAGGATGCGTCGTCGGAAAAGGGCTCTCTGTCCAAAAGAACATCCAGAATGACATTGGTGTCAAACAGGGTTTTCATAAATATTTTTTTTCCAAATATTTTTTATATTCTTTCTCATCTGCCGGCTTTCCCTTAAGGGCTCCCTTGAGAATTCTCACTGTCGGCATGAGTGGATGTTCTCTTTTTAATTTTTCATTTTTTATAATTTCAAATAAATCTGCTACGATGCGCGAAACGGATTTACCTGTTTTCGCGGAGTATTCTTTTGCTGATTCAATTAAGTTATCATCCATCCGCAGTGTCAATTTTGTATTCATAGTCACCTCCTGAAGCGTTGACGTATTGCATATAAATATATATACGCCATCGGTTTAGGAATGTCAACCCTGTTTAACTGAAGGGAATCATCTTTTTGCTATTTTATTTCGGGCAAGCCAGGCAAGATTGCCGCAACTCATGAAATGCCTTGAGGAGATATCAAAGGTTTAAGGGATATTAAATATATTAATATACCGTTTTAGGGTTGATGATGATATCGT
>CAZAAJ010000173.1:0-2631 GCA_964483135.1 uncultured Anaerolinea sp. | reverse complement strand
AGTAAACTACCACCGACCTTGTCGGTGGCTTTCTGAAGACGGCAACTCCTGACAATGTCATCCGCTGCCGTCTTTCCAGATTCGAAGCTGTTCTTCTCGAACCTGAGTTTCTATTTGCTTTTTGACATAGCTTTTTATTACATCCCTGTCGATACCAACTGTAATGATATTCACACCGATATACCGCATGGGATGATTTTCTATAGCCTTCCATCGGTTCACCTCCGATCGTAGGCTATAACGAATATGACAACTCATCAACATTGTTGATTCGTTAGCGGTGTGGGGCCATGCCCCCACACCCCACCGCCGACTACGTCGGCGGATTTGTCGGGTATTTAAAACATGTTATTTTCGGAGATAAAGTGGACGTTTTTGAATTTGATACTTTTTATAATTTCTTTGAATTTATTGACGGAATTGCATGGGAGCTCAGCTTTCATGGCGCTCCGGCAAAGTGTGAAATAAGGAGGTAATATATGTTTGATAAAATTCTTTTTGCGACCACTGCTTCTCCCACCTGTGATGCTGCAGCCAATGTTGCCTTTGACCTTGCAGGCAAGTATGATTCCAAACTTTCAGTTTTTCACGTTCTCGGATTTCCCACGAGAGGTTTCGGCCACATGGTTCAGGATATCAGAACCGGCGAACAGGAAAGCATCTATGACCAGGATTACATCGAATGGGTTAAGGAAGAAATGAAAAATACCTATGCCGAGCAGATGAAGAAAGCCAAAAACTGCATCCTGGAAACAGTTTCCGGCGTCCCTCACACTGAAATATTGCGAAAGGCGCGAAAAGATGATGTTGATCTGATTGTTATGGGCGCCCACACACGAGAGGAGGAGATCGGCGCAACACGCTACAGAAGCGTGGTTGGAAGCACGATGCAGAAAGTTGCAAAAAGCGCCAAATATCATTTTCGGAACCGACTTTTCCAAGGCTTCAAATTCCGCCTTCATGTTTGCATACAATAATGCAAAAGAGATCGGGTGCAGGCTCCATCTTTTCCACGCCCTTGATATCAGCTCGATAACAGCAGGAAAGGTAGAGGATCAGCAGAGAATTGAAGAGAGAATCAAAGAAGCACGCCGGAAAATGGAAGAGATGTATATATCCAAGATGAAAGGCTTTGATAATTATTCAATCGAAATCTGGGAAGGCATCCCCTATGTCGAAATACTGAAATTTGCCCGTGAAAAGAGCGGTGATCTTATTGTCATGGCGCACCATGCAAGGGAGATCGATCCGGAAGAAGCTCTCCTTGGAAGCACAGTTGAACAGGTTGTTTTGCGTGCCGCCTGCCCGGTCGCCAGCGTGAACCGCCCCGACAAAGTGGAAATGGAATAAAATCCCGGGTAGTGCATTGGAGTCATGAAATGGGGGAAAAAAAGATTCTGATCGTAGACGATGAGCTCGACATGAGAATCTTCATATCCACGCTTCTCGAAACAAACGGATATAAACCTGTCGCAACAAGAGACGGCAAAGACGGCATCCGGAAGGCGAAGGAGCTTATGCCTGATCTCATCATCCTTGATGTTATGATGCGGGGAGAAGGCGGAGTTCAGATGTACCGCCAGTTAAAAACAGATAAAACACTTAAGGATATTCCGGCAATAATGCTTTCGGCCGTTGCCGAAAAGAGCTTTATCCATTACCTGAAAATGCTCAACACTCAGATCAACAATAAAACACCCTATCCCGACGCTTATATGGAGAAGCCGCCAGAGGCGGAAGAATTGCTCAGAATAACCGGAAAGCTTATCCTGCAAAAGGAGAAGAAACAATGAATAGCATCAATAACTGGGACTGGAATACCGGCAGGAAGATGATTGCCGATATCGGCGAGTGGAAAACCAGATACCAGTGGGTCGAAGAGCCTTATATCAGCCCTGACGGGGAAAAGATAGCGGCTGTAATAAAACCCCCCGATGACGAAGTTTTCACCATCTGTGAAAACGGCGCCCCCTGGGAAAGCACATTCGACAAGGTCTGGTATCCGAGATTTTCGCCCGACGGAAAACTGACGGCTCTTGTCTCTGAAGCGGGAGAATGGACTCTTGCAATCGACGGCCGGACACCTGAAGAAAAATTCGAGTTTGCCTGGGACACCCGCTTCAGCGCAGACGGTAAAAACATCATCTATCTCGCGCAAAGAGAGAGAAAATATTTTGCCGTGATAAATAATGTGCCCTGGGAAACAGGTTTTCCAAGCTTGACCGGCCTTGCCGTCAGCAACGACGGGGGCAGTGCGGCTGCCGCAGTCCAGACGGTTCTTTTCAAGGAGGCCGAGATATTCAAATTTCAGGAAGGCTGCTATTCCGTTGCAGTTGACGGAACCGCCTGGGGCAGAAATTTCGTTAACGTGTGGGACGTAGCCTTCAGCCCCGACGGAAAGCGCGTGGCAGCCGGAGTCAGAACAAGCCTTTATGATTACACGGTCGCAGTAGATGGCGTCCCCTGGGAAAAAAGCTTTGCCTCGGTATGGGAACCTCAGTTTTGCCCCTCCGACGATTCAGTTACCGCCCCGGTAAGATCCGCCGGAAGCTGGTTCCTGGCAAAAGATGGAAAAATATTATGGGATCGGAAATTTGTCCAGCTCTGGCGCCATATCTACAGCCCGGACGG
>CAZAAJ010000172.1:0-2701 GCA_964483135.1 uncultured Anaerolinea sp. | reverse complement strand
TTTGTACCCAGATTGGCATTTTCTCAATAGGCAAGTTGGCACCACTGAAAAGGAGAAGCAAAAAGTAAATTGTGTTATTAAGGAACATAACATTTACGGATAACAAACTCAAACTACCCAACAAGAGCCCAAATCCACAAGCGCTGAATGTTGAAATCAATATCGTTACGAACAAACTTAGGAGATTTGTGTGACTCAAATCGAGACCAAGAAGCAGCCCTAATGCTAATCCAACAATAACTGTAAATATTCCGTTCAAAATATTGAATACTGTCCTACCTAAAAATATCGAAAGTCTGTTAGCTGGAGAACCAAGCAGATAAATCAATGTCCCAGAATTGCGCTCCCCTCCAATTACAAACGTAACACCATAAATTCCGTTGATGGCCGCCATTTGGATTGCATTTCCAATAATATAAAAATCCGCTGATGCCTTGCCGGTTGCGGAAATTCCGAGTAAAACGAAGAACAACATCTGGCCTATCGGAGCAAGAATTACGCATGCCAGATAAGCCTGAGGACTAGTCCAAGCAAATAATGAAATATATGATAACCAACTGCTGCTGATAAAAATCCGTAAAGAGGAGACGAACTTTTTCATATATTGCTCACTACTATTGTTGCCCTAATGTCGCTTCAACCCGTGTGCGATATTGAACAACCTTGAAAAGCCGCATCGCAACAAACCAATTTATCAGCGTTAAACTGACCAGCACTGCCCAACATATAAGGACTTCAGTAAAAGGCACAGTTCCAATGGAAACATCGTGCAAAACCCGGGCTGCCCAATATGGAGATAGAAGATAACTCACCGGCCTACTCCATGTCGGCAGCATCAAAACCGGGAAAAGAAACCCGCTGACTGCGTAAACTGGGAACTCGATCGCATTTGACCAGATCCAGGTTCCTGGGTTTAGAGCCATGATCGGAGCAAAAACAAAACCAAGAGAAATCACGCCCGCAAGCACCAGGGGAAGCGACAAGACAAATAAAAGGGGATTTGAAATCGTTAATGGAAACCCAAACAATAAAGCAGCCAATGGATAACTAAAAACCATAGAAATTATCGAAATCACACTTGTAGCTAATGACTTACTTAAGACAACCGTGGATAGATCTGTCGGACTGCCAACAATCTCTTCAAGGGTTCCCGCCCAACGTTCTGCGACAACCCCACGGCTGCCCATAAAAATCGTTCCGCTCCATAATCCAGCCATCCCACTCCCGACGACCACGTAGATGGCCTGGAAATTCCCTGCATCCCGAAGCAGGTAGATTGCTAACAACGCGATAAATAATGGTTGAACAAGAACCGTGAAAATGACAAAACCATCCACGGCCATTTGCTTAAAATGCATGGACGCAATTGTCCATATCACTCGAAAGTTTATGTCTTTCATGCCCCTTCTCCTACCAGGCGTATATAAGCATCCTCCAGTGTCGGTTCATGAATTGTTATGTTTCCAACTTCCAGCCCCAATCCTTCCAATATTCCCACGACGGGTGCAATAATGGCTGGTCCGTTGTTGGTATGGATTGTTAGTGTATAACTTCCAGCCAATTCTGAACTTTCACAAGATAAAAGTTCAACGCCTGGTACTTTTTCAATATGTTGCGCAAGATCAGGCACAATACTTGTGACAACGATTGTGACTGCCGCAAGATTTTGCACATATCGCTTTAGTCCAACTGGTGTGTCTAATGCAATAATTTTGCCATGATTGATGATCGCAATCCAGTCACAGAGTTTGTCAGCCTCGAACATATAATGAGTGGTTAGAAGAATAGTCTTTTTCTCAGCTTGCAAATCAATAATGGTTTGCCGTAATTCCAGTGCCCCAATGGGATCCAACCCAATAGTCGGTTCGTCAAGAAAAAGGATCTCGGGATCGTGAAGCAAAGCACGAGCAATATGCAAGCGTTGTTTCATCCCCCGCGAATACCCCTGAACTCTTTCATCTCCGCGACCGCCTAATCCGACCATTTCCAGAACCTGCGGAATGCGTCGTTTTTGCACCGCTGGATCCATATTATAGAGGTTGGAAAAATAGACCATATTATCATAGGCAGATAACCGCCAATAGAGCCCCCTCTCGCCACCAAAAACAAACCCTATTTGCTTTCGGATCAATCGCTCCTCATGTACCACATCGTATCCTAAAACATGAGCTGAGCCTGCCGATGGGGTTAAGAGAGTGGTTAATATTTTTACTGTAGTGGTTTTCCCCGCTCCATTCGGTCCGAGGATTCCAAACAACTCGCCCTTTTTCACTTCGAAGTCTATGCCGTCCAGGGCGACGATTTCCTTAGTCTTGCGGCGAATTATTCCATTTGTCGATTTAAAAACTCTGGTTAAGTTCATTACTTCAATAATCGCCATTGTTACTCCATGGAGCAAGGGTGCGTCCCTGACGTACAATTTTAGGAAACATAACTCACAGTAATTGTATAACAAAAACCGCCTCAAAGGCGGTTTGCTGTCGTGGCGAAAGGAGCTGCGACGCTTACGGAGTCCTTACGCATGCGTTTGCGTAAGGAAACCTTCGACCTCCTTTTTGAAAACAAAAACCACCTGATTGGTGGTTTACTATCGTGGAGAAAGGAACTGCGACGTTTGCGGAGTCCAGACGGAATCCTTCGACCTCTCTCGTATTTTACAATGTAAGTCGGGGAGAAAGGATTTGAACCTTCGACCTCTCGG
>CAZAAJ010000171.1:0-2722 GCA_964483135.1 uncultured Anaerolinea sp. | reverse complement strand
AATAATCCACGGCTGTTGAATGCCGATTTTCTGAAGCGGCACCAGATTGTTCCGGATAAGTGGGTTGTTATCGACACGCTTGTTACGCCTCCGTTTGCGCAGGTTATGTTTGAAAACGGAATGCAGGTTTTGGTGGAAGAAAACCGTCTCCATTTTCAGGCAAATCGGCCGGCGGACTTTTCCTGGGAGGAGGAACTCCCGAGGGTCGCTGTTGCCTATATGAGACTGCTCCCGCATGTGAACTATGGCGGTGTGGGATTGAATTTTACTTATACATCTGATGAGCCGTACGGCGAAGCGGCAGAAGAAGCTATCCTCCATAAGTTGCTGAAGTCCGGTCACTGGCTGAAATGCGGCGCCGGAATCACGGGCGCCGTTATCGAACTGCAATACCGTAAAGACCTGCCGCAGATGAATGTCAAGATAGGTGTCCTCGAAAGTGCCGGGCCTGAAGGAAAAAAGCTTGAAGGCCTGATTTTTAATGTGAATTTTCACCATGACTTTAAGGTGGACCAGCAGGAAGAGCGGGCTGCATATGTAAGAAGCATTGGCGTAAGGCAAAAGGAATTTTTCAATTTTCTCGAAACATTGCCGTTTAACGAATAAAGGGCACGTATGGCGATCTCAGCATTGCAGAGTATTGAAAGAACTGGTAATTCCGGCAATATCTTCCCTGCAGCGGTTATAACAGGCGATGCTTTGCTGTCTCCTGAGAAGCAAAGTGATTTGTTCCGGCGAACTATGGAAAATGTGGCCGTCGGACAGGGCGTAAGGGTAAAATTTCCCGAGAACCCTACAGCGTTGTGGATAAACGCTGGAGATTATTCGCAAAATACCATGGAACCGGTTAAGTTCACACAAGTTGCGGCTGTTTTTAAACTCGCCGAAGATTGGAAGAAGGAAGGAGAAATGGGATATATCCTCACCCTGCTTCAGGATTCACACGAAATCAAGCATGGTAAAAGAATCATACAGCGTATTCGGACGCTTCGCCAAATGGCGCTGGACGACGAAGATGGCGATATTTCTTCCGATTCCCTGCGGTCTTTTTATGAATTTCTGAGTATGCATCCGGAAGTGAATTATCCTGACATCAGCCTGACGCCGGACGGAGACATTTATGCCCGCTGGAAAGGGCGGGATCGGTCCCTTTTCAGCATTCATTTCCTGCCTCAATCAAGAGTCCGATATATCGTGTTCGCTCCGGACAGAAAGCGTCCTGATCTCATGGACAGGGTTTCCGGATCCGGTTCTGTGTATACGGTTCTGGAGACAGCGGATAGAGCATATGGTGTCGGCGGCTGGGTGCGAGAATGACAGACGATCCTCTTCCACTTATCGATCATATCGCACGATTCTGTGACCGAAGATATATCTCCGAAAATGACGGTGTTGAACCCGGTGTGTTCATGCTTCGAAAAGATGAGGAGTATCTCTCGGTTCAATGGCTTGAGCGCCTTGGGAAATCAAGCCGCTGTGACGAAATTGACGGGGTAAGGAAAATACTTTCCCAACACTTGAAAATTCGCAGTCCGTCGAAAATCGCCGTATTAAATGTAGGTAAAACCTGTGAGCATGTTGTTCAATCTTCCGGCTGGAATATACGTATGCTGCACAAACCGGAAGAGAATAACTGTGCCCATGCCGGCATTTACGACACGAATCAGGATCATGAACTGATCGCCGAATTGATTACGGAAACCATCCAGGAAAATTCATCCTGCCATCTGAAATAAGCCGTTTGTGCTTTAATACGGCGCGTCTAAAATGCCATGGGAAGCGCCACTTTCAGGTTGTTTTTTTAACTGTCGGTAAAAACTCAATTCATTTTATTGATGATGCGTACTGAGGATATTTTGAGCTATCACGTTGCATCTGTTCCCCTTGATGCGTGCGTGGATGCGCTGATGAAGGGAATCAACGCTGCGCCCAAATCATTCTGGCTGGCGTGTCTTAATCCACATTCGGTTCAGATTGCCATGAAAGACAAGGATGCGGCGGATCATTTGCCGGATCGCCTGCTGAAGATTTACGAAAAGGTGATCATGGAAAGCTCTGATAAAATCATTAGAATACAAACACATGAACCCTTGAATCCTTGAATCCTTGCCCCCTTTTCCCCAACTAATAATGTGGGTTTATCCTGAAATGGGTTTTCCCCCTTGACCCCGGAAGGGAATTCCTGTATATATCTGCGGAAAGGGGGCTGTCTTATGAATAATATCTTGCAAGTAAATGATTCGTTTAAGGAAATTGGAACGAGGACCATCGATGAACGGAACCGCCTGACCGTCGGCGAAATCCTCAAAGGTTCCAAAAGGATCCGTCTCTATCAGAACGATAGCGGTGATGTCCTGCTGCAGCCGATCGCTGAGATCCCCGCTTCGGAACTCTGGCTTTTCCAAAACCCGGAGGCAATCAACGACGTCCGGGAGGGTTTGCGGGACGCCGTGCAGGGAAAGGTCTCCCGATTGGATCCCGAAGAGCTGAAGGAGTCCTGATTGTTTGAGATTATCATGACGGAGCGGGCAAGGAAGCACTGGGATCGCCTGAAGGCAGACGCGGGACTTGAAAAGCGGCTTCGGGCTGTGCGCAAGACTCTCCGCTTTCTGTCGGAAAACCCGAGACATCCAAGCCTTCGGACACACGAGTTCACCAGCCTCAAAGGACCGCAGGGAGAAAAGGTCTTTGAGGCCTACGCCGAGCAGTCCACACCGGCGGC
>CAZAAJ010000170.1:0-2725 GCA_964483135.1 uncultured Anaerolinea sp. | reverse complement strand
TGTGTTGGGTGTGTTTGGTTTGTTTGTGATAGTGCCCAGATCAATTCGGCGCGCAATTCCTGATCAGTCGGCCCCTCGGCAAGCATCTCAAGAAGCGGAAGGCGCGCACGTTCAATGCCCAGGTCACCGGCGGCATGGATGGCAGCGATCTGCACTTCCGGAGCGGGATGATCCAAAAATGAAAGCACTTTTTTATCCCAAAAGTTATCGGCTGAGCGCCCAATGGCACACAGTGCACTTTCAAGCCAGAGGGTATCCTTGCTCTGGCTGGCTGTGTTGATCAGGTTTTCCACTTCCTCCCGGCAGGAGTATCCCAGCGCTTCCAATGCGCGGCGCCGCACATGGAGTGACTGATCATTCTTGATGGCAGCCAGCAGGGCTTCTTCAATCTCGTGTAATAATTTTTCTGGCAGCCTTTCCACCTCACCCATGTAGACATAAGGTCCCAATGCACTGGCAGCCGCAGCACGCACGCCTTCATCCGCATGCGATTTCATGAAAGCAATGAGTTCAGGGACGAGTCGTTTATCTTCAGCCTGCCATAAGAGGCTGATGGCATTTATGCAGACCACCGCGTCAGGGTCGTGCAGACCGATGCGCCCGACGTTGTCAAAATCAAGCAGGAAGTCCTTGTCTGCAAGCTGATCCAGGTCTTCCAGCAGGGCACGCCGGCGTTCAACCGCAATTTGGGGCCATGTTCCAGCTAACTGCTGATATTCCGTCGGGTGAATGCCTGAAAGATTGTAGAGCAGCACGGGTGGGAAGGGCACGGAATTATCCAACAGGGCTGCGATGATCTGGTCGAATTCTACAGGTTTTTCCATTCTTCCATCCTATATCAGGGTGTCAAGACCGGGTTGATGAAATCCTGGATATTGATATAGATCACCAACAGGATCAGTAACATGAAGAAGATCGAATTGATCGTGTTCGCCACATTTTGAGGGATGCGCTTCTTGAAGAGAAACTCCGGGATCAGGAAGAGAATCTGCCCGCCGTCCAGAGCGGGAATGGGCAGCAAATTGGTGATGCCGACGGCGATGGAGATCATGGCGATCACAGAAAGCCGGAAAACGGGCAACGGGCTGGCAGTGGCGAGACCAGCTTCAGCATCCATCTGGTCGGCCTGGTTATAGATATCAAAGATGCCCTTGAAACCGACCAGGCGTGCTTCTTTCGGTGCGATCGCGCCCTTGATCAGATTAACAGGCAGCATCACTGTTTCCCTGACCTGGGTCCAGAAGGTTTCAAAGGCAACCCCCACCGCCTGGAAGAACGGCATCGGTTTGAGCGGGTTGCTCAAGCCAATGCCAATGGCACCCTCTCCTTCAGGCGGATCCACACGCGGGGTCAGGTGGATCGCCAGGGTCTCTTCACCGCGCAGGATGGAAAGTTCAATCTCCTGCCCAAGGTGGGATTGGATTTTCGCCGTGGCATCGTCCAAACCAGCCAAATCTTCGTCGTTGATCGCCAGAATGATATCGCCGGCTTTGAGTTCCATTACCTCGGCAGGTGAATTTGGCACCACTGCGGTGATCATCACCTGGTTGGAGGCGGGAGTGCCCAACGGCACATACATGACGATCAGCACCAGGATACCGATGAAAAAGTTCATCAAGGGTCCGCTGCAGAGAATGATCAGGCGCTTCCAGGCGGGCGCAGATGCCATGCCGCCTTCCGCATCGTCATCTGTCTCACCTTTGGGGCGGACAAAGCCTCCAAAGGGGATCCAGTTCAGCGTAAAATCGGTGCCCTTCCAGGTGAAGAGCTTCACCAGGCGTGGCGGGTAGCCAAAGCCAAATTCGTCAATGGCAATGCCAAGCGATTTTGAGGCAATGAAATGCCCCAATTCATGAAAAAATATCAACAGTCCGAGAATGATCACGAACTGCAAAATTACCCAGATAACATCCATCTTGTTAAGTATCTCCTGTTAAACTTGCCATGACTTCTGGCATGTCTATTATACACACTTTACAACCGGGAAATAAATTAAGCTGCTGACAAATAAATTAAGCTGCGACAGAAAGCAGGCGTGCAGCGCCGCCCGGGCTGGCAGTGATCACCTCCAGCACGCCGGGGATTTCTCTGATCGCTGTGATGAGAAAATCCTGCTCATGCGGCAGGCAGATCACGTGCACGTTCGGGCCGGCATCCACGGTGGCACAGACTGCATGACCTTCACTGCGCCAGCCAAGCACGTTATCGAGGAGCTCCTCAGTCGCCGGCAGCATGTAATGGAGCGGAGGCGTTGAGGTCTGCATGACCGCATGCATCCATTTGGAGTCAATCTCCATCACCTCCGCCAGAGCAGCAAAGTCGCATGCCAAAAGTGCCTGCCGGCAATAATCCAACCGTTGCGGTGCTTGCGCCACCCTTTGCTTTTGCAACGGGCTGGTATGCGCAAGAGCCATGCCAGCAGCCGATCCGGTGGCTTTGTGCGCGCGGTTCACGATCACGATCAGGTCGAGCAGGTTCCAATGGTCGGGGGGGGCGATGCTGAAAGCATACGAGTCCAGGTCGGACTCCCCTACCTGCCATTCGACGAAACCGCCGGGCACGGATCGACAGGCGGAGCCGGAACCCAAGCGTGCCAGGCGGGAAAGATCGCGCTCGGGTAGGTGCAGGCTGAGTGCACGCGTGCTGGCGAGGGCTAACGCGGCAAAAGCGGAAGCAGAGGATGCAATACCTGCGCCAGCCGGGAAATTGTTGGCGCTCTCGACCT
>CAZAAJ010000169.1:0-2740 GCA_964483135.1 uncultured Anaerolinea sp. | reverse complement strand
GTCATATAATATTGTGATTTCAAATCACAACGCTTATGGATATAATTAATAATAAAGTAAATTACATTGGAGATTGTTATGATCAAAATTATTTCCCCTAAAACCCGAGAAGACTTTAAGGCTTATTATGATCTGCGGTACAAGGTACTGCGTGAGCCATGGGGAATGCAGCGTGGATCTGAAAAAGATGATTTTGAACCCATTTCGGAACATTTCATGGCAATAGATGAAAAAACAGGAGAATTGGTGGGCGCCGTAAAATTGTTTGAAAAAGAACCTGGTATTGGATGGTTCTCGCATCTCGCGGTGAAGGATTCAAGGCAGCACCAGGGTATTGGGAAACAACTGCTTACTTTTATTGAAGAAAAAGCGAAGGAAGAAGGATATAAGGCATTGGGATGTCTTTCACGCCTTAATACAACAGCCTTCTTTGAAAAAGAAGGCTACAAGGTTGCTGGATTACCGGTACATTACCTGGGTACAACCCAGGTTGTCTGGATGGAAAAAGCCCTTTAGTTTTTTGTTTCTACGATTCGCCTTCTCCAGTTACAGTAGGGCGTTTTGTGAAAATCATTTTTACCACGTGGAATATTCCACTTAGAGGTGCCAATGCCCAGGAGATTGTCTGGCTCACAATTGACATTCCCTGGCTGATCCATACCAGTATCGGTCTGAAAATATGCAAGAATTTTAGATGGGCATGAGCGAAACACAGGGCGAGAGTGCTGATAGAAACCCCAAATTTCACCCAGTCGCTGATCTCAATATGCATGAAGTCTTCCAATAACAACTCTATGCCAATATTAAAAACCAGCATATATGCCGCGGTTTTGAGGATCGGTTCCCGTTCGACCACGTAGCTGAAGATGCCTGCTGCAAAGCGCATCACCAGAATGCCGATAAAGACCCCAATGAATACCACCCAGAGTTTATCAGAAAGGGATACGGCTGCTACAACATTATCCAGGCTGAAGACCAGATCCATCAACTCAACCGCTAGGACGGTCATCCAGAAGGACCGTACCTTTACAGGTTTCATTTCTTCGTCTTCGCTGTTGTAACCATGCGCGCTGAGGTCATCCACAGCCAGTCGGATCAGGTAAATTGCTCCAATCAATTTCAGCCATGGATTTTGGACAATGTAACTCGCAGCAAACAGCATGAGACCGCGCCCCACGTAGGCGCCTAATAAACCCACCCTTAATGCGGCCACGCGCTGATGCCCGAGGGGTTTATCAAGAATTTTTGCCAGCCAATGCAGCGATTTTGGCCAGGGAATAGGATCCTTTTCTGGAAGCGTTGTTACCATTGCCCCAAGAATGGCTGCATTATCTATGGATAAAATCCCTTCCAAAAAGATCAGTTGAATAACGATGACGATAAACGAGAAATCCATGTGTCTCTCCTGTCGGGTTCCTTAAAACAACCATCCTGTTAATTTTGATAGCAGGATGGAGGGAATTATTCACAGTAGTTGGTGGTTATTTTATAACACACACCTGATGTAGATACCACTAAAATGTGAGAGACGTCCTGGAAATAAGGATATCCATCATTATGAAAGAAAATGGCAGAATGATTTTAGTGTTCTATATTACTGTCCCACACAGCATTTGAAAGCGCTGCCCAGCGTTTGTCTACTTCAGGAACTCCCAACATGCCGTTACAGGTGAAGGCGGTCACTACGTCTGCTTTACGGTCAGCCCACACCATGCACGTTCCCATACCGAATCCCGCAAAGGTCTCGTTGCTGCTGCCCCAGCCCATGATCCACTCGCGTGGGTTTTCAACCAGGTACTTTCCACCCCCAACGATAAAGCCCAGTCCCCAGTTCATATTGTAATTAAAAGTCAGGTCCATGCCGTTGTAATGTGATCGCGTTGACAGGCGGATGATTTTTTCAGAAAGATATCGTTTCCCTTCAAACATTCCATCTTGAAGCAGCATGGTAAAAAAAGCACCCAGCTCACGCGCATTACTATGAAGAGTAACTGCAGGCATGAGAGCGCTCCTGATTATTGGTCTATTGAACACAAATGCAGTCCCATTCATTACCTTGGAAATCGCCACCTCTTTTGGAGACATGCGTATTTCTCGAGCAGGCAATTTCATCGTTGAATTAGTCAGCCCCATTGGTTGAAAGAATTGCTCATGCAGAAAAACGTCAATGGGCTGCCCGGTCACCCTGCGCACCACTTCCCCCAGGATAAAACCAAAATTGACCAGGTGATAAGAAGTCAGTGTGCCGGGAGGATAGATGGCCTTTTCGCGAGCCAGGTCGCGGGTAACAGCCCCCCAAAATGGCCACATAAAAAGCTGCTTTTTCAGATGAGGAGAGGGCACACCTGCCTGGTGTAATAGTGTGTGCCGGATAGTGGCAGTCTCCTTGCCTTTCTGCGCGAACTCCGGCCAGTATTTTCCAATCGGGTCATCCAATGCAACTAACCCTTCATCGATCAGTTTAAAGATCGCGCAGGCAGTAAAAACCTTGCTTACCGAAAATGTCAGGAATGGAGTATCGGCAGTAATAACTGGCGAACCAGGTTGACTTCCCCAATGATCGACAACTCTTTTCCCGTGGTGGTAGATTGCTACCTGTGCCGACGGGTGAAGTCTCTGGTTCAGCAACAGGTCATCAAAGGTTGCAAGGACTTTTGAAAAATTGGGATTAATCATCGTTTTTCCTATTATGATCAGGTCGACGCTTTTAATTTTACCGCTAAAATAAACAAGAGTTTTT
>CAZAAJ010000168.1:0-2762 GCA_964483135.1 uncultured Anaerolinea sp. | reverse complement strand
AATTGAAATACAAGGTTTTGAGTCTTTCATAGCACAACAACTGTAAAACTCGGGTCTTAAATTCAATTTAAGAGTTTTTTCATACAAAAACCAGTGAATCTTTAACCCCATTCCCATGAAAGTGATATAATACAGGAAAGAAACGGAGAACGCAATGTACGAAAACATCTTAAGCCGCATCAAAGAATTTGATGCGATCATCATTCACCGTCATTCCCGGCCGGACGGCGACGCCATGGGCAGCCAGATCGGCTTGCGCGAAGCCATCAAGACCACTTTTCCGGAAAAGACCGTTTTGGCGCCGGGAGACACCAGCGACCGCTATTCTTTCTGCGGCGACGTCGATTTGGTTCCGGATCATCTGTATTCGGAAGCTTTGGTCTTCGTTTTGGATACCTCGGAAGAATACATGATCAGCGACCGGCGTTATGCCCAGGGAAAATACATCATCAAGATCGACCATCATCTCACCAAAGGCGAGTTCGGAAACGAACAGCTGGTCAATACCGAGTTCGAGAGCTGCGCCGGCTTGGTGGCGGACATCATTTTTCAGACCGGGATGAAGCTCAATTCTCAGGGAGCCAAAGCCCTGTTCGCGGGGATCGTCACCGACAGCGGGCGATTTCGCTACGATTCTGTCACATCGCGGACTTTTGAGATCGTCGCGAAACTTCTGAAATATGATTTTCAGATTTCCGAAGTCTACAACAACCTTTACATCGAAGAACTGAAAACCGTGCGGCTGCGCGCCAAGTTCACTCTGAACTTCCAGCTGACTCCGGCCAATGTGGCATACATGAAAAACACCGCCCGGGACATCAAAGACTATGAATTGGACGTGCCAACCATTTCCCGCGGCATGGTCAATACCATGTCCGGGATCAAAGGCATCGACATTTGGGTGAATTTCACCGAAGACGAGACCGCCAAAACGGTGATCGCGGAAATCCGTTCAAGCAAATATAACATCAACGACGTGGCCGTCAAATACGGAGGGGGAGGGCATCAGCTGGCCAGCGGAGCGACCTTAAAGTCCTTCGAAGAAGCCGACGCCATGCTTACTGATCTCGATGCCATCGCGAGGACAAACCAAAAATGAACGAAAAACAAGAAATTCTAAATAAGATCAAACAATATGACACAATCATCATCCTGAGGCACATCCGTCCGGACGGCGATTGTCTGGGAAGCTCGCTCGGACTGCGCGAGATCCTCCGGGCTTCGTTTCCGAACAAGAAGATTTACAGCCTCGGCGAAGACGAAAGCGACTACCTGTCCTTTTTGGGGACCGAAGATCCCAAACTGGATCCGGAAGCGTATAAGGACGCGCTGGTGATCGTGCTGGATACCGCGACTTCCGAACGCATCGACAATCAATTGTTTTCTTCCGCGAAAGAGATCATCAAGATCGACCACCACTTGCGGGTCGAGGATTACGGCGCCACCAATTACGTCCGCGAAGATCTTCCCGCGACCGCCGCCATCATCATGGATCTGGTTTTGACCTTCAAAGATGAACTGAAGTTTAACCAAAAAGCCGCCAAATATCTGTATATTGGCCTGGTGACCGATACCGGCCGGTTCAAATATCACGGCGTCGGTCCGGAAGTCATGCGCATGGCCGCGGCGATGTTGGAACAAAACATCGATTTGGATGACATTTATGCCAACCTTTACATCCAAGACCAGAAATCCCTGAAACTCCAGGGTTACATCCTCAACCATTTCCAGACCACCGAGCACGGCGTTTCTTATGTTTTTCTTAGTCATTCGCTTCAGAAAAGGTTCGGAGTCAGCATCGAGGAAGCTTCGGCGCTAGTCAACATCCTGGACGGCATCCGCGGCCATCTGATTTGGATCTTCTTCGTCGCCGGAAAGGACAAGATCCGGGTCCGGATCCGTTCCCGTTTTGTTGGGGTCAACGAACTGGCGGCCAAATACCACGGCGGCGGCCATCGCCAAGCCAGCGGCGCTTCGCTTTCCCATCGCCGCGAGATCAAGAAAATGTTGCAAGAAGCCGACTTGCTGCTTTTGGAATACAAAACCGCTCATCCGGAGGCTTTCTGATGAAGATCCTCATAACCAATGACGATTCGATCGATTGCGAAGGCTTGCGGATCCTGACGAAGCGGGCGCAGAAATACGGGGCGGTCACGGTCGTGGCCCCCAAACACGAACAAAGCGCCAAGAGCCATGCCATCAACGTTCGGAGCGGATTTGAAATAACCGCTCGGGAAGCCGGGCTGGGAGTGCCGTCCTATGTTTGCGATTCCACGCCGGCGGATGCCGTCCGGGCCGCGAAATACGGTTTGGGTTTGGATTTCGAGATTGTTTTTTCGGGGATCAACAACGGTTTCAACCTCGGCGAGGACATCCTGTATTCCGGAACCGTTTCGGCGGCCATGGAAGCGGTGCTGATGGGCAAAAAAGCCATTGCTTTCTCGGTTGCGCCGGGGGATTATGCTTCCGGAGATGCGGCGTTTGACGAAGTGATGGCATTCATCCTGAATAATTCCTTGCTTGAATGCGGAGATCTGTTCAACGTTAACATTCCGAAGGACCACCGGGGGATCCGGATGACCAAACAAGGGAACACCAATTTTGATACCCGTTTCGAACAGGAAGAAAGCTTATTCTTCCAGCGCGGACACCATCGGTATCATCTCGATGAAAATGAACACGACGACGTTTGGGCCATCGAACACGGCTACATTTCCGTGAGCCCGCTGTCCGCCGACCGCACCGATTATCAAGCTCTGAAA
>CAZAAJ010000167.1:0-2812 GCA_964483135.1 uncultured Anaerolinea sp. | reverse complement strand
ACGTATAGGGGACTTTCACCCCATAAATTCACGCCCGTGCCGGGCGTACACAATTCACTTGTGCCGACCCAAAAAGCTGGGCGGCACAGTTCAAGCGTTGGGCGTAATAATTAAGAAGGAGCATGTATGTACAAAGACGATATCCTTAATCTAATCGAACAATCGCCATTGGAGATTGATACTGAAATACAAATGAGCGGCCGCCCACCGACGATGGCAAACTCTGAATTTCTTACAAATAAAGAGCAGGGCGATTGGGCAGAAAAAATTGTCTTTAAGGCAATCAATGAATATTCAGATGATTATTTTGCTGTTGAATATGGACGCTCTGAATCAATAGCCGCAGGTGATGATGGATTTGCTGATTTCTATATGAAATATCAGAGTGAACTTAATGCCATAGGGAAAAGGCCAGATATACTCATATTTAAGGTCAGTGATTTTCCCACGCGAAGCATTGATATCGAAAATGATGAGCACATAAGGCGAGCGGTTGCCGCACTTGAAGTTAGATCAAGTTCGTTTTTAGCAGATAAATATGCGGCATTCATGCGAGGTAGGCAACGGCAGGCCATTAATAAATGTACCGAAATCAGAAATGCAATTTTAGGCACTGCGCCTGGCAATCTATTAAGGCGTAAAAACGAGACAATCTACAATCTCATATCAAATGCTACGGATGATACATTTAGAGAATTGGACTTTCGGTGTCCCTCTTGGTCATTAACAAATGAGTTGAGAGATTTAACAACATTATTGAAAGACATAAAAGAAAACATAAAGATATTGCACAAACGTGATTATTTAAGCATTACACCAAAAATGGAAGATATTGCGCTCGTCAACAGATGGATACAACAATACAATGTCAAACATTTCTATCTACAGGTGTTTTTTGACAAAGCATATATAATATCCTTCAAGGATATTTTGACATTGGTCTCAAACGATAACAATGACGGCAACAATTTCTCGATTGAGAGAGATGTGAAAAATCAAGGAAAAACTACGATAAAGATAAACGTTCAAATTGGGAAAGAAGTACTTGGAAAGATTGATATGCCTGAACATAAATCCGCTATGAAGGAGTTAGACAGAGGCCGCTTACTGTTTTATGTCACCTTTGAGGGTGGCAAAGGGTATCTTGATAACGAAATATTCATAAGGGATGTCATCAATGCGTGAAACAAAATACATAGATGAAACTCCGCTTAATCACAGGAAAGATTACGGCCAGTTTTTTACGCCTAACCCAGTTGCACGTCTTATGGCAGAATGGGTTATGAAAGATGATCCGAAAACAATATTAGACCCTGCATTTGGTTTGGGCGTTTTTTACGATGAAGTAATAAAGATTAATTCAGTAAATCAAGTGGCATTCACTGGATACGAGATTGACAACCATATTATGACTTATCTTAATCATAACGGAAGAAATCAAAACCTTCGAGTTATAAACAATGACTACCTCGAAGCTGAAATTGGCTCTTTTGACGGTATCATCTGCAATCCTCCATATATGAGGTTTCAAAAATTTCTTAACCGCCATGATGTATTACCGAAAATCGAAGAGAAAATAGGGAAAAAACTTATTGGATACTCGAACATATCTTCTGTATTCCTTGTAAAATCACTAACGGAGCTTAATGTTAATGGAAATTTAGCATTTATTATGCCTTTTGAGTTTTTTAATACTGGCTATGGGAAAGAGATTAAGAAAAGTCTCCTTTCGAATCATTTATTAAAACAAATAATAATCTTTTCAAATGAAAAAGAAATTTTTCCTGATGCAACAACAACTGTCTGTGTGCTTCTTTGTAGGAATGACGGAAAAAAAGAAGACATAAAAATCACACATATCAAAGCCAACGAAGAAATTGACAAAATATCTGATATTAGTAATTTCTACCAGAAAGAAATCACGCCTTCGGATTTACCATACGACAAAAAATGGACGCCTATTATATTATCACTATTCTCTGAACAAGAACCCCCAAATGGTTTCTGTAAGTTGTCTCTATATGGTTCGTTTACTAGAGGCATAGCTACCGGTGCAAATGACTTTTTTGCGTTAACAAAATCAAAAATTGAAAAGTATAAACTATATGAAAATAATTATTGTAAATGTATTACAAAAAGCTCCCAAATACGAAAAGCAGTATTTACTGAGGATGATTTCAATAGACTTTATAATGCAGATAAGCCGGTTCATTGTTTAGATGTAAAAGATCACGGAAACCAAGAAATACAAAATTACATAAAAGAAGGCGAAAGACTGGGGTACCATGAGAGGTATCTTACAAAAACAAGGAATACCTGGTATAAAATTGAAAACAGAAAACCTGCCCCAATTATGTTCGGTGTATTTAATAGAGGTCGTTTAAAAGTTATACGAAATTTCACAACTGCAATAAATTTTACATGCTTCCATTGTTTTTATCCAAATATGTTTGGGGAACAACTTAAAAACAAGTTGTTCGTGTATTTGCTAAGTGACTTAGGGCAAGAGATACTAAAAACTAATAAACGAAGTTATGGGGATGAATTAGATAAGTTTGAACCAAGTGATCTCAACGATAGTTTGTGCCCAAGTCAAAATCAATTTGAAATGATTGATGATAGGGAGGCAGAGAAAGTGATTGATAAAGCTAAAACTGATGAAAATTTAGCAATTCAAATGAGTAATAATTTGATAGAAAGAATTATGAACGCCCAACCTCTATATGGCCTTCGGTTGTCAAGAAAAAACTTCTCCCGTAGATCGGAGAGTTAGAGTAAAATGAAATCCGTCTTTGTACTCGACGTTTTAACA
>CAZAAJ010000166.1:0-2845 GCA_964483135.1 uncultured Anaerolinea sp. | reverse complement strand
TATTATCCGCATTCCACGTCCATTACTCAAAAAAACGACAAAAAACACGATTTTGATCTGAAAATACACAAGTTTTGCCAAGTTGGTTTTTCACCTTTTGGGTGAAAGAAAAAATGGTTGAAACAGGCAATTTAACACACCTTTTTCGCATGTTAAAATTGAAATAAATAAATGTGTGAAAAAGGGTTTAATTTTGATCAATAAAATTGATTTTGCAGCCAAGAATCTGACATCGAATGCAGGTCTATATCTTCTGCTCGAAAACGCAAAGAATAACGGAATTTTTGAACTGATTGACAACGACCTGGTGTTTGATAATGAATCAACCAACAAAATCAAGATGAACCACATCAAAACGATGCTGTGCGGACATTTCATTGGAATAGACAAATTGGAGCGGTTGAAATTGTTGCAAGGGGATCCACTGGTCAACGAGTTTGATATTTCGGTGAAGGAACATGAATCGGTATCCAGATTTTTAGGTACCTTCAGCTACAAAACAACCCAAATGCTGAGAGAAATCAATTTCAAAGTCTTCAAGAAGCTGCTTGATCGTAGCAATCTCAAATCTATTACTATCGATATCGACAGCAGCGTGATCAACGTGGAAGGTCATCAAGAAGGCACAGCCAAGGGATACAATCCAAAAAAGCTTGGCAACCCTTGTTACAACATTCAGTTTGCTTTTTGTGATGAACTCAAGGCCTACATCACTGGCTTTGTGCGAAGCGGTAATACCTATACAGCCAATGGTGCAGCTGAAATGATCAAAGAAATCGTTGCTAATATCACCTATGCCTACGGCACTGGCGCAGGCAAAACGGATGAGCTAGAGATCCTATTCCGAATGGATAGCGGATATTTTGATGAAGCCATCATCGAAACGATAGAATTACTGGGTTGCAAGTATTTGATCAAGGGAAAAGAATATACAACCCTGGCTTCACACGTAATGGATTCGTCTGTTTTATTCGTGACAGGTGATGAAGGCAGGGAAACGACTGAACTTTTCACGAAATTAAACACCTGGGACAAAGACCGAAGGTTTGTCGTCTCTCGCGTATTGAAACCCGAAAAAGAAAGAGTCCAATTATCTCTCTTGGAAGGCGACGAGTATGAATACTTTTTCTTTGTAACCAATACTCACCTACCTTCAGAAAAAGTAATAATTTCTTACGAAAAACGTGGTAATGCTGAGAATTACATCAAAGAAGCCAAGTATGATATGGCGGTGGGACATCTTTTACTGAAATCGTTTTGGGCTAATGAAGCGATATTTCAGTTAATGATGCTAGCCCACAATCTGTTTTTGCTGTTCAAGTTTGATTCTCTCCACACGTCAGAATACAGGCAGCAAATAAAGACATTCCGTTTGAAGTATGTTTTTCTGGCGGCAAAGATTATCAGAACAGCACGCTATGTGGTAATGAAGCTCTCGACAAAATATCCGTATCAAGATGTGTATAAAAACTATTTGTCCTAAGAAGGTGCTATCAAGTATTCAGCGTTGGTTCCAAAGTGTTTGTTGAGGTGTGTTTACCATGTCCATTATTCTGAATTACCAGAAACAATCGATGAAATCGACAAAAGGTTAAGGCGAATATGCTACACTATAGACAATATTTCCTTAATTCTTTGCCAATTAGGAAAATTTGAAGGTGATTTTATGTTGACGTGGAATTCAGGTATATCAAAAAGGAGAATTTAATGGATGTTCAGATTGTTCCACCAATGCCAGGGATGGAGGTGATGTGCTGAGGGATCTGCTGCATCAGGTCGGAGATGGCCTGGTCAATCTCGCTGCGTTGATTGTCGAGCAATTCCAACTGGGCCAGGAGACAGCGCATTTCGAGGTGGACAGAATCCGTCAGGAAACCGATCCCCACCGATTGGCGAGCTTGAGCCTGAAGCTTTTCAGCCTTTTCCAATCCGAAGCGGCCGTGGCTGGCTTCGTCCAAGACTTGAGCCAGCTCCTGGAGGTCAAAATCGGCGAATTCCTGGGCAGAAACGGCTTCTTGCAATACGGCCCCGGGAGGCTTGCAGGAAAACGCTGGAGAACTGGAGCTCGTATTCTGGGAAGACCCCATCGAGGATGGTCAAGAGCTTGCGTTTGAGGTCCCCGACCTGCTCGGTGAGCCGGAAACGGAAGCGGCTCAACTCGCGCAACTGCAAAAAGACCGGCAAACTCTGCTCAGAGGGTGGCAAGTTGGCAACACGGATGTAATCCGCGATCCAAACCGCATCGCTGGCATCACTTTTGATCTTGCGAATGCCGCTTTTGCGGTAAGCCGCCACCTGGAGTGGGTTGAGCACGATCACCGGGTAGTGGTTGCGGGTCAGGTCATCGTACAGCGCCAGCCAGTAATGACCGGTCGCTTCCAGACCCACCGTTACATCCCCACCCAACGCCTGAAGTTCCGTGTGGAGCTGGTCAAACCCAGTTCGCGTGTTGGAGATGGTCAGTGAAGCCTTCATGGTTTCACCTTTTTCGTTCATCAAGGACACGGCATGCTTGAGCTTGGCAACATCGATCCCACAGTACATCATGTGTCACCTTCCTGGACAAGATTGAAGCGAGGTGACCTCAGACAGCTACGAGTCTCTCAGCCTTGTCAGTCATGCACCGCAGAACGGCAACCTGCTTATTCGAGACCTCTCGTAGCGCTGAGGCGGCAGTCTTATGGTCGAGGCTTTCCCTCAAGGAGAACAACGTCGACCTCAGCTTCTACGAGCATTGTATGTCAGTCGCCTGACTGACGCTACCTATCATTTATACAAGGAGATACCGTTATGAACAAAAACAAAGACCAGAAGGGCGAGCACAAAATTGTAGTCGAGATTCCAG
>CAZAAJ010000165.1:0-2848 GCA_964483135.1 uncultured Anaerolinea sp. | reverse complement strand
CAACTGGCTTTTGAACCACCAAACATATCAAGAACTCGGTACTCTCAAGTTAATTGTTAACGAAAAAGTAATCGTTGAACTTAAAGCAGTTCGTACCCTTGACCCTGCACATGAAGCTCAATTAATCAATTACTTGAAGGCAACAAATATTGAAGTTGGCTTATTATTGAATTTTGGCAGAAAACCGGAATTCAAAAGATTTGTATGTGATAATAAAAGAAAAAATATCAGCGATGATCAGCGTAGATCGGTGGCTGAGTAGTTACAAAAAATTTATGAAAGAAACATTGATGGACTGGAAAATGTCCGAATTTTCCCTTTTTCGTCATTACTGCAAAAATAGAATCATTTCCATGCTTACGTGGCGCACCACGGGGCATGAGGGTTTCCGCGAAAGTCCGCTGCGGCGGACAGAATGAATGATATTTTATTTTGCCGGCAAAAATAAATATGGACAAATATAAAACAATAATGTTAGTGAAACAGCCTGTTAGTCGGCAACAAAATATACAGGAGGTGATCTGTTGGGTAGCGTAATTAAAAAGCGAAGGAAAAAAATGAGAAGGCATAAGCATAAAAAGCTTTTAGCCCGCACGCGACATCAGAGAAGAAAAGGTAAATAAAGCTACCTGCAGTCTCTTATTTGGATGTAAAAAAAGCGCCTGCGATTTTTGTGCCGGCGCTTTTTTATTTTATTAAAGGTTAGGAGCCGTTACGAAATAATCTGCACTTTTTTTGATCCTTTAGTTACGGCTCCTTATGCCGTTTTTGATGTTTGGATGACTACTTTATTTTTTTTACAGCGGCTTGTCTTATTTTGAATATCCTTTAAGGTATTTGAACAACTCGGAATCTGTGGACAGAACAAGAGAACTGTCTTTATCGAGTGATTCGTTGTAGAGTTCAAGTGTCTTCGTGAATGAATAGAAAGACGGGTCTGCTCCGAATGCCTGAGCGTATATTTTTGTAGCTTCTCCATCCGCCTTTCCTTTTATCTCCTGAGCCTTTCTATATGCCTCTGAGGTTATGCGTTTCAAATCTCGTTCTTTTTCACCGGTTATCTTTTGAGCTTCACCATGACCTTCCGAGCGGAATTTCTCCGCTATCTGCTTTCGCTCGGCAATCATCCGGCCATATACCGATTCTCTGACCTCCTTTACATAATTGCTACGCTTGATTTTGACATCAACGAGTTCAATACCGAATTGCGCAAGTTTGGGTTGCGCCTGTTCGAGAATACCTTTCATGATCACTTCTCTTCCAGCCGAAATATTTAATGAAGATTGAGAATCTTTTTTTTCATTGTCCATTCCAATTTCAAACGTGTCGAGCTCTCTGTTGCTCTTTCTGACTGTTTCGATAAGCCTGTAAGATGTTATGAAGTTTCTGACGGCAGGATCGATTATGTCGTCAAGCCGTGCGAGGGCGCTGACTGTGTTGTTGACAGTCTGAAAAAATTTCACAGGATCCACTATTCTCCATCTGGCGAATGTATCAACCCAGATGTATGTTTTATCAAGAGTGGGTATCTGGCCCGGATTGCCGTCCCACTGCATAAGGTTTTTAGGAAAATAATTGGCTTCCTGTATAAGAGGAATCTTAAAGTAAAGACCAGGTTCCTTTTTAGAAGACCCGATGACTTTCCCAAATTGTGTAATAACCACCTGTTCGGTTTCATCGACTATAAAAGCGGAACCGACCGTAAGAAGAATTGCAATAATGCATCCGATGAGAATAAAGCCTTTATTTTTCATTTTTTACAGCACCTGTTTGTTTTTCAAGATTTAGAAAAGGCAAAAGATTCTTCTGGTTGGCATCTATTATATATTTGTTTCCAAGTTTCGGAAGAAGCTCCTTGAGCATTTCAAGATACATTCTTCTTTTGGTGACGTCCTTTGCCTTGACATATTCATTGTAAAGGGAGGTAAATCTTGAAGCATCGCCCCTGGCGCGGTTAACTCTGTCCAGGGCGTATCCTTCCGCCACCTTGATCGTTCTTTCAGCTTCTCCCTTTGCTTCGGGTATTGACTTGTTATATGCCTCTCTGGCCTGATAAATTAATTTTTCTTTTTCCTGAACCGCCTGGTTGACTTCATTAAAAGACGTCTGAACAGGTTCAGGCACATTTGTTTTTTCCATTTCTATTGTTACAATGCTTATTCCGGCCTCGGATTTATCGAGTTCGACCTGAAGAACGCGTTTGGCTTCATCCGCGATTTCTCCGCGTTTGCTTATGACCTCATTGATACTTCTGTCTCCTATAACAAGCCTCATTGCCGCTTCGGACATGTCGGAGAGCAACGCACCGACATCCTTGATTTTAAATAAATAATTATACGGATCATTGATCCTGTAATGCACGATCCACGGAACAAGGGCAACATTGAGGTCTCCCGTAAGCATAAGAGATATGCTTTCACTGCTTTCTTCATTTGAAAAACGCTGTTTTTCTCCGGACCTCATCGAGCTGAAACCGAACTCCTGCTTATATACCCGCCTTACCTTTACCTTTGTGACTTTTTCTATGCCCGTCGGCATTTTGAAATTCAGGCCAGGCTGACCGGTTCGGACGTATTGCCCGAACCTTTGAATTACGCCTACCTCGTCCACTCCGACAGTATAAATCATTGATGAGACAACAAACAAAGCAAAAAAAATGAGTATAGTCAGCGGTAGTCCCGGAAGGTTAAACTTTGAAAATTTATTAATAATATTTTCAAATTGAGGCGGAATCCCTCTTTTGCCTTGCTGCTGTTCCTTAAGTTTTTCCCAGTCCCAGCTCATTGTTATTAACCCTTAGTTTTATAAATTGTTCAATTGTCTGTTTAAGATCAGTATATGACAGTCA
>CAZAAJ010000164.1:0-2858 GCA_964483135.1 uncultured Anaerolinea sp. | reverse complement strand
AGAAACATGCAAAGAATAGGGGTGAAGACGGCCGTTGTAAAGAAGATGGCAAACATCCAGAAGGTAATGGCAATAGCCAGTTGCTGCACCACTGTTATTTTTACGGCTACTAAAAACATGAATCCCGCGCACTCAGCGGCAATGGCAGATATGTTGGGAATAAACATGGAGCCCACGGTGGCGTGCGCCGCCTCGTATTTGTCCATTGATCGAGCATATTCTTCCATGAAGCGCGACGTTATCTGGACGGTATGGCTTATTGCCCGTATTCCTACGGCAAACGGGAGCACTATCATCAAAGGATTGAGATTCATTTTTACAATTCCTATGAAACCAAGGCCCCACACGGTGCTCACCACTCCGATGATGAATGGAACAGCAAGCCCCTGCAAACTGCGGAAAGATATTGAGAGAATAGCCAGTATAAGAACCAGCGAGATCACAAAAATGATTATCATGTCCGGCATATAGTGATAAATCCACCCCATCAATACCGGGCGGCCGATCATCCGGATGTTCATCCCTTCCCGGCCCTGATACTTTTCTTTAATCAGGAGAAGATTTTCGAAAAATTCCTTGTCGCTCGCATCTTCCTTCAGATTTCCGGTTATGAGGGTGTGCTTCCCATCCGTCGTGACCAGTCTTCCCGCGAAAATGGGGCTGGAAAGCAACTTGTTTTTCGCCTCCAGGCATCCCTCTGAGGTGGCTGGGGGATGTGGATACAAGAATGCATTTATAAAAACATCCCCCGATGCCCCCTTTATCTCTTTCGCCTTGTTCATAGTGATCGACCAGACAAGATCCCTCCTGACGGAATTAAGAAAGTAGATATCGTCTGTAATCGCCGAAAGTATTTCCAGCCTCTTGGGTGTAAAAAGATCACCTTCTTTTTCAACACCCACCTCCACTGCAAACGATGTGAGACCGCCAAAACGGTGCCCAAATTCAGCATTCAGCTTTACAAAGGGATTTGCAGGCGGAAGCATGTCTTCCAGGGCGACCTTGAATTTCAGAATACTTACCCCGTAAAGAAAAACCACTGTCGCAATGATGGTTATCCCTATCACTATCCAGCGCCATTTTATGATGGCATCTGCAACTTTCTGTTCAAAAACTGTCTTTAGTGCCATGACTCAAGCCCTTTTCTATGTTAAAATTATTTTTTGTGACTCAAAAAACTCTCTCCCAGTTCTGAACATCCGCGGTGTGCAGTATTACTCCCCATTTACCGACCATCCAGCCCAATTCAGGCTTTTCAGGATGAAAACGAATGTCATGTAAAAAGCCCCGACTGAGGAGTTCCTTCGATTCCTTGCTCATCATAATCGGCCGCCATGAATACCCTCCATCAAAGGAATACTGTTGCGCCCCGCGGCACAGGGCATATATCTGGTTATGCCCCAGTCCCTCTGTCCCGCTTTTCTGTTCGAGCATCTTGTTCACATGATTCGTAATTGTATTCTCCCCGAAATTGAGGACCTTCTTTTGCCAGTTCTTCCCGCCATCCTTAGTCAAAAGAATGGTGCCTTCAAGTCCTCCAGCCCACACGGTGTTAGCGCTGCTGGGGAAGACGGACATGAGAGACTTGTCCGCGCCGCTCTGCTGGTTCCGCCATGTTCTCCCGCCGTCGGAAGAAAAAATGACGACTCCCTGCTCCCCGACCGCCCATCCTGTCTTCTGATCGATGAACTTTATATCGTTCAATGTCGTTAAAAATAGCCCGGTATCAATGGTCTCCCAGGTCTTTCCTCCATCGGCCGTCAGCAGCACAGTTCCCGTTTCACCTGTTATCCATCCATGCTGAACATCGGCGAAGAATACGCTGGTTAAATACATGTTGTCCTCGCGATCAATCTTATTCCATGTCTTCCCGCCATCTTCCGTGTTGTAAATCGTGCTTCGCGTACCAACGAGCCACCCATGATTCGGGTCAGGAAAATGTATGGAACTGAAGACGACTTCAGGACTGCCAAGTTGTTTCTCCTCCCAGCTCTTCCCCTCGTCCAGGCTGCGTACCACCATTCCACCGCTGCCTGCCGCCCAAATTTCAAACGGAGAGGTCTTCACGGCCATGGTGAAAAGATCATATTGTTTCAAAACCATCTTTTTCTCTGCAATCTTTCGTTTAATGGCTTCCTGCTGTTTCGAGGTCGTCAACATAATCATGTACCCTGCTGCAACCATGAAAAACACCAGAACCACCACCCAAAGGATGGGATTCTTTAGAATTTTCATCATATGCCTCCTGCTTGCGAATTTTGGACAAAACCTGCTCTCATTTGCCGTTACTTTATTCCAGTAAACCACCATCAACAGATAGCCCTTATAGCAAGCCGCAACGAAAAACATCTTCTCTCTCCGGCAAATATATGCTGTTCGCGCTCTTTGCCGGTCTTCCCGGCGCTTGTGGATGCTATAAACTGCTATTTCAAAGAATAACAGCCGAACCCCGGCTGGATCGGATAGTACCTGTAACCGTATCCTTTAAATATTTACAATTTTTTTACTGAAGCGGATTTAATCACATCAAAAGAAGCATGTCAACACATTTATTCGGAGTATATTGTTTGTTAACACACGAGCCAATTGCAAAACGGTCGGAAGGTTTGTAATTACAAATAAAAGGCTCCAAGGAAGTTGAAATGAAGGTAGAAGTCATATTGGCTTCCGCCGCCTGCGCGAACTCACCCTCACAATGAGCGCAAATCATGCTGTCCGAAAAGATCTGTTGCATTTTCCGGATGTATTACAAAAAGCAGCATGATTAAATTGAAGTAAAAATCAAGAATTTTATGCAACTATAGGATCTTGAGAGTACCGAGTTCTTGATATGTTTGGTGGTTCAAAAGCCAGTTGAT
>CAZAAJ010000163.1:0-2862 GCA_964483135.1 uncultured Anaerolinea sp. | reverse complement strand
AATTCGGCTCAAAAATCCGCGCCTTATCTTCTTCTGATATACCGGCGCCGTCATCGGCAACTTCAATACTGACCAGTTTTAATTCATTATCATGCTCAAGGGTAATAACAATATTTCCATGATCTTTAATTGCAGAAACCGCATTATCAACCAGATTGATCATCGCCTGTTTTATCTGCTGCCTGTCCAGATTAAGACGCGGTATGTTATCAGGAATATTTATGCCGAAAAGAATTTCTTGATGGCCTTCCTTGTAAAGCGCAATTGTCTCTCTGATTATGGGAGGCAAATCACACGGGACCGGATTTGCGGCAGGAAACCTCGCAAAGGATGAAAATTCATTAACAATGTTTCTAATTAAATCAACATGATCTATTATCATTCTGGTACATTCTTCAAATACCGGCTCGTTGATCTGTTTTGAATATTTTCGCTTGATTCGCTGTGCAGACAGTTTTATCGGCGTTAAGGGATTTTTTACTTCATGCGCTATTCGCCTCGCCACTTCCCTCCACGCGGCCATCCTCTGGGCTTTCTCAAGTTCGGTCAGGTCGTCAAAAACCATAACCAGCCCTACGTGCTTATCGGAATCGTCTTTTAACGCATTGACATTTATTAGAAAACTTCGGCGTCTTTCCCCGATGGAAAGACTTAAGGGTAATTCAACAGCATTATCTTTTGAAACTGAGAGGCTTTCCATTATTTCGTCGACAAGGTTAAGATGCTGACCTTTTAAAAGTTCTTTATAACTTTTCCCTATAATTTCATCAGGTTCAAGATTTAGCATCTTTTCCGCCGACTTATTTATTGTAGTGATAATTCCGCCGGCGTCAAGGGTTATAACTCCTGTTGAGATGTTTTTTAATACGATTTCCATGTACCGGCGTCTTTCTTCAATCTCGATGTTTTGCTGCCCAAGCATTTTTGCCGAAAGCTCGAGCTGTTCCCTGCCGGTCCTGAGATCTTTTGTCATTTTATTAAATGAGTTGACAAGACTTCCAATTTCATCATCTGCCTTTATATCAATGCTGAAACCAAGATCTCCTTCAGCGACTCTCCGTGTGCCCTCAGCTAACTCCATAATAGGGATAGTAATTGATTTAGCAAGATAAAAACCGAACCAGATGGCGCAAAAAAGCACAAGCAATGCAACGATAGAGAGTAATATGTAATATGAAATCTGAATCGGTTTTTTAAACAGCTTGATTTGCTGGTATTCTTCAAAGCCGAGGGAAATGGATTTCATCTTGTCGGAAAGATGATTGGAAATCAGGCTTGTCAAAACTATATACCCGTTTGCCTCATTGGGCAGAACTCCGAAAGGCACTGTTCCGATAATCCTTACAAGCTCTCCCCGGGATATTTTTTCAGTGATAGTACGGACATTTTCAGGAGACATATCTTTTTGAAGATTATCGGGAGTAATGGTGTCTAAAGGGAAGTTTTCAAGCTCAGGAGCAAGCGCGAAAGAGAGCCGTTCGAAATCACGGTTATATAATTCAATGGCATTTATGTTGAATGACCTTTGAACAACCGCCAGATATTGGAAAAGAGAATTTTTTTTAAGAGGATCAAGCAGATTTTTGGAGTTGATTTGATACGAAATTCTTTCCAGATAAAACCTGTTATTATCCTTAATCCGGTCATAATAGTATCGCCCGACATCAAGTGAATTTTCAAGCGCCTGCTCAACCGGAACATTAAACCAGAATTCAATACTGGTGGTTATAAAACTGATTGAAAAGAAAAATAAAATTATTGTCGGCAAGAGGGTGAGGGTACCGAAGGCTATAACAAGTTTTGTACGGAGTTTTGCCCCCATAGCCTTCTTTTTTCTGTCATAAAGAAGCTTAAACAGGTTTCTGAATACCAGAAATATCAAAAGGATGAGCAATAATAAATTTATATTGATCAGGATAAACATCAGTACCGTGTTTGATACAGGTATATCGGTTCCGAATTTAATGATTCTGCTTTCAAGGAATGTCAAGAAGGCAACGATAAATATTATTGCAATGATTATAATGCCTTCTCTTTTACGTCTGAAGCTTTCCTGCGGGGAGTCAGTGTAATATTTATTGGAGGGTGAGTTATTGTTCATATCGGTTTTTTGTAACTACTCGGGCACAAAGGGGCAAAGGCACAGAGGCACAAAGCAGAAAGGCTTACTCCCCCGACTCGCCTCGGCGACTCGCTACTACGAAGTGCTTTGACAAAACAGGGTCGTTTCGTTGTTTTTTCCCACTTTGTGCCTTTGGCGCTCTGTGCCTCTGTGCCTGAATAGTTACTTCTAACTTCTAACCCCGATAAACGGGATAAGTGCGTTAACGAAACTATTTTCTGCCGAAAAAACGCAGAAAATAATTTCTAACTTACTAATAGACAAAATTTATTATATACCAATCGGTTTCAAAGTCCCATAGAGAAACAAACAGAAAAACATAATGGAGATAAAACGGCAGGGTAAGCTTGCTGACTTCTGCTTTGGCCTCTATTTGGTAATGCCCGTTTTTTTCCAGACTGTTTAACTGGACAATTTTTAATCCGTCAATCTGAGTCATCAGTTCCTGAGCTTCTTTAAAAGATTCGGTAACAACAGGGTCGCTGTTCTTCCATGGCCGTGAAACGGTATAAACCTTTTTCAGGGTATCGTATTTGATTGTATGGGTTAAATAAATATCGGCAATATTGCTGTTAAACCATAAGTTTTTCACTTTATTAAGTTTGATATAAAATGAGAATGTGGCAGGCACCCCGCTCATTATCGCCTTGTTCATGTCTTCCCTGAAAGCGCCATCCAGATTTATCTTGAAGAGAAGATCGTCATGGTATCTGATAATTGCTATGTTGGTTAGTTTTGCC
>CAZAAJ010000162.1:0-2900 GCA_964483135.1 uncultured Anaerolinea sp. | reverse complement strand
GAAGTTGAAATAGTAATAAATGACGATGGAATCGGTATTTTTGAAAAAATTCAAAGAAAATTTGGATTAGATGACCCCATACATTCAATATTGGAATTATCAAAAGGAAAGTTAACCACAGATCCCGTGAAACACACTGGAGAGGGGATTTTCTTTACTTCAAGAGTATTTGATACATTTTTCATTAGGTCAAAGAGAATCGGATTTCTCCATTCAAAATCAGGGTTTGATTACATTGATCAGAGTAAAAATGAGGTGAATGGCACATCCGTTATGATGGAAATTTCGCTAACTTCTCGTCGAACGTTGCAAAAAATTTTTGATAATTACTCAGAGAACGATGGTGAATTTGGGTTTGATAAAACCATCGTGCCAGTTCATCTGGCCATGTATGGAGATGACCAATTAATTAGCCGTTCGCAGGCGCGAAGGTTATTAACACGTTTTGAGAAATTTAAGACAGTTGTTTTGGATTTTAAAGGAGTCGAGATGATTGGCCAGGCATTCGCCGATGAGATTTTTAGGGTATTTCAAACTGAACATCCGGAAGTTCTGATTTTATCTTCTGATACCAATAAAACCGTAGAAAAGATGATTCAGCATGTACGAGCACAATAACGTGTACTAGGTTTGAGGAAATTTTCTATAGCTATGTTTTTAGTAATTGTTGTAATCGATCTTAAAACGATACATGGCGTTTCTTCCGGTCCAACCCCCACGCGATGACGGACAGCCCCCCCAGTAGCGCGGCACCCTGCACAACCACGAGCCACTCCGGTGCCCGGCGGTAACTAGATTTCCAACAAAACCTTCAAGTTATTGCCGTATTGAAATATCTTTTACGTGCGTGCTTCGCGTCAGGCGAGGCTGTATTTTTCCACCAGGTGTTCGAAGATGCGCAGCTCTGCGGCGTTGATGCGCGTGATCTGGAAGCCGTATTCATATTCTATCGGCGAATATGGACTTGGCTCGCACCACACCACCTCAGCATCGAACACAATATTCGAAACCGGTGAGATCTCGGCGGAGAGGTTCAGGCGCATGCTGTAGACCTTATAAACCGGGAGAGGTCTATTGCCCTCGAGTTTAAACCCCCTCGGGCTGATATCAGAAAGATAGCCAAGGATTTCATTGGTGTGATTTTCGAATACCGGCATGTAGTAACCAAATTTACGACGATTGATGAGCCTTCGTTCGATTCCCATAAGGTTTCCTCCCATCATCATTGTACAATAATCCATCCCGATTTAATTAAGAAACAGGCTAAATAAGAGATCGCCTGTGATGCTAATTACCCGTAAAAAAAAGTTCAAATGGATTTGTCACGCTTGTGCCGATCCATCAGCCGCGCTATGAGCGTGGGTGTCACCATTGCGATGATGCTAAAGGCGACATCCGGTGCGTGCTTGAGCCAGGCGGGTACCCACTGCACGCCGCATACGCGTCCATTCACAGGTTTGACGCACCTCGCGGTCAAATATCTCCAGCAGTTCAGCGTCTGTGCACGTCACTTTTGGATTGCGAATTCAATATTCACGTCCGCGCTCATCGGCAGGACAATGGCTGTGGCGCCGGGGAACTTGCCGATGAGAGCGCAGGAGGTGGGGTTATCTACCACGTTTCCAGCACACCCATGAGCAACGATTCCAACCGTCCAGTTACCTTTGAAATCCGACGGGAGGTAGATAAACCATTCACCGGCTGCATTCGTTTTTGAGTTATCTTCACGATCTGGGCTTGGTTGATCAACGCTGAAGATGCCGACATTCACATCAGTAGCAGGTTTTTTGTCTACGGTCCACACGTGCCCGTGCAGTACCTGGGCGTTTACCACCTTGAACACCGGCAGGGGGGTTACGTCGCCGATCATGGTCAGACCGACCACGTTCATCCAGCCGGAGCGGTTATCGGCAGTCTGCACCAGTACCCAGTTGTTGCCTGGTTCACGTGCCAGCAGGGTCACTCTGTCACCGACGCTATAGGTACGGATCGGCTCAAAATTTCGTCCAGGACCGGTGCGCAGGAAGTAGTTATCAAAAACCACCTCCGCGTCAATGGGAATAAATGCGCCGGAGGTTGGCGTGGCAGCGGGCGGCAGCGTGGGAGTGGGCAGCTGCGCTGTCGGCGCCTGGGTGGGCAGGAGGATCAGCGGGGAGTAGGTGGCAGTGGGGGTCGGCAGCGGCGCCGGGGTGGGGCGGCTGCAGGCTGATAGAGCAATCACTGCAAAGAGGGCAAGGAGGTTCAGCAGAGTTCGTTTCATTCTCATTCCTTCCAATAAAGGCACTGGTAAAATAGACGAAAAAAAGAGAGTCGAAGTTCCCCGCCTCATGCCGGCCGGTAAGGTTCTTCTCTTACCGCGTGACCAAGGATGATCTTGATGAACAACAAAGGCGCCAGCCATTCAAAGCCGGAAATGGGCTGGATGAGATAGGTATTTACCAGCAGTATTAAAACAATGATCATCACGGCGGCTGGGCGGCGCAAATAAAGCGGTGCTTGCCCGACGAGCCAGGCGCACACCACCAGCAGCGTTTACCATACGACCCCGAATATCCAGTAAGCGCGGTCAAATGCCAGCCAGACAATCAGCGGGTAAATGTGCATAGCACTGAAAAGGATCGGGTTTTTTACACTGCGGTATCTCTCCTCACCGGGTTGGATTGGCGAATGATAGAACCGCTTGCAGGAGTTGAGCGCAGTTGCCACCGCGCCGGCGCTGATATCCGCGCCGATGGCAATCGCGATGATCCACTGCCACCACGACCACTGGACAACACCTTTGAGCCCCAGCAAAATCAATACGAGCGGAACCAGCAGACCGCTTAAATACGTGATTGTTTTTTCAGCCCGGGTGGCACCGGTACCCATCAGGGCATCCGGTTTACCGCTGTAGTTCCAAT
>CAZAAJ010000161.1:0-2920 GCA_964483135.1 uncultured Anaerolinea sp. | reverse complement strand
AATGAACATCTTTGTAGGAAATTTGTCGCGAGAGGCTACAGATGAAGATTTGAGAAAACTTTTTGAAGCCTTCGGAGAGGTTACAACGGCTAATGTTATCAAGGAGAAGTTCGGCGGTCAGCCGAGAGGTTTTGGGTTTGTCGAAATGCCTGCAAAAGCGGCGGCTCAGACCGCTATCACCGAACTTAACGGCAAGGAATTCATGGGCCGGGCGCTTAATGTCAACGAGGCGCGCCCCCGCGAAGACCATGGTGGTCGCGGAGGAAGACCGGGTGGCGGCGGCAGACGACCCGGCGGAGACAGAAGACCCGGAGGAGGAGGCAGGCCGGGCGGTGACAGGCACCGACCAAGATAAACATGATATAATTGAGAAAATCCGTGCAGAGTGCAAATAATGCTCTGCACGGACATTCCTGTTATTTACAGAAACTACTTCCCCAGGCTGTACCGCATATCAATAATTAATGACCTGTCTCTTTTAATCCCGGCTTTTTTTGCAATACGTACCGGAAATATGAACGCATTATTGCCTTTATTCTGATGGCCTATATTTCCATAGTAAAGCCATACTGTCTTCGATTCAATCGGGCAAACATTCTTTATGCATGTATAATCCGCTCCGTATATGAAATCATCCTTCGCCCAGTAAGGGTAATGCGCGATCATATTTTTAAAAGGGTTCGGTTCAACAAGCGCCGGAGACTCTTTTTTAGGGTCTATAATTGTAATCCACTCGCCGATTGTCGGAAGTCTCCAGTCGGTATACCCGGCGAAATTAAGCTCACGGCATTTCTTTGCAGCTTCATACCATGTAACCGCCTTCAGGTTTAATTCAAGACCCCTTCCTTCTTTCATCCACATAAGCCCTGTGGAAAAATCAGTTACAGTCCCGTCCTTGTTGTCTTTAAATCTTTCCGGGACTGTGGCCTTAACAACAGCCTTCAGGCCCTCCCTGGCATATGTGTCTCTTCCCGTCCAGCGGATGTTTTCCAAAACTTCAGCAAATCCCGGGCAGGCAAAAGATGCAAGACAAATGACTGCAATAAAGGCTATAATTTTAATTTTCATGTTATTACATTCTTTGTTTTAACCTGGTCTGGATTTGGATTCTTAATACTGCAGGTTATCATACGCTCACTGTGCTATTTTTTCAATGCCATATTTTTGTACTGAAATAATATATGATGAAATTGTAAAAAGTCCATTATATATGTATTCTATCCAAAATCCGTGTTGACCGTTTTTTTGTTGTGATGTAATAAATAAGCAAAGAATATCTGCTGTTTTTATATGGAGTTACCTGCGATGCCTTCCGGAACAATCAAAGAATATCAGGAAAAAATCGAATTTTATGAGCTGGTTTTAGACAATATCCGCAACGGCGTGATGATCACAGATCCTGATGGAGAAATCATTTTCTTCAGCGCTAATCGCCACCAGATAGCAAAATCCCTTGGCCATTGGAATATATGTTATGTCTGCTGCCCATACCTGGTTGGCTCTGGTAATCTCCATGTTCCGCAATAAATACGGATAAACCTTGTGCCCCGGATGAGGTTCTGAAAGCCTCGGTTTTCTATATAACGCCTCTATTCCCATCTTCCGCATCAGGGTTGCTACATGCCCACGCCCACCTCATGACCGCTGTCCTTCAGTCTCAATTTCTTCATATTCCCGCTGCTCCTTTCTGTTACTTTATTTCAGTTTAGAGCAACTTTACCACTTAAACAACTGTACAATTTTTCCAAACCGGCTCTCTATCAAGACCGCCTCCATAATTAAAAGACTGACAACAACAAACCAGAGCACGAAGGATAAAAAGGAATATAATATCTTCAGCTTCGTGTGCTTCGTGGTTTTATGATGCTATTAAGCTTTTTTACGATTTTTTACGAAGCAGTCCGAAAAAGAATTTGACTTAAAAAGGTATAGTGTATAATTTTGAATATATTATATTAAAAGGTATGGAAAATGGTAAATCTTAATTTCAATAAAATAAATGGTCTTGTTCCTGCAATTGTTCAGGATTATGAAACAGGGGAAATCCTGATGCTTGCCTTTATGAATCAGGAGGCATGGGAAGCAACTCTTTCAACCGGGAAGGCAACATATTTCAGCAGGAGTAGGCAGACGCTTTGGGTTAAAGGTGAAACCTCCGGTAATTTGCAGATTGTAAAAGAAATACTGGTTGACTGTGATGAAGATACAGTTTTGTTAAAAGTTGAGCAAAGAGGCGGCGCAGCCTGCCATACAGGTTATAGGAGCTGTTTTTACAGAAAAATGGAAAACGGGACCCTTATAAATATCGGGAAACTGATATTTGATTCTCAGGAGGTATATAATAAATGAATGATAAATTAAAGCTGGGCATTCCAAAAGGAAGCCTGGAGAGCGCAACGATTTCATTGTTCAAACGTTCAGGGTGGACGATAAATGTGAACGGAAGAAGTTATTTTCCCGAAATAAATGATGATGCTGTTGAGTGCGCTATCTGCAGGGCTCAGGAAATGTCGAGATATGTTGAAAACGGAACTCTTGATGCCGGCCTTACAGGCAAAGATTGGATAGCCGAAAACAATTCGGATGTCCATGTTGTTTCAGATCTTGTTTATTCAAAGGTGAGCGCAAGGCCGGCGAAATGGGTTCTTGCCGTGGGATATGATTCAAATATCAAAAAAATCAAGGATCTTGAGGGAAAAAAGATCTCAACTGAACTTGTTGAATATACAAAAAGATATTTCAAGGAACGGAACATTAATGTGACGGTCGAGTTTTCATGGGGCGCTACCGAAGCAAAAATTGTTTCAGGACTTGCCGATGCCATAGTGGAAGTTACGGAAACAGGCAGCACCATCAAAGCCCACGGACTCCGTATTATTCATGAACTGATGCAAACAAAACCCCAAACACACCCAACACA
>CAZAAJ010000160.1:0-2934 GCA_964483135.1 uncultured Anaerolinea sp. | reverse complement strand
GAGGGATTGCGCTCTACTATTACGACGGGGACGGAAACATGGTGAAGTCGGTGATTGATGACGTGACCACCTACTACCCCAGCGCAGCCTACCAGGTGAAGACGGATGGAACCTACACCAATACCCGCAAGTACTACAGCTTCAATGGCGCAGTGGTGGCCATGAGTGAAAATGGCGTAGTTACCTGGCTGCTGCAGGACCAGGTGAACTCCACCACGGTGACGGCAGATGCTAATGGGAATTTGCTTTCCGAAACGAGATACTCCGCATTTGGAGAGATACGCTATGCCAACGGCGCAGCGGTAACCGATAAACTGTACACTGGGCAGCAGCAGGAGACGGAGATCGGGTTGGATTACTACGTTGCCCGGTTCTATGACCCGGTGATTGCCCACTTCATCCAACCCGATTCGCTGATTCCCCAGGCAAGTGTCTCAGCTTCGTATGACCGGTATGCATACGTGAATGGGAATCCCATTAACTTCAACGATCCGATGGGAAATATCCCATGTGCGGATTGGGACGACTACGGAAAGTGTATCGTCGATACTCAAGCGAATAAGACCTGGTCACAATCATCAGCAACAACAAAAGCCGTGCCCCCAACCACAAGCTCTGCTCCCAATGTACTCAACAGTCCTGCCACAGGCGGAACCTCCGGCACGAACACACAACGAACTGGAGGAAATAAAGAAACTAAGGGAACAGGCAGCTATCCAAATGCTCCTGATCCGACTGCACCTCTGGTTACAATTGGCACATCGGTTAACCCATCCTGCAATAGCGGAAACCTAACGTGGTGTTTTTATAATAGGGGATTGTTGCCAACAGGGACTTACAACGTTAGTCAAAGCCAAATGGAAGAATTAATGACTGCCGTTTATTATGATATTAATAATAGGCCATATGCTAGTTATTTTGATCGCAGGGTTTATGATACTCCATTTTGGGATGCTTATGGAAAAGCATTAAGCGTCATCTGCCTTGAAGAAGGATGTTACAAAGGAATTGAAGTAAATTATTTTGCACAAGGAATGTTTTCGGCAAAATATGAAACTTATGATCCAGGTCTTCTACTAGTATATTTATGGAAGGAAAGTCAGTATCACACTCCTCCCAGTAGTGGAACAATTTATTGGTATTCAGAAGGTTATAACTTCTGGATGGATCACACTTTTCAAATAGATTCTTGGTATCAAAAATAGGCGAGACCATGAATACCTATCGATATATCTTGGCAGTATTATTACTTATCTCCCAGCTTACAGGGTGTGGAAATCTTAAGGAAAATAAATATGATGAAAACACACCTATTACCACGTTCATGCTAGGTAAATGGAGAGCAACTCGTCAGACATCGGACATATATGGGAGCTACCAGGAGGACAACTTTGTTAAATTTATGAAAAATGGCAAGATGATGTATTGCCATCGGGAGCCAATTGAGCCATTTTGTACTGATTTTTCTTACAGGTACTTAGGAGAAGGATTATTAGCTATAGAAAACAATCGGATAACTGAGGGCGAATGGGTGATAAGTCGTAAAGGCGATGATTTACAAATCTGTATCTGGAATAGCATAAATTGTTTCAATTTTCTTCGAGATAATTCTGGTTTTAATATACTTCTAGAAGTTTTCAAGGTGTACCGATAGAGGAAACATGGAAATCCGGCATAGAGTCGCATTCAATTCATCAACAGAACCGCAATTCCTCAAAGTCCTTATGGACCTTCGATTAAACAAAAATGAATTTTCATTGCCCGCCGACGGGAGTTCAATCGTTGCTTTTGTACTTTCAGAATCTAATGACCAGTGGCCATCTATTGCCAGATTAATTTCAACTACAGGTGCTGTAGACATAGTTGACACATATTTTTCAGAAGAAGAAGTACGGTCTGCTGAATGGTTACGGCTAATATCCACCTTTGAACAAGGTTATCCTTACCCGAAAGGTCCATGGCCCTTCAAACAAACAGGTCGTCCTCTTCTTTGCCCAAAATGCGCCACCTATTCCCAAACCGGTCCAATTCAGTTTTATAAAGAGCCCAATCTTGGCAAGAAATCCTTCATTTCTCTTATTTGGCAAAATGAGATTTTTTGCTCGCCAAAAGTTTTTCATGGTTTGGCAGAAATCAATTCGAAGGGTTACGAACAATGGGATGCAATGATTCATAAAACAGGACAAGCTTCAGAGAAGATTCAACAACTATTTGTTCAAAATATCGCTTTTCCTGGTGTCATTGTTGATTATGAACATGAAAGAATCGTTTGTCCTGTTTGTGGGGTCACAAAATTCAATCCCCATATGAGAGGTGTAATGCAAATTAGAAGGGAATCTATCGTGCTTGATACGGATTTCATGTTAACTTATGAGTGGTTCGGGCATGGGCTTCTCGCTTGGAGAGAAATTTTGGTTTCAAATCGTGTTGCAAAGTTAATACTGGATAAAGGGTGGCAAGGTGTAAGGTTTAAGGTTGTTGAGTTGACCTAGCGTGTAACAGGTATCGGGTGTGTTCGCGACCCACCATTTTACAGCACCTTAAAAACAAAATACCTTTACCCCGCAGAATGGCGTTGCTCGTTACTACTACGATGGCGATGGTCGCGATTTTTGCACCCCCGAGCGTCTTTTGCGAGAGGAATATAAACCAGTTTTATTAACTACAATGTAATTTCCGACTAAGAAAAGATACTTGACATTAATACACGATAGGGCTACTATACGAATATTGATCAACTACTGCTGCGTGCCGGGCAAGCAAGAACCAGCGTTCGTCGGTTTGGCTGATTTGCAGAACCCGCCGCACAAATGGCACGGATTCAGGAGCATTACTCATAACCCGGAGGTCAGTGGTTCGAATACCCTTGCGGGCACATGTCCACTCCCCGCTACCTAAAACCACCTGAAAAGGTGGTTTTCCATTTGAGTGGTT
>CAZAAJ010000159.1:0-2971 GCA_964483135.1 uncultured Anaerolinea sp. | reverse complement strand
CCCTGCTCACTTGCTCGTCAAGTGTAGTTGTTTGTTGGTGCTATGTGGCTGGGAGCCGGACTTACCCCGGCGTGGTCTGCCCTACGATTCAGCCGTACAAGACTCTATACCATCCCAGCCAACAAGGAATTATACAGAAATATACTCCTAAAACATGCTCAATTGGTTCCATTCCATCGCTTTCGCCGGGACCCTTCGCCCTGACCCTCTGCGCTTATGCCATGGGTCTGGGGCCGTCTTTTCCATGGGGTAATAGTTGCGGACATGGGAGAGGACCTTTTGGAGCTCAGGTACCGTCATGTCTGCGCGGGCCTTACCCTCAAAGGCGTCTTTCACCTCCCTGTTTATCCTCTGCATACGGTAGTAATTGGTAAATGCAAATTTTCGTAGCCAGCTTTCTATCTGGTCCCGGAGATCTCTTTCAATCTCGCTTTGGGTTTTTACTTCTTCTTGGGGCCAGGGTCCTTGATAGATGGGTGCGGGGCTGTCATCGCCTCCCATCCTATACTCTCTTTGTCCGGTCAGCTTTGAGCCTATGGGCGTGATGCCATAAGGGTTGCTGTCTCCGCTTCCGGTTAATGCGCCAGGGAGGCCAGTTTGATCCGGAGCGCCGGGGGCAGGGTCTTGTCCATCCTTTTGACTTTTGACATGGGCATAGGCAAGCTGCGCGGCTTTAATTCTGGATATGATACGCCTCATTAAAAAATCATCGGGCGCGAAGATATATCCCATTTGGGCCTCATAGGGGCCTGCATACGGGTCTATTCGGACCACACGGGCCACCATCTGCTCTATCCATGGCACGGACCGGATGTGCGTCAAGCATATGATATGCGTAGCCTGGGGCTCATCAAAACCCTCATAGACCATAGCCACTGACACGAGGATGTTGCATGCAGGGGTCTTGAATTTCCGGATTGCCCTTGTTGCTCCGTCATGGTCGCTGCTGGTTGCAATCTCTGCGTTTAACCCCATGGCTTTGAGGCCGGAGAGGGTCTGTTTTGCCTGGGCAATATTGGCAACTACGATCAAAACTTTGGAGCGGGGATGTTGCAGCCTGTAATCCTGCCAGTGATCAAGGCCCATTTTCAAAAGTTCATCGGCAAACTCTGTTGACATCGCTGTCCATATCGCGGCGCCTGCGTCTTTAAAGGTTTCGGAGAGTTTACCGGAAATCTTTTCACCATCCTTTTCCCACTCCACATCTCCATCGTTCAGGACAAAATGCAGGGGCAGAATTGCCTTTTCCGTCAAGGCGTCCTCACGGGTATAGGTGATCAGCTTCGCGCCCTGGTCCTGATCAATAACCGGGACCAGACCTGCTGGCGTGGTTTGATAGGGGATAAATGCGATAGGTTTTTCATCGCCCCTTTCCATGGTCCCGGTCATGAGGACCAGATATGCGGCCTGGTCAACCAATGGCTGTAACGCCTGATGCCATACCCCACCTGCTTCGACGTGGTGGAACTCATCCAAGACCAGGATGTAGCGCCGACGCGAAAACTCATCCTGCAGGATGGTTTTTTCATCCACAGCCACGGCCTGATAAGTGGTTGCAAAGCCGTTTGTGCCTCGGCAGGGGTTGCGGTCATTTGTTGAGGTTCGGATTGTGAGGTTATGCCCCAGCATGCGCCGGAAAACAGGGTCAATAAATCCCCTTTCGCCCTGCTCCTGCAAGGTTTTCCGTGGAGTGATCCAGGCTAAGGCGTCGGCAAGACCCGCCGTGATCAGCTTACCGGCAATGATAGGGATCAGGCTTTTTCCGGAGCCAGGTACCGCATGCAGGATAATTTTTTTGACTCCGGACCCGGCAATTATGCCGTCTATCGCCTCTAGCATTCCCCGTTGATGCCTCCGATAGGCCATGGTACATCTTTCCATGTGACATTCCTTTTTATTTGGCTTACCATTGCCAATGTTGCGCAAAATCTCTTAGCTATCTCCTTAGACCTTAACTTGTTGGAGACGAGAAGCTTTTTAATCTCTAAAACCTCATCGAACCCTAATTTTGTTTGGCTACTATTTCTTCCGTTTACTTTTGCAGTCACAAAACGACAATTTTCTGGAGAATAGTCTCCGTCATTATTTATCCGGTCTATAGTGAGTCCTTTAGAATATCCGTTCTCTATGGCCCAGTTAATGAAGGAAGCAGAAGATCTCCGCCATTCCTCGCATATACCTATATTCCTCCCCCCGTATCTGTAAAAGGCTTTAGAGTTTGGGTTTTGGCATCGATCTTTCATCATCTGCCATACTTTATAAATTAGAGTATCCGTCATCCCATGCTTCCGATACTTACATCCGCATGATTTAACATTGCCAGCCTTAAGACTTCCAGTTTGCACATGACATATGGCTCCACAATCACATCTGCATTCCCACAGGAAGGCATTTCTATATTTTTTATCAGATTTTTTAATGATAATAAGGCTGCCGAATTTTTGCCCTGATAAGTCCATCGGGTTTTTCCTTGTATTTCCTCCCATTTTTATCCTTCCATCTCCATCAATAATTCACATTCGTGCATGATTTTTTCCAGGTCCTGCCTGCCCTTTCCTCCGGGCATATTGTAGCGGCACACCCTTTTGATGATGCAGCCCTCCAAAAACCCCAGCTTGTTCCGGGTGATGAACTCTACCGGTTGAATCGGGAAGGCTTTATAATGCTCCCCTCCCACTTGCCGGTCCAGAGGCGACGGTTTCTCAGCAGGCACCGGGGGGATCCCCGGGGGTGCTGCTTTCAATGGGGCCTTTTTTCGCGCCCTCTCCTCCTTCAGTTTGTCCTTTCTGGCTTGATTCCGGCACGCCTTGCAGACGGTATCCGGTTTGCCTGCCCCATTCCTATAAAAACCCTCTGTCGGCTTCGCCTTACCGCAGGTCCTGCACGTCCTCAAGATCGGGCCGGGCTCCGGCGCTTCTTTGCTCTGATTTTCTTCCATGACGTTCTCCTTTCCTTGCCTGCAATCCAGGCA
>CAZAAJ010000158.1:0-3000 GCA_964483135.1 uncultured Anaerolinea sp. | reverse complement strand
GGCCGTTTATTCCCATTTGGCTGGCTGACTATTCTTCAGGAGCTACACAATTCTCAGAGCCTGAATGTTAATGGCGCGGGTATGATCGATGAATTCCGTGGTTCGGGCGGAACAGCAATATTATTTAACGAGATCCTTAAAAGTAGTGAGAACTCCCGCTACACCCATGCAGAAATCGTACAGGTCAGTGCTGATAATCAACGAATGCTCCAGGAACTTTCTAATCTCGGAATCACCTTTCACAAGAAACACCGCCTATATTCCCGCCTGGTCTAATTTATCTTAGGCAATTGATAACAAACATAACTAAAAAGTGAGCTGATAATGAAAAAATCAAAATCGACAACGAAAATTGTAGTAATCGGCGCAGGCAGCGCCTCATTTGGCTTAAACACGCTCGGGTCAATTATGAAAAGTGAAAAGCTCAAAGGGTGCGAGATTTCCCTGGTCGATCGCAACCCCGATAACCTGGCGCGCATGACCCGCCTGGCCGAGCGGGTCAACCGTGATTGGGATTGTGAGATGAAATTAAAATCCTTCACCCATCACAAAGATGCCTTACCAGGCGCGGGTTTTGTGATCTCCGCCATTGAAGTCCCTCCCCGTGAAGAGTTATGGAAGCAGGATTGGGAGATTCCCCTCAAATATGGCGTCCGCCAGCCGTACGGAGAAAACGGTGGTCCTGGCGGCTTTGCACACGCAGCCCGCAATATCAACCCTTTACTGGAAATCGCCCAAGATATGGAACAGGCGTGCCTGGATGCCTGGTATATCAATTTCAGCAATCCCATGGTGCGGATTTGCGACGCCCTCAACCGCTACAGCAAAATCAAAGTCATCGGACTCTGCCACCAGATTCACGCCGCCTATGGAATAGTGGGTTTTGTCATGGCCAAAGATTTAGGGATTAAACTCCCGGCAGGCAAATTCAGCACCCACGCCGACCCAAAATACTGGGATAATTTGAAGGACATCGCCCAACAAGCTGAACAAGTCGTGGATATCAAAGCTGCAGGGCTTAATCACTTCACCTGGGTCGTGGATATCCGTGATAAACGCACTGGCGAAGACCTTTATCCCGCACTGCGCGATGCATGGAAACATACCGACCCCGCTATCGAACCGCTCACCCACCGTGTCTTGGATGCCTTCGGCTTGATGCCAGTTCCGGGTGATGAACACCTGGACGAATACCTGCCGTGGTGCTCTGACCCGCTCACCAAACCCTGGGAAAAGTATGACCTGGAACTTTACGATTGGGATGCAGCCGCCTCCAGCCGTATCCAGGATCACCTGCACATTGACCGCATGGGCAAGGGAGAGGAAAGCATCGATTCACTGAAAGAGACCGATAGCGAAGGGGCTGTGGAAGTCATCGAAGCACTGAGTCTATCGCTAAACCAATATCACATCGCTGCCAATGTGCCCAACATCGGACAAATTAACTCGCTGCCGATGGGTGCAATCGTGGAAACCCCGGTACTTTTATCCGGCATGGGTGTTCAGCCCATTGCCATGGGTGCGTTACCGGAGGGTGTTAATGAACTCTTACGCCGTGAACTGACCCGAGTACGCCTGTGTGTGGATGCGGCCGTAACTGGCGATAGGAAATTGGCGTTACAGTGTCTGCTGCTTGACGGGGTGATCACCGATCTGGATGTGGCAGAACAGATCCTGGACGATTATCTGCTGACTTATAAAAAGTATCTACCGCAGTTCTGGAAGTGAATCGGACCGCCCGGAATCTCTCTTTTTTGTATTACGAAGGTGAACCAAGAACAGCAGAGAGGAACCAGTGGATCTGCGCATCCCAGAAAGACTATTCGTGCCTGGCGTTTTCCTCGTGATAATTGAGTTTGATCCCCAAATTCAAACATTGCTTTCCTTGTCTAGTAATTTAATGTAGTGATGTTTACCTATGTTTATAATGAAGCAATTCCATTGTTTCGTGTTTGAATTAATTTCATCTATGCTAATTTGAACATATTTATCCCCCTTGAGAACTCTCACACCTCCCTGCATTACCAAGCGACGGATATACCCCTTGCTATTATCAACAGCTTTTGCCAGAGTTTCAATAAAAATTTCGTCTTCTCCAAAGAGTACTATTTTCAAATCATCGGGAATAAGTAAAGCTTGCTTTCCATATTTTGAGTTAAATTCATTCTCTGCTTGTTTAATAATCCCTAAATCAAAAAAATTAAATGTTCCAACAATAACCCGCGCCAATAGTTGCTTCACCACTTTGGGGTGTAATTTTCCATCACAAACAAATGACTTCAAAACTTGAAGTTCATCTTCCGTGATTTCCGTAAATTCTCTGTACCAAATCCACATTATCTCATCGGGAATGGACATTACTTTTCCATACATTTCCGAAGGATCTGAATTTACAGGAATATAGTTTCCCCTGCTTTTACTCATCTTATTAATATACCTTCCGTGGGAGTCTTTTTCCCCCGTAGTTCCAGAAAGTAAATTATAGGTAATTATTATTTCCGGGATATATTCAGCATTTGCCATCATTTGTCGGCACATATGCATATTAAGTAATTGGTCAACACCACCTATCTCAATATCTGGCTTTAACACGACCGAATCGTAACCCATAAAAACGGCATACTCTAGTTCAGCAAGTGAAAAGCCCTGGCCGGAGCTCAACCGCTTCATAAAATCCTCTCTTTGTAAAAGTGAGGAATTTCACGAATAAATCTTGCAATACAGAATATTGGGTATAGTAAACACACCTCATCAAACACACCGAAGCCAACACGGAATACTAGATAACACCTTCTTAGGATAAGCAGTTTCTATACACATCACACATCTTGATACAGATATCTTACCGAGTGATTCATCACCACAAATCGGGCCGTTCTGATGATCTTTGCAGCCAGAAAAATATACTTCAAGCGAAATGTCTTTATTTGCTTTCGGTGGTCCGCTGGATTTTCGTTCTACCTACGGCAACGAGCAAGAAAACAAGCACAAAACCAGGGG
>CAZAAJ010000157.1:0-3001 GCA_964483135.1 uncultured Anaerolinea sp. | reverse complement strand
TCGCCGTGGCTGGCTTTTACTTCTACGATGCCGTTTTCCACCACGACCAGGGAAACATCGAAGGTTCCCCCGCCCAGATCGTAAACAAGAATCCGCTGGTTTTCCTCATGTCCGGCTTCGTAGGCAAGGGCGGCGGCGGTAGGTTCATTGATAATCCTTACCACATCAAGACCTGCGAGAACCCCGGCATCCTTGGTCGCATTCCGTTGGGCATCATCAAAATAGGCGGGCACGGTAATCACGGCTTTCGCAATCTGATGCCCAAGATATTTTTCCGCCTCGCTTTTCATCCTGGCGAGGATAAAAGAGGATATCTCCTCCGGGCTGAAGGACTTGCCGCCGAGAGTTACGGTGGTATTTTCACCCATCCGGCGCTTGATGGACAAGACGGTATTCTCCGGATGGGAAACCATCTGATTTTTAGCCGTTCTGCCGACAATAAGCTTGCCTTCGGGATCGATGCCCACGCAGGAGGGCATGATCGGCCCGCCTTCAACAGGGATCACCTCCGGCTTGCCTTCATCTCTCAAGATGGCTATTTCTGAATTTGTCGTTCCCAGGTCGATGCCAACGATAATTTCCATGCTTATGGTTCCTTTCTTTTTGTTACGGTAACCTTCGCCAGTTTAAGAACATGTTCCCCGTAAAGATAACCGCCTGCAATCTCTTCCCATACCGTATTCGGCGGGCAGACATCAGTCTCCACGGTTCCCACGGCAATCATGACGGAAGGATCGAACGCTGTTCCTGTCGCTTTTATCCGGGCAACCCCCTCACCGGCCAAAAACTCCTCAAAATGGGAAAGGGTCAGGAAAAAACCCTCGCTGATGCTATCGAGAATACCGCTTTCGGCTTTCTGCCTGCCGGCAAATAACCATTTGATCCTTTCCCGGAAAACAGGCATGAACCCTTCCGTGGCTTGCCGGGAAACAGTTCTGATTTCCTCCAGTTTTTTGCCGAACCACCTCAGCCGTTCGAATATTTCCACCATCCGCAACAGCGCCTTCTGCCGGGCAAGAATCTCCGTACTGTTCCGTTCCTGGGAGAGTATATCAAGCCTCTGCGAAAGGGCGCCAAGGACGGCCTGAAATTCCTGAAGATGGTCGCCGAACCGGCTGAATGTTTCGTGGCTTCTCCGCGAGTTCTTTCTGAACTCGCTTCTTAAAACGCACAACTCCTCATAAAACGAGTACAGATCGGGTTCTTCTTCCGTTACGGAAACATCGGGCAAATCCTTAAGATTCTCGATCCAGAGACGACAATTTCCGGCAATTTCATCCTTCCAGGGAAACATTTCCTCCGGTTGGCTTTCCGGTGATACAAATAAATCATCATCATGCCCGTTTTCTGCCTGATTTTCTTCCCCAGCACCGCCGCCTGCGGGATTATCTTTCAGCTCTTCGCACATTTTCTCAAAAATTCCTTCATCTGGTCATAGTTCATCGGTTTTGGCCTTTCACAGTAGGAAACGTGCCGCAGAAAGGCATGAAAAGGGGTATCTCCGGGCGTCTCCTTGTTAAAAAGGCAATGCCTGAGGCGTGATTTTTCATCCTTCACCTGCTCGTATGCCCCGCTGATCAACTTAAACGTCTCAGGATCAGTATCCGGCGAAAACCGTCGCACAAGCTCGAGATATGCCTTCCGGATGGCGTTATCATCAGCGTCCGGAGATACACCTAATATTTCATACGGGTCCATAAACTATACCGTCTCCTCAATCAAGGTCATCGAAAAGGGATCTCTGACGTATATCGGGCCGGATTGTTTTCCGCCGGGAGGATGAATTTTTAACAGGCTTAAATTCCTTCACAGCCTCCTCGAAAATCTTCCTGAGGTCAATGGCTTCCTCGATATCTTCTTCATCATCAAATTCTTCATCATCAAGCGGCGATTTCATTGACAGGAAATCTTCGATTTTGCGGAGTTCCTTGTTAAGCGCGTTGACCAACAAGCGCTCGTTACGTTCCACAGCAATGGTCAGGATGTCCTTTAACCTTTGCCGATCATTTTCCGTCGGAGGCCGGAAATCGTTGCTTCTATCGTACATGTATTGGAAATAGAGGAAGAGAGGATGCCGCGGATCCTGGGCGAGAATTTTTGTGACGTAACTTTGGCCAAGTTTTATCCCCTTTCCTTCCTGTTCAATGGCATAACGGACGATCTTTTCCGCTTCATGGGGGGTGCAGGCCTTATCGGCCGCTTCCAAAGCGTACCTGTTTAAGCGGTGGAACTCATTGCCAAGCCACGGCTTGGGCAGAACGATAAGGTTGACGTATTTGATGACCTCCGTAAGAGCTGCGGCAGCGGCAGGCGTTGGGGTTCGGAAGATTGTATTTATGTGTTTTTGCAGTTGTGAGAGGCAAGGCGCCGGAGTGCCGTACGCCCGGCCGACCAGGTAGGCAAAATAAGATAACCGTAAGTCGTCGTTGCCGTTTCTGATAACGTCCGCTAATAAGCGATTGCCTTCGTCTTCACAACCGCCGATCCATTCAAAAATCGCCAGACGCGCCTGGAGATATGGCCGCCCCATGTTCATATTTTCGAGGCCCGGTTCGCCCATCTCTATGGCATCCCCCATGAATTCCCGGTAACGCCGGGTATTTTCCTCTTTAGCAAAGTGGAGTGAAGCCTTTATATAGGCGATACACAGAAATTCCCTGTTGTTCCGGTCAAGGGGATCAAGTGCTACCGCCCTTTTCAGAAACCCGATTCCCTTGATGAAGGTCTTTCTCTCGATGCAAAAGTTGCCGTTTTTTGCCAGGCTGTCCTTATCATCAGGGAAAAGCCTTATAATTTCATCGAGTTTTTTATTCCTCTTGCCGGTTTTGCCTCCGATTTCATAAAGGCGCAACATATTGAGATGGACGTCCTTGTCCTGCCCGTTAAGCTTCAGGCTCTTCTCATAGGCCTCTTCCGCCAGATTGAAATTTCTTACCCCGGCTTTCTGTTTTTTTCGGACAAAAAAGAACGCAAAGGGATCGCTCTCTTCCTCCCTGGCGAA
>CAZAAJ010000156.1:0-3078 GCA_964483135.1 uncultured Anaerolinea sp. | reverse complement strand
ACGATATCATCATCAACCCTAAAACGGTATATTAATATATTTAATATCCCTAAGCAATCAGATTATACGCCTACTGATTGGCTTTGTCAATGATTTACCCATATTTTTGTCGCAGACCCCTTCAATCCGTTTGCCTTGAACCGAAAAGATATCCGTGCTAACGTCTTTCTGATCAACTGACTTTAACGCCTCTCTCATCATCAATTCGGTGTTGGAATTTTTCACAGGACTGCCACAAATACCCAGTATCTCAACCATAGTTGCCTCCATTCTATTTTATAGTTTTATCGTAACCGTTCACGGGGTTCAAAGGTTCAAGGGTTCAGGGTTGCGTTTTTTGCCACGGGTTGATCGTTTTCAGATGCACCCTTCTTCAACCCCCGCCCCGTGCCAGCCAGTCCAACCCCGAAGACCGTGGGCCATTGGAGGCTATTTGTCAAAACCAGTACGCGTTGCCAACTCCCCGGGTCATCAATTCTGTTTTTCTTCCCAACCTTGAATCCCGCTACAGCGGGAAACCGGGAACCTGTGAACGCTTACGTTTTATCTTTACAGCAGGTTTCTGGCTACGATGATCCGTTGTACCTGATTGCTTCCGTCAAAGATCTGAATCATTTTGGCGTCCCGCATCATCCTTTCTACGGGGTAGTCTTTCATGACGCCGTATCCACCCAGGACCTGCACAGCATCAGTGGTTACGCTCATGGCCACATCTGATGCAAAGCATTTGGTTGAAGAGACCAAACGGCTCCGTAATCGCTTATCATCCGAACCAGCATCCATTAGGGCAGTTGTCCGGTAAAGTAGACTTCTGGCGGCCTCAACCTGAATAGACATATCGGATAACATGAACCGTATGGCCTGGAGCCCGCTGATAGGGCCTCCGAACTGGACCCTCTGTTTGGCATAGCTCACTGCATAATCAAGTGCCCCCTGCGCCAAACCGACAGCCATGGCGCCCGGCCCATAGGCCCGCATGTCAGCAGCGCCTGTCATCAGGATATCCCAGCCCCCTCCAGGTTTCCCCAAGAGATTGCTCCTGTCCACTTTGGCGTCTTCGAAGATCAGTTCTACCAGGTCAGAACCCCTCAAGCCCAATTTGTCCTCATGCTTGCCGAGGGAAAACCCAGGAGTGGTATCCTTCTCCACAATCAGTGCTGACAAGCCCTTGTGTCGCGCACCTTCTCCCGTACGTACAAAGACCAAGATGAAGTCCGCCATATCTCCGTTTGTCACAAAGATCTTGGTGCCGTTGATGACGTAATGATCTCCCTTCAGAACGGCCTTGGTCTTGATGGCCGCTGATTCAGATCCATAATTGGGCTCTGTCAGAGAAAAGGCGTTTATTTTGTCTCCCGATGACATCTTACCGAAATACCGGTCCTTTTGTTCTTCGGTTCCCCATTGTTTCAGTATCTGGATGAGCGACTGTGTTGCAAACAAGATCATTGCAGTGGAAGCATCCACCCTTGAGATCTCTTCGACAACCATTGCAATGGTCGTGTGGTTTGCCCCGATCCCACCGTATGCCTCCGGTAGGGCCATTTTCAATAAACCGTTTTCTGCAAGAAGCTTCACAATGTCGGGCGATGACCGGCCAGACACATCAGCCGTTTTAACCAATGGCTCAATCTTGTCCTTGGTCAGTTTTCCAACCGTTTCTTGAATCATTTTCTGTTCATCTGTAAAATTCATTGCCTCAACACCTCATTTACGATTTGAATACCGGCTGTCGCTTTTCCTTAAATGCCAGCATCCCTTCTCTGGCCTCTTGGGTTCCCCAGAAAAAGGTGAGCATCTCCACACCGATCTCGGCACTGGATGAAAGCAGATCATAATAGGCATTGTGCATTTTCTTGCCCAAGGCGATGGCGGTAGGGCTCTTCTCCACGATTTCTTGTGCCCACTGCCATGTCTCTCGGTCCAGATCTTCGGCCGGGACCGCCTTATTAATCCAGCCCACGGCCTCGGCCTGCCGCGCTGTATACAGATGGCAAAGATACGTGATTTCGCGGGAACGCTTCTCGCCTACAAGTATCTGCAAGTTTTGCGGAACACCGAAGGCAGGCACAGAGCCCACCCGAGGCCCCGCCTGACCGAACTTGGCCTTTTCCGAGGCAATGGTGAGATCACATGCAATGTTCAACTCATTCCCTCCTCCCACGCAGGCCCCATGGACCGATGCAATGACCGGTTTTGAAATGTGCCTCACCGTATCGATCATACCTTTAAAATCCAAAAGGTAGGCACGGCGATCAGCGGCGCTTCCTTGGGTCAGGGTCAACAATTCATCCAAATCCCCTCCGGCACACCATGCCTTCCCAGCCCCTTTGAGGATAATCGCCCGGACTTGATGGTCGGATTCCGCCTTTTTAAGGGCGGAGATCAGATCCTTCACAAGTCGCAGATTTAAGGCATTAAACACCTCCGGCCGGTTCAAGGTCAGCGTACAGATACCTTCCTGTGACTCATATATAACTGTAGATTCCATAACTTCCTCCCGATGCTATTTATACAAGCCTCTCTAACATGCCGCACTGTTCATTTCTTGTACTGATATACCCCCTTTCCGGTCTTTCGGCCCAGATGGCCGGCCTTGACCAGTTTTACCAGCAAAGGGCAGGGCCGGTATTTGTCCCCCAGTTCCCTATGGAACGTATTCATACAGGCCAGCAGGATGTCCAGGCCAGAGGCATCTGCGGCAGCCAAAAGGCCCAATGGGAATCCCAATCCCTTTTTACAGCTCCGGTCTATGTCCTCAGCACTTGCCAGCCCGGTTTCGAGGGCGAAAAATGCCTCATTGACCATCGGCAGGTACAGGCGGTTGATGACAAAACCCGGAGAGTCGGCAACGGTTACGGTGTCCTTGCCGCACTTTCCGAGAAAATCGATGACCGAATCGTGGGTTTCATCGGAGGTTGCCGGACCTCTAACCACCTCTACTAAAGGAGTCAGGGCCGCGGGAATCAGAAAATGCGTTCCAATGCATTTTTCCGGACGATTTGTGGCCGCAGCAATCTCCGCAATCCAGAGGGTTGAGGTATTGCTGGCTAAGATAGCATGCTCGGGACCGGCCTC
>CAZAAJ010000155.1:0-3702 GCA_964483135.1 uncultured Anaerolinea sp. | reverse complement strand
CGTAACTGTTCCATAGCTCCAAGCACCTTGTCGAAAACGCCGGCGCCGCGCCGTTCATCGGTTCGTTCACGCCAACCCTCAACCGAAATGGCCGGGGTCACATTTCCCAAAGCAGCCATTCGCTGGGCAGTTTTCTCATCGATCAAGGTCCCATTGGTATAGAACATGAAAAATACATCGGGATGCAATTCGGCTGCATCCAGAAGGCCTTTCCCTTCTGATTTGTACGCTAACGGTTCTCCGCCACTGATGACTAGGAACTTCACTCCCCAGAGAGTTTTTGCTTCTGTGATAATCCGGTTAAAAGTCGACCAATCTAACTTCTCCGAGTCTGCTCCAGCACTGGCGTAACAACCTGTACATTGCAAATTACATGTTTTACCAGGGCTGATAGTCAACGTACTAGGTGGAATCATCCCAAATTGTTCAGAGAAGCGTGTGATTGACGATTGTTTCCCGCCCTGAACCAAAGCTCCGTGAATCAGATTATGCGAAATATTTCGGAGTGTTGCTTCTGATAATCTGCGAGCAAGTATACGGTCGAAGGTTTGCATGAACGCCTCCCCGAATTCTGCTTGATCTGTCAGAACCCCAGGGGGCAGAATTGAAATTAGCGGGCTTTCAGGCCGTAAACGAGTAGAGAAATATTTTCCGGTTCTTATGACACTATTTCTCAATGGCGCTGATCTTGAAAATAATGGGGATGTCCGTACAATGCACTCCAATCCAAAATCGAAAGCTGCATTTTTCAACATACCATTCTTGAAGTAATTAGTATTCATAGTGTTCCTCCAAATTAACGATGCAAAAAGTATTGCTTGTTTTTTTTCGAGTCTTTGTTTGTTAAAAATTGTAACGATTTGTTGGTCATTTATTCTTCCACCAATCCTCAAACCATACGAGAAAAAGGGTTATCCTGTAAAGTAGCACCCATTAGCCTTGTTGGATGGAATAGAGGAAAGCAGGAACCATGTATTCAACCTTGTGGTGTGTCAAAAGTACTTTGGTAATCTACAAAAGTAGCAATCCAAACCAAGATTTCCTCTTGAGGTAATTGCAAACCGAGTTTTGTAAAAAGACAAAATTCAAATAAAGTGTGCGTATCAGCCTCCTTTTTATGGGTTATTGGTCTTCTGTGTATAAGGCAATTCCAATTGTTCCCGGTCCAACATGAACGCCAATAACTGGGCTAAATTCGACGGAAAAAATCTCTCTGCAATTTAATCTTTGTTCCACTTTGTTACGAAATTCTTGTGCTGCTTCAGGAGCATTCGCATGGACAATACCTGCATGAATGGGATGTCCGTCCGCATGATTTGCAGCTAGCTCGATCAACCTTTGCCATGCTTTATGTTTTGTTCGTACTCGTTCGAGTGCATCAATTTTTCCTTCCGAGTTAAAAAAGAGTATGGGTTTGATATCAAGGGCAGTACCCATAAACCGTGATGCGCCATTAATCCGCCCACCTCGGTATAAGTATTCCAAAGTATCTACGGCGAAAAACACATGCAAACGATTTGCTACCTCATCGGCTGCACGTTTTACTTCCTGGAGAGATTTTCCCTGTTCCGCTGCTCTTGCAGCAGCCAGAAGAATGAGCACCTGGCCCATTGAAGTTATATGAGTGTCAATAATCTCCACTGGCACTCGAGTAAACTGGCGTGCAGCGGCTTGAGCGGAAGCCACCGTACCACTTATCCCTGAGGAGATGAGCAATACGATAATGCCATCTGATTGATCCGCCAAAATCTCAAAGGTTTGAAGAAAATCCTGAATTGATGGCTGAGAAGTAGTAGGAAGAGATTTGCTGCGAGACAATCGCGCATAGAACTCGCCAGGCGTTATGTCTATACCGTCGAGAAAGGTCTCGTTTCCCCAATGTATCTTTAAGGGAATCACATGAACGTTATATTGTTTAATCCACTTCTCTGGAAGATTGGCTGTACTGTCTGTTAAAATAGCGATCTTGGTCAATGAGACTCCTCTCCGAAAATAACGAAAATATTAGACAAAAAATTATCCGCATAAAATTTGAACCGCCTCGCGCGTGAATTCACCCAATCGTTGTCTATTCTCATCATTTAATTGAGAAAGCGCTTCTTCGTATCGATTAAATTGTGTAAGCAAAAGGGTTGAATAATGACGATTTGCACGCTCCATAACAGAAAGAATCATTGCGATTCCACTCATCACACTTAAAGTGAACTTCTTGGATAATCCAATTTGTTGAAGGCGTTCTAGCAATTCATGAATATCTGGTGCTTCTTTAATTGAGATCAACATCAGGATTAAAGCTGTAATTAATTCTGTAACAATTATTAAAGGAGAACGCCTTTCTGGAATTCTATCAAGAAGATTAGAAAGTAGTTCTTCATAACCGCCAGCTTCACCTTCTTTTAGTTGTTTTAATATCTGTTCTTTAACAACCAGCCAATCATCTATCTCTGTTGAATTACCAGCTAATGAGGTCATTAGCCTGCTAGCTTCCTGGGTTGGATAAAAAAGTATCGCCGAACGACCTGGTCCATGTTGACCAGTATTTATCTGGTACTCAGAACGTATTAGTCCATGTTCTTCAAGCAAACGAAGCATTTCATAAGCAGTTACATTTCCAATACCTAGTCGTTTAGCAATAATGATATAGTGAAGCGGTTGACCCAATTCTTGATAAATATCCAAGAATTGATTCAAGAATGTTTGTTGGCGTCGAGTAAGTTTTTTTTTCATAAAATTATCCGAAAGTTACGAAAATATTATAATTTGTCTTTTTGTTTATTGTCAAGACTCAAGTTTTTAATATTCGAGTTTTAGGGTTTTTTTGTTCGTTTATTCGGCAACCAATCGCCAGGTACGAAGAGTAAATCAACCTGACCTGCTATTGTAGTTTGGCAACTGAAAACTAATTTTTAACAGGTCAGGATTTTTGGATCACATATGATCAGTTACGAAGTATACTGCACGGAAAGATGCCAATGAGCATACGCGGAGATCCTACCTAATTGCTAGAGGTATCAGTCAATTTTTGTTGCAGTCTTTCTGCCAGAATGACTTCAAGTTTTTGACATCCGGACTTAATCATGGATTTCATAACGCTGTCGATCATGCGCTGACCTACGCTTGCGAGTGTGCCACCAATATTTGCTACGCCATCATATTGCAATAGTGTTTTATTGTCTACAAGTTCGGTAAAAAGTACTTTACCAACTCCTTTAGCAAATCCAGCTGCCCCTTTTCCTTCAACATTAAGTACGCAACTTTCGGGTGGGTTTGCATCTGTTAATGATAAAACACCTGAAAATTTCGCATTAATAGGACCCATATGCAGATTAATCACACCTTCGTAATGTGTGTCATCTGTCTTCTCCAACTTTTCCATACCTGGAACACATCTTGCGAGAGCGTTAGGATCATTAAACATTTCATACACTTCTGTACGAGGACCGTTGAAAACATATTCACCTTTGATAATCATATATTCTCTCCTTTTTACGATAATTCTATTTTTGGAATTCAAATGTTTTGGGCTTTTTGTAACATTTGAATAATTATAATCACAAAAACCTTGAAGGGTCTCTTTAACTCAACGAATGTTTATACTATTTCCACCTTGTTACTAATTACTCGCTGACCATTTTTATATAAACAAGTTGTAACTACTCAGGCAGGTGAGATGAAAGAGGGTAAATAAGGCGTACCAGCGAG
>CAZAAJ010000154.1:0-3707 GCA_964483135.1 uncultured Anaerolinea sp. | reverse complement strand
TCTTATTTGAGGCAACGTTTACCCTAAAGTAACATTTTCTTTTGAGTCATTACGGCGACCGAATTGTGTACTTATTTTATTTCTTCGATCCGAGAAGTGACAATGTTGAGAACCCTTGGAAGCTCTTTATCAAGGAGGATGCAGTGTGAAGATTCATCAAGCCAGATTAGTTTTTTTGTTGAAGATCCAAGCATTTCAAAGGCTTTCACCCCACCATCTAAATTGATGGTCCGGTCTTTTTTTCCGAGGAAAACAATTGAAGGAATTGTTATATCCGGTAATATTTTTATAACATTTTGTTGTAGCTTTAATAGTTCTTTAGCAGCGTGAAGAGGTACAACGTTATACCCCTGCCATGCCATGGAATCATCAGTGTTTTTCTTGTAGATATAGGGTATGAAAGGCCAAAAATAGCGTGACTTCCATAATCCATTAATTTCCAGAGCCGGTGAAAAAAGAAATAATTGTTCAATCTCCGGATGATTATGAGCGAGGTGTAGAGAAAGAAGTCCACCCATCGATTCTCCGAAGATAATCATCTTTTCTTTCATCATTCTTAAAAGTGAATAGGATTCTTCTACTTTATCATTCCAATCAGTAAAAGATACTTTATTCATTTCTGCTGGTGTTGATCCATGTCCGGGGAGCAGGGGAGCTGCAATAGTATATCCAAGCTGAAAATAATAATTGGCAATCTGCCTGACTTCCACAGTTGTTGCTGTGAATCCATGAATGAAAAGAAGACCGGTAGTTTGATTTTTTTCACCCTCAATAAAGAAGCTCTTACCGTCCAATTCGGGATGCTGGTATATCACGGGTCTTTCTCTCGGTTTTTTCATTATTTCTCCATAATCGTAGGGATAGTGGCTGTTGCATAAGGTAAAACCGCAATTCTAGCTTCTAAAGGCAATTGAGTAATAAAATCAACAATCTCATGATCGAGTGACCGGATCGGTTCAATCAATAGATCTTTCATTATCTTCTCATTAATTTCGGATAACAATTTGAAATGAATTCGAGAAGCAATTTTAGCAACTTGAAAAGCCTTATGCGGACCTACTTCAAATTCAGCATTTTTGAATTTTTCAATTACAGATTCTTGAGAAGATAGACCTTTAACGAACTGAACATATTTTTCACTTCCAACTCCCTCAATACACTCAGCTAGCAGAAATACCATCCCGAAATCTTTACAGAAAAGTGAAGCATGCGTTAATGCTTTTTGAGATTGATAAAAGTTAATATCTTTCGGATATCCTCCAGCGGAAGCAATAACAAAATCGTATTGGGTCAATATCGGTGTTAATAACATTTTTCGCGAAAACTCAATCCCATCATGCATTACCTGTTGTGGGGGACCAAAAAATACTCGTAAAATCCTTTTTTGTTCATCCAGGATTGCATTTAATGCATAATTGACTCCGATAATCTTGCCAATTTCCTCGATATCCTGGCGAAGTGGATTATTTTCATAAATTCCAATAAAAGCATTTTTGTCTATTAATAAACTATGATTTGCATTAATTGTCTTTCTGCCAGTTAGTCCTATCGAAGCGCTTTTGACTCCACCAGAAAAACCAGCAAAATGGTGTGGCTCTATATCTCCGACGACGATACGAAGATCTGAATCCTCAAAAACTTTATTTATGTAGACTGGCGTTCCGCGGGAGGTGACACCTTTATAGACGAGATCATTTTCATTATCACAATCATGGGCAATAATTTTATAATTTGCCATAATGTCTTGAGGAAGAATCATAAAATACTCACTATTTCGCATAGGTTTGTGAGTGCCAGAAGCAATAAGGAATTTTATATTGGTATTTGTAACCCCAATCTCTTTCAAACACGACAATAGGGGAGGAAGTAGCATATTATTAGGAACTGGCCTTGTCTTATCATTGATCACAATTACGACTTTCGTATTTTTATTCCAGTTTTGCTCAACAGCAGATTCAGATAGGGACTTGTGGATCTGACTAATAATAAATTCCACTGAAATTTCGCCGTCATTGCTTTCTTGTGGGTAAAAGATATCCAAATTTCTTTCCCGAGAAAGACTAATTTCTATTTCCTTTTTACCGTAGGGCATTAAAATAGACGAATTCATTGGTTTTTTTGTCCTGTCTAGAAAATCAAATCAGTCCTCATAATTATAGTCATTGTTTATTTTTTGATTTGAAAAGGGAAGGTGGAAGATGTATAATGTTGTTTATGGTTTCGATAAGTATTATTATCATAAACAATATTGGAGATGAGAAATGCAAAATTTGACGATTGAATCAACTATGAAACAGTATATAGAATCAATTCGATTATCGCGTAGTTCGTTGACAGCTAAAACTTATTCTAATGCGTTAAATTTTTTTTCTGAGACTTTACGCGGAAAAGGAATAAATGTTTCTGAGGTGCCTATCTCTTCCCTGCAGGAAGATTCGATTGTATCTCTCGCCATAGATCTTAAAGACCACGCTCCAACAACAGAGAGGTTATATTTACAAGCCGTCAGTGGTTTTTTTGAATTTCTAGTTGCTGAAAAACTTGCTGACTTGAATTTACCCAGGGTCAAGCTTCTCATTCATCAACGTGGACGACGACCTGGACAACGGTTACCTCAATTTCCCAGCTCTTCAATAGATAAGTTGCTCGATGTTCTCTCCAACATAAATTATGCAAACGCTGATAGTGATGCTGAAAAATTGATCAATCTTAGGGACCGCGCCTTTCTAATTACACTGGCGGATACTGGTTTACGGGTTCATGAAGCTTGCAATTTGAGACGCGGAGATCTGGATTGGAATGAAGGAAAAGCAATGATAATTGGAAAGGGAAATCAACAGGCTATTGTGAGGTTTTCCACGCGTGCAACTGACGCATTGTTAGATTACCTCCGTGAACGTGGAAAAATTGACGGTAAAACCAAGGTTGCGTTATCTTCTTTACCTCTCTTTTCCAGGCACGACAAAGGAGCTGGCCAAAAGATCAAACCTCTTACCACTACTTCCGGGCGAAATATCGTCAGCCAGCGCGTTGCTCAATTTCTTGGAGTAGAATATGTTGGATCTATCACTCCGCACTCTTTCAGGCACTATTTTGTGACAAGGGTTTTAAGATCCTCTGGAAACCTGAAACTCGCGCAAGAATTAGCTCGTCATAAAAACATTGCTGTCACCCAACGCTATGCGCATTTATCAAATGACGAATTGGATAAAGGATACTGGGACGCTATTGAACTGGATAAATAAAAAAACAGCCCCCGTATAATACAGGGGCTGTTCCTTGGGGTCAATGATTAGTTAACAACAGTTACATTGCTAGCCTGAAGACCTTTGGGGCCTTTTTCGATTGCAAATTCGACCTTCTGACCTTCTTCGAGATTTCGGTAACCCTCGCCCTGGATTGCAGAGAAATGTACGAATACATCTTCTCCACCCTCGCGGGAGATGAAACCATAACCTTTGGTTCCGTTGAACCATTTGACCGTGCCGGTGATACGTTCTGACATTTTTTGCCTCCTATAGCAAAAACCAACTATTTTTTAGGATCTTGTTCGTTCTTTCGGAGCGGTCAAATAAAAACAGCCCTGGAGCTTTCGCCTTTGGCTGTCGTTTATTACATCCAACAAGAACTACTGCATCCTACGATATAAACTTTATCATTAATTATAACGGCTGTCAAGAGGCAACTGTGCAGGCAACTGTGCACAA
>CAZAAJ010000153.1:0-3718 GCA_964483135.1 uncultured Anaerolinea sp. | reverse complement strand
TCTTTTATAAATCTCCGCGCACCGACAAGACCGGCACCGGCGAATGCCTGAAGACCTTTTCTGCCACAGAACCCGTCAGAATAGAATATTGTTCATCCTTGACAATAGCTCCCCTTGTCCCCATCACAACAATATCCACTTTAAGTTCATTGATGACTTCCATGACTACCTGAAACGGGTTTCCTATTCTCACCAGAGTTTTATGTTGTACGTTCCCGAGATCGACACGCTTGAGTGTTTCCTCAACTTTATCTGTGCGCCTTTTGATTTCTATCTGGGTAAACTGGTCCACGGTGAGCGCCGAAGATCCGGCGAGTCTGGCAAAAACTGCCGCAGCATCTATATCGCTCCGATTAATGACACTCAATACAAAAAGCTCCGCTTTGGTGATATCTGCAAGATATGCTGAATACAAAAAGTGATTTTCCGATTGATCGGAAAATGCAACAGCTATCAGTATCTTCTTAATCTTCTTAACTTCGCGCATGTAAAACCTCCTCTTTAAACGTGTTTGCTCTCGTGAGCAAACACGCAGTCGGTCTGTCCACTTATCTCGCCATTTTTATGAGCCATCTCATGTCAAACTGCTCCGGTTTCACGGGAGGATTAGGGGACGCATTCATCTTTAGAACAGTTTGTCTTTTCGTAATATGATTCAAGACGTCGGATCCTTCCCAAGTGGCTTGACCGTCCGGCAGCATGTATCTGAAATCTACCCAGGTACGCCATAGCGCTCCTCTCCTGTCATAGTATTCCTGGTAGGCTGCTTTAAAATGTTCCATATCGGCATACATGATTCTCTTACTGCAACTGTAAGCGGAATCAAGCGATTTTATCTCGAGCACCCACACCGGCCTCTTCTCCCATATAGTTGTAAATTGCTGTCCCTGGATGGGGAGGGCGGCTTTTGAAGGATAAACGGGCAGGAGCATTACTTGAGTGCCAAGTATCTTGTACTCGTTGGGAAATATTTTTTTGGAGGGCTGCTTCTGCCATTCGACAGCCCACTCATCCCATGTAATTTCGGAACCCGCTATCGGATCTTGCGCGTCTGTCCCGGAAAGCACCCGTATCCTCTTAAGTCCGGGCAGATAGCTCACAAAATGATCATCTTTATCTACGTCCCAGTATCGGGTCCTCAGAAAAGCTGTTCCCTTGAGATCCGCCGGATAGGTGATCAACAGGGTCCCTTGCTCCATGATCCCCTGTCCCTTAAAAAAAGCGGATTCTCTATTGGGCCCGATATCCGTGTAGAGCCTGCCCATGACCCTGTAGCGTCCGAGTGTGCCTTGCACCAGTGAATCGACTTTCCCATCTGTGTAGTTCGCAATTGAAAAGGGGTCGAACCAGACGTTTTCTTCGAAGCCAAGATTGGCAATAACATGGTTCCAGATAACATGAAGCGGGTCCGAGACTCTCGGAAATGGGAGACCGTAGATATAACCCTCTATCTGAAGGGTATTTTTATTAAGTTTCACATTTTTAAGGCACTCCCTCGTGCCATTGATCACTTCCTGCGGGTAGTACCTGGGACGTGTTTCCACGATGGTAATTTTTTCCATAGGCAAAAAGTGTTTGGGGTCCAACCGCCGGTACATTGACTCCGGCATTAGCTTTTTGAGGCCTGGATAATCCTTCGCATTCTGAGGCGTAATCTCCATTCCGGGTTTAATTTCCGGGGCGGGATCCATCTTCTTTACCAGATCGATCGCCGAATACCCAATGACTTCGACCCATTGTTTGTAAAGCTTTTCACCTTCTGGTGTTAATTCAAAAGCTGCGCAGTTTCTGCCGCTATTTAGCACAAAAGCGGAAAAACACAGGCAAAATAAAAACATTGCGACACTTTTTATTCTAAACATTCCTTGCCTCCTTTTTTGAGTTTATTCTCCAACCGGTCGGAGAATAGATCTGAAAAATGAACTTTAAAACTGAAACTTGACAAGCCCGTAAATGGTGTCGAGATCGCGGAAAAGTCCAAACTGTTGTTCCTTTTGTCCGCCGATAAAATAGTAGCCCGTTTCGAAATGCCAATCGTCGGTCAAGTTGTAATTGATTTTCGCTTTTACCGTGTATGAATCGTAAGTCCAGTCGTGCACATACAGTATCGATGGAGTGAGCTTGGTGTTCAGGTAAGCCGTACTCAAGAGAAGGGTTGTGTAGGTTTCTGTCTTCTCGGGGAACCAGAAGTAGGGAGCGCACTGCAAACGCTGAGGTTCTCCGCCGGCGTAGCCAAAAGCGGGGTTAGGCGCACTTAACACATCCGATTTCAAATCGCCGACAATCCTGTTCTGTGAAAACTGTGCGCTCACCCATACATCGTCGCCAGGATTTATGAAATCAAAATGCAGGTTCCAATCAAGACCGATAAGGTACCGATACATATCCCGTTTTTCGATGTTATTGACCCATACCCAATCCGAGAAAATAGTCGTGGCTTTATTTTGGATTCCGATATTGAATTCCGCATCCTTCTCGAAAAGAGCTTCAACGCGGACAACCGGGCTCGTCTTCTGGCCGATGGCCCGCGCCATGGACTGCATGGGAATTTCCCGGGAAGCCGTAAAGCCTATGAATTTTTGCCGCCAGACCCGTTTATTTAATGTCAGTTCCAACCCGTATGTTGGCCCAAAGGCCCCCCCAAAGATGGGAGTATCAAATGCATCCGCAACATTCCCGACAAAACCGGGATCGGTTATAAATCCCGCATTGCCTGCCGCATTCCCGGACTTATCCAGAACAAAACTTTTTGACCATCCATAGAAACCGTTCACTGTGAAATATGTGCCTGCCAGCAATCCCTTGAGCCTCACGGCAAAGCTATGGTCCCTAAAGTCCCAATCAGGATACTGATCCTCCAGCGCATTCAACTGCGTTAGAGGAAGGGGGACATCCGGAAGCGGGAAAGCCCAGGGACCGCCGGTCCTCGGACCTAATGCCAATTTATTGCCGGCAGAGTCAGGATCGGGTATCCAGCTCATTTCCAGATCGAGATTAGTAAATCCCAATGAGCTTCCGAAATTAAATTCAGGGGTAACATCGGCTTTCAACAACCAGAGAGGCACGCGCATTTCATCGAACTCTCCCAGAATATAATTCCTTCTTAAATCAAGCGGGTTTATGGCATCCATCAATCTTAATCCGTCCGCCTCACCCCAGCCGAGCTGCTGTTTGCCGGCTCTCACGCTCAAGTACTTACTGAAGTAGGCGACAGTGCCTTCCCTTATAATGTCATCTATTTCATCATCCCCCGGATAGTCATAAGAATCTGAAAACTTGTCCCATGTAAGGCCGACTCCGTTTTCCCACGTGGATGAATTACGAAATTTGTTCATGTCATCGAATTCATACCTTAAACTGAGTCTGAATTCGAGTGAATCACTCCACAACAACTGGTTTTCAAGGTAAGCTCTTGTAAGCAGCGCCTGTCCGCCCTTTGTCGCGCCATTCAGCTGATAAAGACCGTTTTCTTGAAAAGCAGCATCATGTAAACCGGCTTCGACTTTTTCCTGCAAATAGCCGGTTACGTAAAAATCCTTATTACCCAGAACCTTGTACTGCTCGGCATAGGAAGTACCGGAAGCAACCACTACTACGATCAAAACATTCACAAGAAGCCAACATAATTTAGACAACCTGGACATAGCTCTTCCCCCCCTTTCCATGTTAAAAATTAAAATTTACCTGTGTTCTGCAAATTTCCACTCTATCTTCCCGA
>CAZAAJ010000152.1:0-3740 GCA_964483135.1 uncultured Anaerolinea sp. | reverse complement strand
AACCAAAACCTGAAAGCATTCTACGACGATCTTTATGTTGATTACCGTCAGCTTTCCGACCAAACACGCGACATTGTACATCAGCTTGGTAAGATGCAATTCACGTTTTCGCGCAGACCAAAGGCGTACTAAGCTTCGCCAAGCGAAAAAATATTTGGCCAAACTCCTTCCCTATCCATGTCCACGTTCGACATGACAGGGTCCCAATAACACTCGCGGCTTGCAGGAAACGGACCAACCCCATGATGACGAATTCCTGGAACTTTCGCTGCATCAGTCTCAGGCCAGACCATCAAGACGACTTCCTCGCTTCGGCTATTTGAATCGATACCCTTTAGAACTGCATTCTGAAATTCGGGTGTAATTCACACGGATGTCCTTGTTTATTCGATCAATTCTCCTGGAAATATCTAGATGACCTTTGGACCAAAATAGGTCGTGGGCAGCTGGCGAGTGAGATGCAGCTCGGCATTATAAGCAACCCGCAGTAAAAGGTTCTCTTCCCAATGTCGTCCCATGGCCTGCATTCCGATCGGCAACCCATTGCCATCATATCCCACCGGGAAGGCGATCGCTGGCAAGCCTGTCAGATTCCCTGAAAAGACAAAGCGCATCATTTCCGTGTCCGTCCCCAGATCGGACCAACCCGCACTCAGGGCTTGCGGCGGCACGATCGGTGCCGTCAGGGCTGTTGCCGGGGTGAGGATCACATCAACTTCGCGATAGACCTTGGCAAAGATCTGCATAGCGCGGGTGCGCATTCGCTGCGCTTGAATATAATCGTGAGAGGTCATGACCTGTCCGAGCACCAGGCTTAGCTTGGTATTGCTAGCGAAATCTTTCCAGTGCTCCGGGTAATTTTGCATACAGGTGGCCATCTCACTCAGGATGGTAACCACGTGCGCCACACGCATCGCGTCCAATTCCGGGATGGTCACCTTCACCACCACTGCGCCGTCTTTTTCAAATTCAGAAATCATCTTTTCGTTCATTGCCACGATCTCACGGCTGGCGTGATGATTCCAATCCGGGAAGATACCTATGCGCATCCCTTTGAGGTCCGGCGTATTCCAACCCTCCACAGTGACCGGGGGTTGTTGTTGGGATAAAGGTTGTGTAGGATCCGGACCTGCGATGATCTGGTAGACCATCGCTACATCCTCAACCGATGCGCCAAGCGGGCCCAGGTGTGCCACACTCCAGCATAATGGTGCTGCGCCAGCCTCACTCACCCGCCCAAAGGTAGGTTTAAGACCAACCACACCGCACAAGCTGGCAGGAACCCGGATAGATCCACCGCCATCCGCTCCCATGGCAACCGGAACGATGCCAGCTGCCACCGCTGCTCCTGAACCGCTGGAGGATCCGCCCGAGTCTCTCTGGAGGTCATAAGGGTTTGCGATTCGGCCATGATGTACATTTTCACCATTGGCGGAAATTCCAATCTCATGCATATTCGTCTTTCCCACCAATAACGCCCCTGCAGCTCGCAGGCGGGCTGCAACGTAGGAATCCCAGGATGCCGGCTTGGCTCCGAGGAACTTTGTTCCCACCGTGGTAGGATAAGGAACCAGGTCAATTTCATCCTTGATCGCTATCGGAACGCCGTCCAGGAAGCTGAGAGGCTGGCCTTTTCTAATTCGTTCAGTGGACAATTCTGCCTGCTTGAGGATATCCGCCGAATAACTGGCAGAAAAAGCGTGCATCGATGGAGAGGTTTGATCACTTTTCTCTATCGCCTGGATCACCTGCTCGGCTACCTGGATGGGGGTCAGGCTTCCATCGCGGTAAGCCAGGGCATAATCGCGGATCAGTTGGTAAGGCATGCGCTCGCGGGATGTCCGGCTGTTGGCTGGTTCCTCCTGCGGCATGTCCATGTGACCAGAGGCATGTTCAGGCGGGATAACCAGGGGAAAATAGGTGGGTTCTTCGGTGAAATGGATCTTACGCAGCTTGGGGATGCCCCCGTTTTCAAGCAGGCTGCCAATCAAAAGGGGACGGGTGATTGGATTACTGACAGCACCGGCAAAAATAGAAAGCATCTTCCCGTAAAGTTTGGGGAGGTTTAATGATTTCAGGTCATAATCCATAAGATACTATTGTTCTCCTTTAGTTAAACTTGTATATAATAATCAGAAACCACTTGGACAAATTCACAAAGACTCCGCTAACAATTAACCAAGGAACATTAATTTGAGCAAGAGTAAAATGGAAAAATTACAATTTCCGCTGAAACACTGATATGGGTGTATTCCGTTTAGAGTTAAAATATAATATCGGAAATCCAACAACACTCTTGGAAAAATCACGAGAACTCCAGCGCAAACTATACCTGGCTGCCAAGAGGAACAGGATTGGTAGCGAGCCGCGATAACAGCTCCTTGCACGGCGTAGGTCAGATACCAAAATTCCACCCACCTTTGCCGGGAATTCGATTTCTGGGTCGTCGGTGATTCATTCGGTGTTGGTGTCATGATTGCTAAACGGCCACGATCGTCCCGCGCAACCCGGCTTCGACCACCTTGTTCCTGGCCAGATAGCGTTCCATCACTTCGATTGCATGCATCTCCAAGTTCTGGCGGTTTGTGCCGTATTTAGCCGCTACTCCCTGCATAGTGACAAATGCAGCTGTGTAAACTTTGTCCGGCTGTACCTGCTCGCCTTGCACAAAGAGTTCTTGGATGCGCTGTCCTTTAGGGTTTTCGATTTTGAAATAGAGGTTGAGGCCCATACATCGCTTCACATAGCCGCCCATCTGAGCGTACGGATCGCGTGCAAACGTTCGCTCCAGATTTTCCTCCAACATCGTGGCAATTTCCTCGCCCGTTAACTCGACCGTTGAGATTAGCGGGTTCATCGGGATCATATTGTAAAGGTCATTTACAGTGACCTCCCCTGGAATTATCGGTGCACCAAAGCGCCAGCCATTCGAAAATGCCAATTGAGCACCCGTGTTTTCCAGCAAAGCCTGCAAAAGAAAATTATCCATTGTCGTTTCAAGCATGGTGGTTCGGTTGAGCGCAGTCGCCGTTTTACCCACAACCGTTGACAATTCCTCTTGATAAGGTGCGAGCACCTTGCGAATGAGGTCATCTACTGCGGGGTCGGGGTTTATATTGGCTTCAACTTCAATCAGTTGGTGCCTGTAATCAACGATCTGTTTACCTTCTAATTCCAAATCCAGGCAGCCTAAGAAGGAACCATGGCAGCCTGATTGTATTACCAACGTTTTCCCTTGAAGGACCGGTTTAATAAGGCGATTATGGGTGTGTCCGCTCAGACAAATATCGATACCCTGCACCTCCGACAAGAGCTTCATGTCTTGAGGAAACCCCAAGTGCGAGACGAGAACGATCAGATCTACCTTCTCCTGGGTGCACAGAGCGTCGATGATCGGAGGAAGTTCTTCTCGACCCAGGGTGAATTTCAATCCTTCGCTGTAGGAGGGTGGCATGGTCTTATCAATAATATTGGAGGCGATACCCACAAGACCAATCCGCAACCCGCCGATCTCCTTCACACTGTACGGTGAAAAAAGATGCTTCTTCGTGGCTTGATCGAACACATTAATCGCAAGCATTGGATAGTCAAGCTCCGCCGCACGCTGCTTGAAGGTTTCTGGACCATAAGCAAATTCCCAATGGGCTGTCATTGCGTCGATCCCCAATGAATTTAAAACAGGGATCATTGCCTGTCCCTGCGTCTTCAGGGCAGGATAGGTGCCGTGGAGGGTATCACCG
>CAZAAJ010000151.1:0-3832 GCA_964483135.1 uncultured Anaerolinea sp. | reverse complement strand
TGGTGAAGTCGGTGATCGATGACGTCACCACCTACTACCCCAGCGCCGCCTACCAGATGAAGACGGATGGCACCTACACAAACACCCGCAAGTACTACAGCTTCAATGGCGCGGTGGTGGCCATGCGCGAGAATGGCGTGGTGAGTTGGTTATTACAGGACCAGGTGAACTCCACCACGGTGACAGCAGATGCCAATGGGAATTTGCTTTCCGAAACGAGATATTCCGCATTCGGAGAGGTGCGCTATTCCAATGGCGCCACTGTTACTGACAAACTGTATACCGGGCAGCAGCAGGAGACGGAGATTGGGCTGGATTACTACATCGCCCGCTTCTACGACCCTGTCATAGCACACTTCATCCAGCCGGATTCGCTGATCCCACAAGCGAGTGCCTCTGCTTCGTATGACAGGTACGCTTACGTCATGTGGAATCCAATTAATTTCAACGATCCGAGTGGGCACATGGTCCAGGATGACCAGATTGGCGGTACTTCCGATGCAATGAAAACCGTCTTGAAATTGAGGTATCAATGGACTTTATTAGGGCAATGGAGTGTTAAACAAACACTAGCCCTCTCAGATGCTGGAAAAAAGGTTGCGAACTATTTAGGAAATATTAGAAATGAAGATGGCGATACCTCCGTCAAGAAAATACTTGGAGGAACAGTATTTAGCAACAACACCCCCATTACTCAATTATTAAACTCTTCCATTGGATTAACAAAGACAAATGTATCGCTTTTGAAGGACTTCGAAAATAAAAACTGGGAAGGGGGTGTTGAAGGAATGATCATTCATGAATTAGGTCACATCATCGATAATCGAAGTAAGGTAACAAGTGGCCTTCCGGCTGTTATTTCGGGGGGCGGCCAAGCAGACAGATTAATTCTCTTTGTCGGTGAAACACCCTCAAAACCGATCCGTTTTATGGGAGAGGTTTATGTAAATTACAATCCATTTTTAAAACCGTATGAGTATGGAAATAATAGTAGCGCAGATTACTTCGCGAATGCATTTATGTGTAACGTATTAGGTGTGACTGGCACGAAGTGGGGATTAGCAGAGCGTTGGGTTGAAGTTCAGCTTCAATTCATGAAGTAGGGAGAAATAATCATGAAAATATTAAAATTCTCCACAGCTTTATTGTTTGCGCTAGTAATAATCACCGCATGTACAAATTCAGTTTCGCATTACCTTACCAATGCAAATTGTGATCCCCCTTGTTTTATGGGAATTACACCGGGATCAACCGACTCTTTAGAAACAAACAAAGCATTATTATCTTCACCTTTAGTAAGTAAGGACTCGATCCTTGGTTCCGGGATGTTAAAATCTCAATGGTATCCCATTTCCTATTCTTATAACTGGAAGTTTTTAAATGGTGAAAGAGGGGTTGTTTGGCTAACAAGTGAAAGCAAAGTGGCTTATATTGAAATCATAGAACCAAAAATAAATCTCCGTCAGTTTATTAACGTATATGGGGAACCTTCCTCATTACTTATAGTACCTTATTGGGGAAGTAAAACACATGTGTACCTGGTTTATCCTGAAATCGGGGTAATCCTTGATATAAGAAAAACACTTTCTAACAAAGATGATTTGTCAATACAGGCGTTTGACAGCATAAAAACAATAAACTATATTGATAAAACATTACTCAATTCAGTTATCCATTTTTTTGTTTTTGGTGATGTTTATGAAGAAACGCCTGAATCGAAATTAACTTTAATCAAACAGATCTGGGTAGGATTTGGGAAATACACTAGCATTAACTATTGGAATTAGTAATCAGCGGGCGGGTTCGTAACCCACCATTTTACAGCACCTTAACAACAGAATAACCTTCACGCCTACAGAGACGGTTACCCCCAGCCCTACCGCTACAGCCACTGCCACACCTGCACCGCAGGGGGGAATAGCCCGCTACTACTATGATGGCGACGGAAACATGGTGAAGTCGGTGATCGATGACATCACCACCTACTACGCCAGCGCCGCCTACCAGGTGAAGACGGATGGCACCTACACCAACACGCGCAAGTACTACAGCTTCAATGGCGCAGTGGTTGCCATGCGCGAGAACGGTGTGATTACCTGGCTGCTGCAGGACCAGGTGAACTCCACAACTGTTACGGCAGATGCAGATGGCAGCTTCGCCTCCGAGATTAGGTATAGCGCTTACGGCGAGGTGCGTTACAGCAACGGAACCACAGTGACCGACAAGCTGTATACCGGGCAGCAGCAGGAGACGGAGATCGGACTGGATTACTACATTGCCCGCTTCTATGACCCGGTGATAGGGCATTTCATCCAGCCAGATTCGCTCATACCACAGGCAAGTGCTTCTGCCTCTTATGACCGGTACGCTTACGTGAACGGGAATCCCGTTAATTTCAACGATCCGAGTGGACATGCAATGGCCGATTATGCACTTGGAATTGAATGGTTGGGGTATGGCCCTACAAGAATTCTAGATGCATATGCCGGTGACGACCTGAGATTGGATGAGGCACTAAGAGATTTCACTAGGGATCACCCAGAATATAACCCAGCAACCGATGCTGCATTGGATGGAACAACTTACTTCCTATATCAAAATGCGAAATTCCAAGCCCAAGCTCAAGATGGTGCAATAATTTTTAAGGATGCTGTTAATCTGGCTTTTGCGGGAATGGCGTTTTCTGATCCAGGTGATATTGCGAGTGGCATCAGTGATGCAGGACTAATTCTTTCAGCAATCGGTAAAAAAATACCCAATCCTTTTGGAAAACTTGGCGGCCCAGCTCACAAAAATACAGTTCAGGCCGTGAAAGATGAACTAGATGCTAAATTCCTAGGTACAGGCGCTACCATTACAGGCGAATATGGGATTAATACACCAGGCGGTGTGAAACCTAGAAGATATGCTGATGTTGCGGTATTGGATAAAACCGGCAGAGTTATAGAACTCGTTCAAGTAGGGAAAGTCAATAAAAACGGGCTCCCCGTTGCTCGGGAACAATATGCCATAAACGATATAAGAAACTATGGAAGAGTACAAAATATTAAATTCAAGCCATATAATAAATAGAGGAGTACAGCATTATGGGAAAGCAAATTAGCTTTGTAATGACGAAAGCTGATGAGCAGTTGTTTCTGACCACTGTGCTTTCTTCAGAAAAAGTGAAGGTGCTCAGGCATGAGGGGCGGGATTTTGACTCAATGATAATGGCAAATCCCCTTCAAGAAATTTTTGAGGAGGATATAGGTCAAGTGCATTTTTGGAACACTAATTTTGAAATGCGAGAGACAGACCTTTTTGTATCTGGCTCGCAAGAAAAAAGAGATCCTGGAGTCTATTATGCTTATGTCAACGAGGTATTTACACAAATTGCTGATCCCTTTTCTGAACCTGTACAAGATCAGTCCAAGTCTTCGATCTTCATACGCTCTTCAGAAGCTCCCACGATCGAGTATATCCGCCCATTTTTCAAATTGGGTGATGGGCGCTTTCGAAAGGCGAGGATTTGGATGGAAAAAAACCGACTGGTGGATATGCAATTTGAATATAAGGGAGAAGCATTCGAAAAGTGGTACGAGTCAACTGCCAACTGGATTCGTAGGCATTTTCATTACGTAGCTGAACACTACGCCTATTTCGGTCCTGATGTCTTGGCCTGGTATCGAACAGAAGGAAAAGGTGAAAAATCCTAGGTACCTTAACCAGCCTTGGTTTTTACCATAGAGCATGAGATACGCACGCGCCGGGGAGACCTCGACCTTTACCTACGATGCCCTCAACCGCCTGACCGCCAACACGGTGACGGACAGCGGCAGTGGCACCGTCTTCA
>CAZAAJ010000150.1:0-3834 GCA_964483135.1 uncultured Anaerolinea sp. | reverse complement strand
TTGTATGGTTGAGCGTGAGAGACATTTTAGCGAAAAGATTGAAAAAGAGGTAAGTTATTATATTGGTAGCGTAGAAAGTGATGCACAAAAATTTGGCAGCGCTGTCCGAAATCATTGGGGCATTGAAAATAGTCTTCATTGGGTATTAGACGTTTCTTTTCGAGAGGACGAGAGTAGAACAAGGAAGGGGAAAGCGCCAGAGAACTTTGCTGTGCTCAGACACATCGCCTTAAATATGATAAAAAAAGAAAGATCTTCAAAAAAGAGCATAAAATCCAAACGGCTTAGGGCTGGATGGGATAATGAATATCTCATGAAAATCCTGGCCAGCTAATTTCCAAATGCGGTTACCCTGCATTTGAATGATGGCGGATTGACGACGATGCTTTCAGCCTTTTGCAAGTTGTTGCCGCAGATTTTGACTGATTTTATACAAAAAGTTCTTAGTGCCTTAGAAATAATTTTCTGCGCGTTTCTACCCCTCAAGGGGGTACTGAAAAGAGTGGCAGAAAATTATTTCGTGAAGGTACTTATCCCGTTTATCGGGGTTAGGATATGGCGAATACGCGATGGGGCATTTATACGAACATTCGAACTACTAAGGATGACGACCTAATTCCGGGGGCCTTTTTGAACGTTTGAAGTGGCAATCTTTACCTCAACTCAAAATCAAAAACCACTGACTCGTAGGTGGAGATCTGTCGGCGGGGAATGGGCTTGCTGTTTCAGTTTAAAATTTATAATGCTTTCAATAGCCTTTCGTGAATATTCTCGAATCCGCCGTTTGACATGATAAGGATAAGGTCGCCCGCCTTTGATTCTTTTATAAGAAAATCGATTATGGACTGAGTATCGCCGAAAAAATGCGCGTTTTTGCCGCGGCTTTTAAGATCTTTGACAAACCGTTCCGATGAAAAACGATCTTCCTGAGGAATTTTTTCAAGAAGCGGCGGCACACTGATGCAAACGATATCAGCACCGTCAAATGAGAGCGGATAGACGTCCTGAAAGACTTTCCGCATGCTCGAATTTGTCCTCGGTTCGAATACGGCAATGATGCGGCCCGGCCTGTAAAAGGGTTTCACGGCTTTGATTGTCTCTCTTACTGCAGTAGGATGATGGGCGAAATCATCCATGACCGTAATGCCCTTTTTCACACCGCGCACCTCCTGCCGCCGTTTTGTGCCTTCAAATGTTTCGAGCGCTTCGGATACGGCGCCGGCAGGAACAGAAAGATGATCCGCCACAGCAATCACCGAAAGAGCATTAAGCAGATTATGCTCTCCCACAAGCTTCGTTTTAAAGGTTCCAAAAACCTTTTCCTTCTTTATCACATCAAAAAAAGTCCAGGGCGGTTTCACAAGAACCGGACCGAGCCTCCACGAAGAACTCTCCTTTCTCCCGTATCGCTCCGTCAGGCAATCTTTATCATCTATAAGGCTGTCTATGTTTTCATCTCCGTCACACGCTATAAGCAGGTTGCCGGAAGCTATCTTACCTATCATATTGCCGAACGCCTGTTTTACGTGCTGAAGATCCCTGAATATGTCGGCATGATCAAACTCTATGCTTGTGAGCACCGTTATAGAAGACTCAAAATGGAGAAACTTCGGTCCCTTATCGAAAAAAGCGGTGTCATATTCATCTCCTTCGACTACAAAATAATCTCCATTCCCGATCCTGTAATTGCTGTCGAAGTTTCTTACAATTCCGCCGATCATGAAAGAGGGGTCAAGGTCTGCCTTATAGAGTATCCATGCAAGTATGGAAGAGGTGGTGGTTTTTCCGTGGGTTCCCGTTACAAGAAGTGTTTTTTTGCCCTTTGCCGCAAACCGGTTCAATGCCTGGGGCATGGAGCAGTAGAAGAGTCCCGTCTCCATCATCCTGACAGCCTCGGGATTATCCTTTCTTACTGCATTCCCGACTATAACAAGGTCAGGGCGGTGTGACAGGTTATCGGCGCTGAATCCCTCCATCATGGAAATGCCTTTCCGGGCAAGAAAATCGCTCATGGGGGGATAAACCTTCTGGTCTGATCCGGTCACTTCATAACCCATATCCTTCAGCATGCAGGCAAGAGCGCCCATCCCGGTACCGCATACTGCGATCAGATGGATTTTTTTTACATTATCAGGGATTATGTTCTTCGGAAGACCGGACAAATCAATCAACCTTTTTTACAAAGATTATCTTCCCGTCGTCCGGGGCGTAGAAATCCTCGAGGTACGCGATCTTATGATATCCCGCCTTCCGGTAAAATGCGCGGGTCTGCTCATATTGCTCTCTTGAGGACGTTTCAGCGTAAATCCTTGTTCCGCCCATCTCCCTTACCAAATCTTCTGTCTTACTATTCAGCAGTTTCCCTGTCCCGTATCCCTGGCAATCATTGTCAACGACAATCCAGTACAGGTCAAAGCTCGATTTAGTGCCTGCAACAGGACCGTAGCAGGTGTATCCGACAAGCTTCCCCTTATTATTTTCCGCGAAGAGAAAATAATATCCGCTTTCAATGCCTCTTGAAAGCCTTTCACGGACAAGCTCAACAGATATCTCAACCTCCTCATCAGAGAAAAAGCCCGTAGCCTCGACTATTGCTCTTACTTTCTCAGGATCATCTTGTGAAGGCGTTTTGCGGAAAATCAGATCTCCGATATCAAAAGAGGCATTAAAGGGGGTGTCATGCAAAAGTCTCGTCATATATCTGCGATTATTCGTTTAACAATCATCGAGAAATCGAGTCCGACCAGGGCGGATGCAACCGCAAATCCGCCGTTCGGTGAAAGGCACGGATTGGCGTTTATCTCCAGAACCCAAGGCTTACCTGATTCGTCAACCCTGAAATCAACCCTTGCATATCCTTTCAAACCCAGAAGATTCCAGCATTTTATTGCCGTAGCCTTAATCGATTTGATAATCATTTTATCTTCAGGGTCAAAATCAAAAGACCTGTCGGTATTAAGGTATTCAAAGGAATCAGTCGCCCACTTTGCGCGGTAGTCGACGATTTTAGGCTTTCCGGAGGGGTAGTTTACAAAGAGAATTTCGGCAGGCGGAAGGACCTGGGGCCCATCCGGGCCTGCCAATATTGCCGCATTGAATTCCCGTCCGTCGATGTACTCCTCGCAAAAACACCCGCCTTTCACCCGCTTTCCCGCTTTTTCAAGCATTGAGATTATTTCGGAAGCTCTTTTTGCCGTAAAAACCGAATCCTGGCTCATCCCTATCGAAGCATGTTCCCATACCGATTTAACTATATACCTCCCTTTTGCAGGAGCCTCTTTCTTCAAAGAAGAGAGTGTGTATGCTTTAGGGGTGGTTATACCGCTTGCTTCAAGAAAAATTTTTCCGACAAGCTTGTTGGAAGTTATAAACATCGCTTCAGTTCCTGAGCCGGTGTAGGGAATCTCAAGATGGTCCAGTAATGACGGCGCAAGGTGTATCAAGCTGCCGCATCCGTTAACAGCTTCTACAAGATTGAATACAAAGGCAGGGTTGAGCTTTCGCAGGGCAATGGCGACAGATTCCAGGTTGAGATCGAAATTGACCGGAACAGGATTAAACCCCAGTTTCCTGATGGCTTTCGAAATGGCTTCGACCTGTACAAGGACATCCTTCTCATCTTCCGTCGCATTTTCATGGATGTGCGGATGCAAAATACCGATCTTTTTTCTCACCACTCAAAGCCTCCTGTCACATGAAATAAAACTTTCGTTAACTATTCAGGCACAAAGGGGCAAAGGCACATAGGCACAAGGTTCAAAGGAATACAATTGGAATGTAGGACACAACCTGTCCAAATACCGCTTTGTAAACATCTTATAGGAACTTAAGCAA
>CAZAAJ010000149.1:0-4049 GCA_964483135.1 uncultured Anaerolinea sp. | reverse complement strand
CATACAAGACAATTTCTGAGATATATCAAGCCACAAAAAGGAAATTCTTATTCTTGGGGGTTGAAGTGTTTTGGTCATCCCATAGGCGCTTCTGGCCTGCGGATGATGTATGAAATGTACAAGCAGCTCTGGGGCAAGGCCGGAGAGAGGCAGATCCAAGATCCTAAAATCGGGTTAACCCATAATATGGGCGGGTTTCCTGCCATGAATCTTGTCAGTATAAGCATTGTGGGTCTTTAAAGACTGCTGAAACTATTTGTGCGTTTTGCTTGGCGCATACATGAAAGGCTATTCCATGTAGAGGGGTATGTATGGATTTCAATCTTACAAAAGAACAGAAAATGATTCAAAAAGAGGTGAGAAATTTTGCAAAAAGTGAAATTGCGCCTCGGGCAGAGGAAATGGAAAGAACCGGAGAATATCCCTATGATATCATAAAACAGATGGCAGATCTGGGATTGATGGGAATTCCATTTCCGGAAGAATACGGAGGCATGGGTAGTGACTGGGTCAGTATGCACCTGTGCATTGAAGAGATCTCCAGAGCAGATATTACCCTGGGTGCTTTGCTTGATGTCACTACAAGTATCGTGGGGCAGGAGCTTCTTGAGTATGGTACTGAAGAACAAAAAAAGAAATGGCTTGTACCCATTGCCGAGGGGCGCGAAATCGGCGCATTCGGTTTAACTGAGCCAGATTCAGGGTCAGATGCAGGCTCATTGAGTACTAAGGCAGTACTTAAAGGTGACGAATGGGTGCTGGACGGCACCAAACAGTTTATCACCAACATTGGTCTGGAAAACGCTTCAATTGTTCTCGTGGCTGCTAAAATGGAGGATGGTGTAATAGCAACGTTTATTGTTCCAAAAGATGCACCGGGACTCAAACTGGGTACAAAATATAACAAAATGTCATGGCGGGCATCGGCAACCCATGAAGTGATATTAAAAGATTGCAGAATTCCCAAAGAATATTTACTGGGGGATCTCAAACACGGATTTTCACAGCATCTGGCTGTACTGGAGACTGGGAGAATAAGTATTGCGGCAGTTGCCGTTGGAGCAGCACAAGCATGTCTTGATGAATCTCTGCGTTATTCCATGGGCAGAAAACAATTCGGCAAGCCAGTTTTTGAGTTTCAGAGCATTCAATTTAAACTCGTCAATATGGCGCTCTCCGTTGAGCTTGCCAGAAACGAGTATCTTAAAGCTGCCTGGCTCAAGGATCATGGAAAGAAACACACATTTGAAGCCACCTGCGCCAAACTTTACGCAAGTGAGATGGCAGAAAAGGTAGCAAGTGATGCGGTCCAGATTCATGGCGGTTACGGGTATATGGAAGAATATCCTGTATCGCGCATTTACAAAAGTGTAAAGCTCCTCCAGATAGTGGAAGGAACATCCGAGGTGCAGAGGCTTATTATTGGCAGGCATTTAGCAGGAAAAAAACAGTGAGTGCGGAGTTCATTAATGAGATTTTTATGAAATCAGGATCTTTAGAGTATTTAAAAATTCTTGATTTTTCTACACTTTTACCAAGGCCCTACGCTACCCTGGCTCTTAGTGATCTTGAGGCAGATACCTTGAGAGTCGTGTCTGGATCACGGCCTGATCTTGTGGCTCTTATGCCACCTTTTCTCCCGGGTACCGAGATTTCAGCTAATCTTGCCTGGCTTGTGCGGGGGAAATGCTCCATTACTCTTAATCTTAAAAAACACCAGGCGGTCACGATTGTAAAACAGCTAATCTTAATCTCCGAGTATGATATTATTCTGGAACAATTCAGGCCGGGCGTTATGGATAAGTTAGGTCTGGGGTATGAACATCTTAAAAAAATAAATCCCGGGCTTATTTACTGCTCTCTTACCGGTTATGGTCAGGATGGCCCTTATTCTAAAAGAGCCGGTCATGACATTAATTATCTCGCCCGTTCAGGCCTGATGTCTTATTCAGGAACAAAAGCCGACGGTCCTGCTCTAACAGGCATGCAGATTGCCGACGTGGCATCCGGCTCAAATAACGTGATTATCGGTATCCTTGCCGCAGTACTTTTCCAAAATAATACAGGCAATGGTCAGCATATTGATATTTCAATGATGGATGGCGTAGTGCCGTTCAATGCTATGACTGGCGCGGGTGCTATAATATATGGTCTTGACCCGGAAAGGGAAGGAGAACTTTTAAACGGTGGCAGTCATTATGAATTTTACGAGACAAAAGACGGTCAATACATTAGTTTTGGAGGGCTTGAACCTCAGTTCTTTTCTGCCTTCTGCCACACGATTGGATGCCCGGATCTGATTGAAGGCGGTGTAATGCCAAAAGACATTGACCAGGTTAAGGCGAGAGTCAGGAAAATAATCAAAACAAAGACCCGGGACAAATGGGAAGAGTCCTTTAAAAATGTTGATGCCTGTGTGGAACCGGTTTTGACACTATCCGAGGCCTTGAATGATCCCCATGTCATCCACAGGGGACTGGTGTTTGATGTGGAACTTTCAGACGGTTGTTCTGTCCGCCAGTTTGGAACCCCCATACAGTTTTCTGAAACCCCTTTGCATTACTCTAAAGCGGGGCAGCCTGCAGGGGCCGATAACAAGGAAGTACTCTTAAAATTGGGATATTCCGATGAGGAGATTGAAGATCTTTTTGAGTAAACGGGAAATTATATGTTGCAAATTCTTGCAGCAGTTAGTTGTTATTCATAACATTGTTGACAGATGAATCCTGTCGGTTCTTCTAAAATTACGATAATGTCAAAATTTTTATGAAAAACGAGATAGATTTATGAAAACGGTATGCAGCGGGGTTCCGTCGGCGTAATGGAGGGACGTATTCAGGCGATAGCGAGCAACGCCGACGGCTTTGAGAGAATAAGGGTTTGATATTTTGGATTTGTGAATAAGAGAGCATAGAGAGATTAAACGGCTTTGATCTTTGACAACTGAATGAAGAAGTTAAGCAGCGAGAGATAAGATTTTTGACCATTTGCCCTGCATAGTAGATATATTTTGCAACTCCGGCAATTGGACTGGGGTTTTGTAATGAAGAGACATATGAGGGCGGAGGAAGTTGTAGTGAGTAACAAACAGGGTAGTCAGAGATATAGCTCCATTAGAGCAATTGAAGCCGTGAGAAGGCCTCACATGATGTTTATAAGTTCTGTTAAGCCGTTCAATAAGCTGTTTAAAGGGTCTGAACTCTTCTGACTCTTTATCAAGGTTTTGAAGGCCTATGACCTTATGGTGTTTGATATCGGGAAGCTCTGGGGAGTTGGAATTGATGAAATGGATGCCTGCCGGATACGAGGGATTGCCGTCAGTGATGAGAGTGATTTGCTGATCGGGTTTTGCAGTGCGGATGGCCTCCTGCATGGCTATGATAGCGTGTTGGGTGTCCCTGGAGTTTGCGACGTGATAGGCAGTGATTTTGAGGCTTTTGGAAGAGATAAAAAAGAAGACGTAATTATGTTTGCCCATGACTTTGATATAAGTTTCATCACCGGCGTTTATTGAATCTATGGGGCCTTTATAGCGAAGATTAAAGGCATGGCAGTAGAAAGCGGCGGCAGCGGCATAGTTGAGGACAGTCTGATAAGAGACCTTGATGTTAAAGACACAGCGTAGGATGAAGGCGGTTTTTCTGGCGGTGATGGCAAAAGACACATAGAAGGTGAGGATAAGGCCAAGGATATTAGGGGCATTGTGGATTTTAGAGAGATCGACCTTGGGGCGATCAGGCTGGGAATGATTAAGCTCGTTGGGTTTATAATGATACTTCCGGTACTGATAACAGAGTTTGAACTGAGAGCTGCGTTTTTTCTGAAGCAAGCGTTCAGCGTGATTAAGTGTATTAAGTGCCTGGGTGCGATGGGGGCAGTTATCGTTGGAGCATTTATAGATGGTGACGTCTTTACGATCTTTCCATTTAAACAGGGCACAATTGCAGTAAGGGCAGAAGAACTTGGATTTATCACTTTTACGGAATCTTTGGTTTAACTGGAAGAGGTGTCCGCAGACTTTGCATTTAAGTTGAGTACGTTTGTTGCCG
>CAZAAJ010000148.1:0-4079 GCA_964483135.1 uncultured Anaerolinea sp. | reverse complement strand
CTAAATAAATCGAAATAACGCTAAACACTGCGATAGGCATCACTGTCAAACCTGTTACGACTACAGAAGAATTGGATGTCTTCATTCGATTTCCGTGGTAGGTTTATCGAAATGATCCCTTTTGGGTGCCTCCGTTAATGGATGACCTAAAAAGCAAATTAGACAAAGAACAAAACCAGTTCTAGTCGTCTTACGATCAGCAGTGCTGGGTTGCATTTGAAAACGATGAAGCTGCTGGTCGAATCTGTGCTCTCGTTGAAAAAATCGGAGCCGGTTTCTCAAAAATTGGGTATTTCGAATTCTTTGAAAGTGAGAATAAACTGCTGGTTGCTGAAGTATTCTTCAAAACCGCTGAAGCATGGTTAAAGCAGAGGGGAATAGAACTTGTACGCGGACCTGTTAACCCGTCGTTAAACAAAGAGCCTGGATTTTTTGTCGAAGGATTTGATATCCGACCGGTATTAATGGCAGCCCATACGCCTCCTTTTTATCTCTACTTAATTGCTGCCTGCGGGTATTAAAAATTCAACGACCTTGTCGCCCGTCGATATATTCTTGACCGAAAGAGGCCTTTTAATTCCTCATGCCCGGAAAAGATCATTCGGATTGCTTCCCGGGTCGAAAAAAGACCCGATATCCGGATTCGACGACTTAATGTAAAAGACCGGGATATCGAAATCAATCTTGCGCGTGATATTTATAACAAATCCCTGGCACACTTGAAAGCTTACGTGCCAGTTTCTCAGGAAGAGTTTCATCGATTCGCTCGGTACCTGAAGCAAATCATCAATCGCCGTTTGGCATTGATCGCTGAAGTCAAGGGAGTACCCATCGGGTATGCCCTTGCCTATCCAGATATGAACCAGGTGCTTCAAAAAGCCCATGGTAAAGTTAACTTCATTCGATTAATTCGTATCTTTTTTGAAACCTTGCAGTTAGATAGAGTATCTTTCAAAATCCTTGTGATCCTGCCGGAATTTCAAGGAGGGGGGATTGAAGCACTTTTAATTCGGGAGGTAGGCAAAGAGATCTGGAGAAAAAGGTACAAGGAAGTTGATGTGTCCCTGGCTGGTGAAGAGAATTTTAATAGCAATCGATTCCAGGCCCATTTGGGATTTCAAGCCTATCTTCGCTACCGTTTATTTGAAAAGCAATTAATCAAGGTATAGCATGACCGCCGTTTCCAAAGTTGAAAAACTGCCCTTATTAACCAAATTCATTTACAGAATCGAGGATTGGGGAAACACAACCACCATCACGGTCATCGGATTCTTTTTCCTTTACTTATTAACCGATGTTGCCCGCCTGCCTCTGATCTATGCAAGCCCGGTGTTGTTAATTGGAACGATTTGGAACGCGATCAATGATCCGCTGGTCGGCGTCTTCGCGGATAAAGTCCACACCCGTTGGGGAAGAAGGCGTCCATTCTTCATCATCGGTGCAGTTCCCTTTGGACTTAGTTTCATCATGTTATGGTGGGTTCCCCCCTTCACAAGTAATTTTTTGTTGATGCCTTACTACCTTGTCGCGTACATCCTCTTTGACTTATTCTTCACTTTCGTTTGTGTCCCCTATGGAACCCTGACACCTGAATGATCACAGGATTACAACGAACGAACAGAATTGAATGGTTTTCGCATGGGCACAGCATGGCCGGTGGTTGGATGGCCACGTTCCTGGTTCCAATTATTGCCCCTGCCTTCCCCCAGGTGAAGACCGGGTACCTGGTTATGGTGATTATCTTTGGCGTTTTAGCCATGTTGCCGTACTTCATGCTATTCTTAGCGATAAAAGAAAAAAACCAGTGGACCCCTACCTAGGACCTTTCAATAATCCAAAGTTTTATATATACTTTGAAAAACAGGGCTTTCCGGTTTGGTGCTGGTACTACATGACCTACTGGATGACCGTAGCATTGGTATCAAGTTTATTCATCTTCTACGTTACTTATTGGATGAACATGGCAAAACACCTGGACTATCTAATCGCTGGGGTCCAATTGGTAGCATTCATCTGCATACCGATTATCGTGAAACTGTCGAGCAAAACAGGAAAAATAAAAGCGTATATCATGGGAATGGTCTGGTGGACGGCTGTCATGCTTTCGCTTGCTTTCCTGCCTTCCACTGCCGGCAATATCGTCTTCCTGATTGCAGCCATGGCGGGCATGGGAATCGCTGCTGCTCATGTGATTCCCTGGTCGATCATTCCCAATGTTGTGGATAATGATGAGCTGAGAACCGGGCAACGGCGCGAAGGCACATCTTATGGGTACATTGTTTTTATCCAGAAAGCCGGCCCTGCCGTTATGTTGGCAATCATCCCCTGGGTGCTCTCCCGTACAGGGTATATTCCCAATTACGTGTGAAAAATATGCGGCTATTCGCTTGCAGCTTGAAGTAAAAAAAGTATCTGATTAAGAGGAGCGTCGATGGCAAGAACATTCCAACATTGGACCTTGAAATATCTGTTTGACCGCTTGGTCGAAAAGAATTATCGTCACTTGAATCCGGATAAACCCTGGCTGGCGCCAGCAGCGAATGAATTCCTCGAAGGTTACCTGAAACCCACTGACATCATGCTGGAATTTGGTTCAGGTCGAAGTACACTCTGGTTTTCAAAACGCGTCATGCATATCACCAGTGTTGAACACAATCCTGAGTGGTTCAAAAAGATCAAAGATAAGATTAAAGACCTCTCGATCAATAACATCACCTATATTCTTCACCCAAAACAGGATGAAACCATCCCTGCATCTGAAACTAATTATGTCAATGCAACCCATGAATTTGAGCCTTCAAGTTTGGATGTCGTCCTCGTGGATGGCACCTATCGTGCTCAATGTGTCCTGAAATCTTTGCCCTTGTTAAAACCTGGGGGACTTCTTATCATTGACAATGTTAACCGCTATCTGCCCAGCAATTCCAAGGTGCCAAATTCCCGCTCCATCGCCAAGGGACCCATCGACGACGAATGGCGGCAAGTATCGGTTCAAATTAACTCCTGGCGCTTTTTCTGGACAAGCAATGGCGTCTCAGATACCGCTTTTTACTTCAAACCATAGGCAGGTTAAGATGAATAACAGCCACCACTCTTACAATGCTCAGGTTCGCTTCCCTTTTGCGCATACGTTTTCGATTGTTGCCCGCGACCCGCAAACAGGACAAATGGGAGTGGCAGTTCAATCCCATTGGTTTTCTACCGGTTCATTGGTTACCTGGGCAGAAGCAGGTGTCGGTGTCGTGGCGACCCAATCCATGGTGGAAGTCAGCTATGGACCTTTGGGATTGAAAGGCATGCGGAAAGGAAATCAATCACAGCAGGTTTTATCAGACCTGCTCGCGAAAGACGATGGTCGTGACTTGCGGCAGGTCGCCATGGTGGATTCGCATGGCAGTGTCGCAGTTCACACTGGTACACGCTGCGTCGCTGAAGCCGGACATGAATCAGGCGACCAGTTCTCTGCCCAGGCGAACATGATGCTCAAGAATACTGTATGGCACGCCATGGCGGATGCATTCAAATCCTCAAGTGGAGACCTGAGCTACAGGCTGATGTCTGCTCTAGAGGCTGCGCAACACGAGGGGGGCGATATACGCGGCAAACAATCTGCAGCCATGCTGGTTGTGGAAGGGAAAAAACACACCAAAAAATGGCAGGGGATCCTGGTTGACCTGCGCGTCGATGATCATCCGGAACCATTAAGGGAGCTTCGACGATTAATAAATGTTAATGAGGCATACCAATTAATGAATGCTGGTGATGCTTCCCTGGCTAATGGGAAGGTTGACGAAGCTTTTACAGCCTATAACAAGGCAGCGTCCCTGGCTCCGGAGATTATCGAGCTGCCATTCTGGCAGGCTGTCACCCTGGCTGAAAGTGGAAGGGTCACTGAGTCATTGTCTATTTTCAAAAAGGTTTTTGCAGAAGATCCCAATTGGCGTGAATTGCTGACCCGGCTGCCGCGATCCGGACTCTTAAAGGTGGGTGAATCTGATTATCAAAAGATTATTGGTCTTTAAAAAGTTACTGTATCAAAAGTCCATAGATCTGGAAAAGAGAGAGGGGCGACCATGAAC
>CAZAAJ010000147.1:0-4156 GCA_964483135.1 uncultured Anaerolinea sp. | reverse complement strand
GTTGGTCCTTTGCTTGAATTATCCCATGACCGGTACAAAAATCAAAATGATATCGCATATAATCAATACAGATTTTCACTTACGAAGGAGCAAAAAATGCAAAAAAGGCTGATCTTGGTGGCTGGGAACATCGGCTCAGGGAAAACCTCGTTAACGGAACGAATCGGGGAAAAGCTGGGATGGAAGACTGCCTACGAATCTGTGGCAGACAATCCATATCTTCCTGATTTTTATGCCAATATGAAAGCCTGGTCCTTTCATCTGCAGGTGTTTTTCCTGGGGCATCGTGCTCAACAACATTTGGATCTACACGAGGATGCACAATCAGCGATTATTGACCGTAGTATTTACGAAGATGCCTATATTTTTGCTCGCGCGCTGCGCAGCATGGGAAATATCGATGAAAGAGATTATAAAACTTACCAACAGGTTTTTAACCTCGTCACCAAGAATCTGCCCCCACCCTCATTACTCATTTATCTCAAAGCCCCTGTTGATGTACTCGTCAACCGTATTCATAAGCGTGGCCGTGAGATAGAAACTGCCATCAGTACAGACTACCTGGCACTTCTTGATTCCTTTTATACAGAATGGATTGCTAATTTCGATCTCTGTCCAGTCCTCACGCTCCGGACCGACGACCTGGATTTCGTTCATAAAACAAAACACCTGGATGTGGTCGTAGAACGCATCCAGGCAAAATTATCTGGAAAAGAAGAATTATCTTTTTGATAGTATTTGGCAGGATAAGTTATATTTAGGAGCAACTATTGCCTGGTTGTAACGTATGTTAATAAGAACATTAGAGAACATGGTGTCTTAGTGCCTGACCTGGATCGCGTCTGGATCGAAAAAGCATGCCTTGGTGATGAAGAAGCTTTTACTAAGCTTGTTGAAACATATCAGAATCCAGTCTACAACATGTGTTATCGAATGCTTGGTGAAGCAGGAGCTGCGGAAGACGCAGCCCAGGAGACTTTTTGGCGTGTTCACCAGAACATAAAACGCTATGATTCTCAACGATCCCTCATCACCTGGATACTTTCCATTGCTGCCCATTACTGCATCGATCAGCAGCGAAAGAACCGTATTCAGATATTTGAATTGGATGAATTTCCGGATTTCGACCTTAGTGATCCCTCGCTGCCAACACCGGAACATCAACTTGGTTCAAATGAAGAAGATGCTGCACTCCATAATTTGATCAATATTTTGCAACCTATTGATCGTGCAGCCGTAATATTAAAGTACTGGTATGAATGTTCGGAGGAAGAAATTTCACAGATGTTAAATCTATCCATAAGTGCAGTAAAAAGTCGACTGCATCGCGCAAGGAAACAACTAGCTAGCTTAATTACTGGTACAGATCTCACTCCGGAGAATGAAAGGAGAAAAAATGAATCACCAGCCATATCAAACCTGGATCCTTGATGGTTATGAGGATAATACAGAAAATAGAGAACTATTACAGTCACACCTTAGAGTTTGCACCAGGTGTGCTCAAGTGCAATCCTCTTGGCAGAAAACACAACGCCAGATTAAGAATGCGCCAATCCAAAAAGCGCCGGGTAATTTTGTCACTAACTGGCAGAAGAACCTTATCCTCTTTAAGGAAAAACAGAAACGTAAACAGGCACGAACCCTGTTGCTAAGTTTCATCAGTGGAGCTTTGGTAGCCCTAATCGCATTAGGGGCTGTACTATTACCAAAGATATCGTTCATCTCCGTGATCGTTACATTTACCTCGGCAGTCGTTCGCCTGATGGAATCGATTAAGCAAATTTGGATATTGATATTGAGCTTACTAAAAGTTGCTCCAACTACAACAATTATCGTTATAGGCGCAATGTTGGTCGGGTGGATTTTACTTGCAGTACTCGCCTGGGTGGTATCGGTTTGGAAAGTCTCTCTAAAGAAAGTTGTGGAAAAATGAAAAAAATCCTTAATTACTTGGTTTTCCCAATCATTTTGGCATTGCTTGTAATTCCTTCTGGCCTTGCCATTGCCCAGGATCCGACTCCAACGCCTGGGATGAATTACTCGGGTGATCAGCTTGTCATCGGTAATACTTACAGGTTATCCTCAGGTGATACGTTGACCGGAAACCTCGCAATCGTCGGAGGTACAGCGACGATCGAAAATGGCGCAACCATGACAGGCGATACTATTCTCTCCGGTGGGACTTTTACATTATCCGGCACACTGCATGGCGACGTTATCGCCATCGGTGGGGCGGTCACGCTAGACGATACAGCAGTGGTAAACGGTAACCTGGTACTAATAGGCGCAACATTAAAACGTTCACCTCTGGCTGTGATCAATGGGGAAATCACAGAGCAAAGCCCCTCATTTTTCAATCTTAAAGACACTGAAAAAGTATTGTCCCCATTTAAGTTCAATAATGACCCTTTAACCAGGGCACTATCCATTACCTTCGAATCCCTGGCAATGTCCGCGCTTGCAGTCATCCTCGGTTTGATCCTTCCTAACCAGCTAAAACGAGTTTCTGCAACGATCACCTCGCAGCCGCTGATTGCTGGTGGTGTCGGGCTTCTCACTATAGTCGTCCTCCCCATCATCCTGGTACTCCTGACTGTCACCATTATCCTGATACCTGTCACAATTCTTACCATCCTTCTATTTGTCTTTACGATACTCTTTGGTTGGATGGCTGCCGGTCATGAAATTGGTGACCGTATCGAAAGTCTATTCCATGTCGATTGGCACCCAGCGATCAGCGCAGGAATTGGTGTATTGCTTCTCACCCTCATCACTGGATTTGCCACGATGATTCCTTGTGCGGGTTGGTTAATTGGGGGAATCACTTCCCTCTTTGGTCTTGGTGCCGTCATCATCTCTCGTTTTGGCTCCGAGAAATACTCCAAAAAAGTGATCAACGCCGTTCTTCCACCCAAGGAAAATCAACCAATCAATGCGGACGAATCAGAAAAGCCACAATAATCTACTACAAGGAAGAACAACAATGAAACTTGTTAAAATATTTTTATTACTTTTATTGACTGGAACCACGCTGGCATGTACCTTATCCATCAACGTCCCTGAAATACGGACGGGTGTAACGGAAACAAAAACGATAAGTGAAAATGGAATTGCTAGTTCTACCCCATTGAGAATCTCAATTCAAATGGGTGCTGGAAGCCTCAACATTAAACCTGGAGCCACCTCTTCAGTAGAGGGAACTGTTGACTACAATGTTATCGATTGGGAACCAAAAGTTATCAATTCAGGGAACATGATCGAAATCTCACAATCGAATACAAACTCAGTTGGCATTCCCAGCGGTCAAATTGTTAACTTATGGGACTTGCAATTGGGATCCGAACCAATGGAACTTTCGATTTCAACTGGAGCGAATGAGGGGACATTTGACCTGAGCGGATTATCTTTATCCCGCTTGAGCATCTCAGATGGCGCAAGTAAAACCAATGTGATTTTTTCCAAACCAAACCCAACGGTTATGGAGAAATTGGAATATCATACCGGTGCCTCAGAAGTAAAGCTAAATGGATTGGGATTTGCTCATCTAAGAAATCTTGAGTTTTATGGTGGTGCGGGCAGTTATCGAATTGACCTGAGCGGTCAATTGATCGAAGATATGAACGTGAAAGTTAGCGCTGGCATGAGCGATGTCACCCTTGTGATCCCAAAAGATACGCATACTATCGTAACCATCAACGGGGGTTTAAGTAATATCAATGCCACTGGCACCTGGACAATCAATGGCAGTTCTTACGAAACGGGAACAGGTCAACCAACAATTACCATCGATGTTGAAATGGCTGTGGGAAACCTGAGTTTGCTCCAACAATAACAGTCAATAAAAATGAACCCGGGACAAAAAAGTTCCGGGTTTTTATTATCTTTGTTCTGTGTTTTCACGTTTTATATAGTAAACTTTTCATTCAACAAATCAGGCGATGGATAATTTCTGGATCACTCTCATCATAGTCAGTCTTGTTTACATTGGCTTGGCCATTGGATTCATTCCCCGGCTTCAATCCAACTGGACAACCATAACTTTGTTGGGCGTTGGCGCACATTTTGGTTTTGTGCGCATCTCAATTCTGTCGGATTTGTTATTTGTAAAGCCCCAAGTCGAGCACAGCTTTATAAACGGCATCCCGCAAATAATATC
>CAZAAJ010000146.1:0-4234 GCA_964483135.1 uncultured Anaerolinea sp. | reverse complement strand
TGTGTTGGGTGTGTTTGGTTGTTTTTTGGGGTTTGTTGACCAGGGGGAAATCATGGGCGTTTTGTTATTGTTACAGATTTCACCTGCAGGAATAGCCTGTTTGCTCGACTGCGGCCCGATAATTCCCAAAACCTTGTCTTGGTGTATAAGCTTTATAGCTGCTGCTGTGGCTGATTCGGCATTGGCTTCATTATCCACATATATAAATTCAAGAAGATATGATTTTTCGCCGATCTTAACACCGCCCGAGGCATTTACCTGCTCTTTTAACATTTCTGCAGAAAACTTGGAGCTCTCGCCGACCTTCGGAATATCGCCCGTCATCGGAATATTAAACCCGATTTTGATCGTCTTCGGCGGCTTGGACCCGCATGAGACCAGAAAAAGACCAGCCACCACGCAGCATAAAACCAACAAAATCCCTTTTTGCATTGTGACCTACTTTCTTTTGCCCCTTTAACATATTGATTTAAAGTTAAATACCCGCATTGTATCAGACTTCAAATTCAAGTTGCTCGGTAACACAGGCTATGAGCATTATCAACTAATATTATTGAAACATCTTTTCTCCGTCATCACTCGTGCCAGGTAACTATTTCCTTTAAATCAGCCCTCCGGGTGCGGCAAGCGTTTGCCGGAGAATTCTCGTCTGCATATCCGAGTGAAATGCCGAGGAGGATTTCCTTCTCTTCGAAAATATTGAGCATCTGGGAAATATCATCCCTGTAGGCAGCTATCAGCCCGATCGGGCATGTTGCCAGGCCTTTTGCATTCGCCGTCAGCAGCAGGAGGTAGAAGACTGCCAGACCCACATCCGATAGCGAATCGCCGGAAACAGTTTGTCAATGGCGACGATAATGGCCACAGGCGCACCATAGAATGAACAGCTTCCTTCCTCGATAAACCGGTTGAACGTCAGCCCGGGTGCTGATATATGAGGTTCCATGACCGCAATATATGCCGGTTTAATTGTCTTGACACCCAAATACCGTTTTCATATATTTGCGCCGCAAAAAATTGATTGTGCTATGAATTAACGGACTCGTAAAAAGATGTAAAAAAGTGAGCGTTTTATAAAACCACGAAGACCTAAGGCAAGAGCTTTGAATAACTCGCATTCGCTATGTCGGGGTATGGGTATGATTATAAAATGATTATCGACTGCCATGCCCACATATATTCCTCAGGGATTATCACCGGTGTTTCCGCCAAATCCGCGATTGTTGAAAAACTTAACCTGCATGCCTCATTTGCGGCAGGACGAACGAATATTTCGGCGCTCAGGGATGATTGCCGCTCATCAGGCATAGACGCCTGCCTCATCCTTCCTATTGCCAGCGCAACAGGTGTTCGCAAAATCAATACGGCATTTATTCAACTTGTCGCCGGATCGGACTTTCTTTTTACCGCGGGCACCCTGCATCCCTTTTACGGGGACAATAAAAAAGAGCTGTTCAGGTTGCAGGAGCATGGAGTCCGGGCGATAAAACTCTGTTCCTTTTCTCAAGGTTTTTCTCTGTCGGCCCCGGAAACACTCGATCTCTTCAAAATCATCGAATCGGCAAATATTCTGAAAAACGGCAGAATCTTCGTCATACTGGACACCTTTTGTCTTGCCCATGAATATTTCGGAACGCCGGGCCGGCATACCACTACCCCTTTACTGCTGGGTGATATCGTCAGGAAATACCCTGGCATTGATTTCGTGGCGGCCCACATGGGCGGGCTTATCGCCCCACCGGAAGAAATATTTACACACCTATTGCCGTCAAAGAACCTCTATCTCGACACTTCCAATGCCGCACATACCTTGTCCGAAAAGGATTTTCTCCGTCTTCTCGAAATCCATGGCCCGGAACACATTATCTTCGGCACCGACTGGCCCTGGTTTGACCACAAAGAGGAACTGAATGTACTCGGCAGGCTGCTTGATCTGGCGGGATACAACAGGGAAGAAAAGGAAAAGGTATTTTACCGAAACATTGCCGGTCTTCTCGGTATTGTTTAATCGAGATCTTTGCATGACACACAGTTAAAGGCCGGACGGAGTATGGGCTCATGCGTGCAGCCGGAAGCAGCGGTCCGCCTGAGTCGGATTCGACCGTAGGGAATAGTGTCTGTTTTTAATGCGCTCGCTGTTTCGGCATCATTCACTTTCTATTCCTACTTCGGCCGTACAGTATTGCCTTTCCTTATGGAGTCTCCCGAAACTATTAAAGCTTCCGCACTGTCGCCGAAAACTCCGGTAATTTTAACTTCGCCGGTTTTAGCCCCTGGAACAAGGAATCTATGCCCCTGCATTCCGACAATCAAACTGTTTCCGAAAACCTCAAATGCCTTACCCTGGGCAACTCCCATATTGCTTCCGGAAGATATGGTAATTTTATCCCCGGAAACCGAAGAGATATATCCTTTCCAGGACTCTCTCCTCATCATTTCACATACCTTTTTCCCCGCTTCTCCGGCGATGCGCTCAAAAGCCTCCTTTAAAAAAGCCGGCTCAATTTTCCCGGATTTTATGGATTCCATCTCGATATCATCCGAATATTTTTTGTGCGTAAAGCTTTCATCAAGGATCTTTGCGCCGGTTTCGGCGTCAAGAAGATCAACATGAACGGTCAGGCTTATCACAGGATAGGAATCTTTCCACAGCAGAATGCCCCGCAATTCATCGCTGATTTTTATATCGGTTATGGAACCGGTCATTATTGCAGTCAGCCCCAGTTCCCTCCCCGTTTCACAAAGTTTAAAACTGTCCACACCGCCGGATGAGAGCCCTGGAAGCTTTTCAAAACCTGAAGGGTAATTTCCATCGTCGGCCTTCAGGAGAATAATGCCGGAGCAGTTTCGCTGAAAGGCTCCTGCAAGACTTTGTCGGAGAGTTTCCTGAAAGTCAACCAGGGTATAAACCGTCCTGTTCTCAAAGACTGTCATTCCCATGCTCTTTCTGAGGCTTCCCGGAGCAACTTTCCCTCCCGCTTCGGTTTTCGGTTTCGCTTTTTCTATTACTGCCGGCGCATAAACAACATTCACAGGAGCAGCAGGCGGAAGCTTATCGGCCTTTGCCTGAACAACCGGTGCTTTTTCCTCCTTTAACACAACTCTCTCTTTTTCTTTTTTTACAGCCCCTTCTTTTGCCGGTGTTTTCTCTTTCGGGTACAGGACGGCGTTCACCTTCTTATTTTTATCGCCTTCAACCTTAACCCGGCCGTCATTCCTGTAAAGGGTTATTTTGGAGCCTGTGACAGAATTCTTCTGATCAAAAACCTTCGAATTCTCTCCGGTTAAAACCACGATCATCGTTTTTGTATCATATTCCGCCTGCTCGGTAAGCCCCACACTCTCTTCCGATTTTATTTCAACATTACCGGTCGCGACAATCTTTTCAATCGATTCTGTCGCTCCGGGGACGGCTTTACTTTCCGCGCTTTCTTTATAATATATTTTGAGCCTGTCCGATTTGATGACAAAATCACCCTGGGTTGCCTTCACATTCCCTATGAACTCGGCAAACTTGGCATCACTGTCCGAACTTAAGCTGTCTGCCGTAACATGAATTTTTTCCTTAACCTCATCTTTCGGCAAAGGATTTTCTTCGGCGAAAGCAACCGATAAAAGAAGAAGAATTATGAAAAAAGGAATGGCAAAATAATACCGGACGGGGAATATACGTTTGGGCAATCTGATGAAACAATTCATTGATATTTCCTTCGGGCATATATTTTCAATATTAAAAACAATATGTTCTTTCATAATCTTATTAATCGGTTAAATCAAATATATTGTTGCCTGAATTTTGCACCAAAATCCTTTTAAACGCCATATAAGCTGTGAAGGCTTATCAATATGATGCCTATGAAGATTCAACAAACATCCTTTTTTACCAATGAGGTAAAATTGCTATTTTTAGTCATATGCAAACCCTGGAAAATAGCGGCCTGACAGCGCCACTCTCGAACCCGGTAAAATCGGGTCTTCACGAACAATAGGTTTTGCATAGCTTTATAACCACTTGATAAATAAAACATAAATCACCTACCACGCCCATAGGACGTGGTTTGATGAAGCCTCCTCGAAGGAGGCATTGTCTTTGGTGAAGCCCCTGAAGTTGACCAAAAGCTTAATCCAGTCATCCTCTTGTTATTTAAAACCTCTTGGTGAATCCTGATTGGGCTTTTAACTTTTATAAACCCTGCTGTATTCGAAACACTGTATTATGGTATTTGCAGTCCCA
>CAZAAJ010000145.1:0-4298 GCA_964483135.1 uncultured Anaerolinea sp. | reverse complement strand
CTGATCGACCACTTTATGGCACATACTCCGTACAATATTGCTCGTGGTTGCACATCTCGTAATACTCGATCTTCTTCACCACGCCCCAGCAGGCACTCTTTCCCCAGTCATCGCACAGGTCTAATCCGACCTTCAAATTCGAATAGGTATAGTCCGCCTGCGGCTCCACAAAGATCACCCCCCTGTCTGAGGTGTCAAATGCCACAAAGGCATGCCCGGTTTCCCCTGTGGTGAAGTCAACCCCCACCAGCCAGCTTTTGATGTTCTCCGCCCGCGCATTGTTCACCAGTTCGATGGCGTAATCCATGCAGTTGTAGTCCTCGGCATCATAGGGGTTCCAGTTGGTATGATCCCTCACCAAAAAATCCGCCAGCGCTTTCCAGGTGATGCGATTGTACTCCGTCTTTGCTTCCGCAGCAGTGACCGGGGGCAGCAGCACCTCCCCGGCGTCCAGGCGGTAGACCGTCAAATCGCTGAAAGTAACGTCAACCTCGCTCTCAAGATCAGGGATAACCCCCAGCCCAACGTTTCCGCGCGGAAAGGAATCATCCGTCATGGACGTGACATACACATCGTTAAAGTAAATGTCCGAGTTATCGCCTGAGAACCTGATCGCCACCGTGTTCGGAGCCTCTGATAACTGCAGGTACCGGCTCTGCTTCCAGGGGATGATTTCCACCAGTTGATTGTCGAGGTATTTATAGATCGAATAAAATCCGTTCCAACCGATCTGTAAATAGTAAAAGTTGTCCTGGTCCATGATGCGCCAAAAGATGGCCGCACCGGTCAGATTATCATCTCCGGAATTTTTCTTGAAGGATACGGATAGAACGCCATCCTCGAAGGTGGGTTGTTCAAGGATCGACCAGTTCATGTATTCACTTTTAACCCCGGTGATGCGGAATGCCGAGTCAGCATAACTGGTGACCCCATATTCATCTTCCTGAGTCATCCAATCGCCTCCCGCGGTGGCGAAATCGTCTTCATATAGATAAGCCGATACCGTTGGCGTGATGTTCGATTCCCAAATTTCCCACGCCTGCCGGGTCGGCAACTCCTCCTGGGTTGGCATCTGGGTTTCAGTGGGATTACCTGCGTACGAACAGGCGATCAATGTTACGAGAAGGATTACGAGAAGGATGAGTTTTTTCAAGTCCCTCCTAAGGCGTAAATGATTATCGTTAGGATAAATTGTACTATTTTTCCAAACCAGATTCGTTTTCCAAAATCTACTCACCTAAAGGTAGATCATAAGAATTGTAACCTTTCCGTATTGAGCGCTCCAGCGTTGCATCTGCGGACGGGAGTTTCGAAAAATCAAATCCTCGCATCACAATTCATTTCAAAAAACACTCTGTCAACATTCATGACGGTGGCATTGAAAAAAACCTGCAACCCCAAGTTCCAGCCAGAACTGCTGAAACAAACCTGTTCCAAACAAATCTGTAAATAAAGAAAACCAGATATTCATTTATAATGTCGCTATCCAACCGTTCCGCAGGGATTCAACTTCATCGTTCCTTACGCATAGAATAAAAAGCACATTATTCCACGAGCAGACCTGCCGGCCTCTAAACCTATCGGTTGCAAGGAGGTTCACGTGAAACGCTCTTCAATTTTCACCCGGGAAATATTCAACAAGGTAGCCTGGATTTCCTTTGGTATCGCAGCGGTTTACATCGTTATCCAACTTTTCGTCATAGGTGGAGACACCTTTGTCATTACCCTCTCGGATACACTCCCCATCCCGCTTGCCATCCTGAACGCAGTTCTGGTTTTCATCATGTGGCAAAAGTTCGCCCCGCTCAACAAAGGACGTAAGTTGTGGGGCTGGTTTGTGATTGGATGGTCGCTTTGGGCGCTTGGCGAGATCCTTTACTTGGTTGTCGGTTTTCTCACCAATGAGGTACCCTATCCCAGTATCGCAGATATCGCCTATATCATCGGGACCTTCGTGCTCATCGGCGGACTGATTCGGCACGTTCAGGATACCCCGCATCACTTGAAAAGGCTGCAGATTATCAGTTTCTGGTTGATCGTAATTGCGCTGGTCGCCATCGTTTATTTCTTGGCATTACAGCCGATCCTGCAGGCAGATGCTGGATCCAGTCTGGGTATGATCCTTCTGGATACCTTTTATCCTCTCTCCGATCTGCTCATCCTCTTGTTGTCGATCCGCCTGTTGTTCGATTACGACACACGCAGCAACAGCCTGGGCTGGGTGCTGGTTATCGTCGGATTCATTTTAATCACCGTGGCTGACCTTATGTATTCCTACTTATACTCCTCGGGGATGTATTACCCCAATGACCAGGTAAACTTGGTCACCTCTGTTGGCAGTTCAATCCCCTATGTACTGGGTTATCTCTTCACCGCTCTGGGGATTTACCGCTTACAGATCAAACAGGAGATTGTCATCAAAGAAGAAAAGCTGGAACAACCGGCATTGGTTGAAAATACTCACATTGTCTATTTTGTTGACGGCAACCTCGATATTGATGAGGCAAGTGCGAATGTTTCCGCTCTGGTTCGAGGAAGCATAAAAAGCAAGGACAATTTGGCAGCTCTCTTGAAACTGAAACCTGCGGAAAAGGATTTGATCCTGGATGCATTGAGACTTAAAGGCACTTTTTCTGACCTGCAGGTACAGGTCAGTAACACCCACAACGAATTGATCCCTGTCAAGATTAGCGGACTCAGCCTTCACGACCCCCAGAAGAATTTCATAGGCGGACTTCTTGTGCTCCGTATGGTTTCTCCAGTAAACAACCTTGATAGCCTCATGACCGAATACCAGGCTTCGATCGCCAAACAGGTTAGATTGAAAAGCGGATCCAGGGAAGAAGATGCAGTCTGCACTTTCCTGCGTGAATACTATTCCCCGTTTATCAACCGCATCCGCGAGATGGTATTTCAGTTTGGCGGCCCTCAGCAAGGTATGAGCTTTATGGAATATATCAACCAGCAGGCTGCCCTGAATGAATGGAAGTTAAAAGTCACCCTCACCACATTGGAAGCGCTGGAGACTATCACACCAAGTGAACTGACAGGCAACCTGAATGCTTTGATGGCTGCGGCCCGGGGTCAGCTTGAAAGGATGACGGAACCTGCAACCATAGACACAGAGTTAAATAATTTGACCGCAAAATTCACGGATGATGTGATCAACAACCTGCGCTATATTGAACAAACTTGGGTGAAACCGGAAAGCCAGAAATAAATGGAAGTCAGCTTTGAGTTGTAGTTTACATCAAGGCATCCACAATCTTGATCTCCTCCGTGAGGCCGTAGAGCTGGTAAACCAGGGCGTCGATGGCGTGGTGAGAGTTATTGTTTTTTTTTCTATAGGCATTGATTTTTATTCTTAAGTTGTATATAATATTGTTAATCCGTTTAGCGGAGGTGGATGGCCAGTGGCTATCGGAGAGCGCCCGAAAGGGCGTTTTCTCTTTAAGGAAGAAGTTTCTTACCGTATCCCTCTATCTGTCCTGATCGGGATCGTAGATATTTATCCAGTCTCAAAATCTTGCATATCTTATCGCCAAATATGTCACGTTCATCGAGAATCAACATATGATCGAGTAATATTTCACGCCTTGAGGGGTGGGCAATAATATCCGCTAGTTGCAAGCCGGGAATGTCTGATTTTTTTGCCTTAACTTTTAATTCACCAGAAGTTAACCTCTCTTGCCACCTCTCTGCAGGAACATTATCAGTTCCTAATTGGAATAACCGAGCATAGGAATCTTTTAGTTTTTCGTCCTCAACGCCTCCTCGGCTTTCCACTAATGCATCCCCTCGATTATTACCATAATGGAGAAATAAGACAAACCGCTCTAGCATTACCGCTAAACAATAGTGATATGGATGGTAACGCCAAACTGAGTATTGATCCCTATGGCTTTTCTTGTCAATTACCACCGTTATCACATTAAACTGCCATCTTTTTAATCCATCAAGGATAGCACAATTGAACTTTTTTTCAATTTCAGAATCCCGTAATGATTCAAATGGGGTCCGTTTGTTAATGATCTCTTTTCGATGAAGAATGATCGGAACATCCGGGTCATGAATAAAGAATTCTCGCTTAAGTGAGTCCAATTCTGGTTGAAATACTGATGTGTTGTAAGTAGATTCTATAATTACTCCAGATAATGCCAAGAATCTTTGATTAGGATCATCGACATGAGTCATGTCGTGATTTCCTGTCTCATCAATATAAATTCGATAGTACTTCATCAGCTTGACCCCTCCACAATTTTGATTTCATCCTCCGTGAGACCATAGAGCTGGTAAAC
>CAZAAJ010000144.1:1422-4302 GCA_964483135.1 uncultured Anaerolinea sp. | reverse complement strand
CGGATAAAAAGATTTCAAGCGTCAAGGTAAGCTCTGTTACAAAAAGGATGAAAACCCCGCATTTCGCCCGTGCGGTCAGCAGGGAGAGGATAATGGAGTGCGAAAAAGCAGGCATTCCGCTTGATGAGTTTGTCGAAATAAGCATAAAAGCCATGTCCGAAATCGCGCATGAGCTGGGGCTGTAATAATGGAAACAGCCAAAAGATCTATATATCCCGATAAGACGATTTTTCTCATTGACGGAAGCGCATATATTCACCGCGCCTACCATGCCATAAGAAGTCTTTCCAATTCCAGGGGCCTCCCCACAAATGCAATCTTTGGATTTGCCAGGATTCTCATCAAACTCATAGATGACTGGGCCCCGAGATACGCAGTTATGTTTTTTGACGCAAAAGGGCCGACATTCAGACATGAAATTTTCAAAGAGTACAAGGCTACACGGCCTCCGATGCCGGAAGATCTGCAGGTGCAGATACCCTATATAAAGGAGATAACAAGGGCATTTAACCTTACGGTAATTGAAATGCCCGGGTATGAAGCGGACGATCTTATAGGGACTATTGCGCGCCGGGCGGAGGAATCGGGCCTTTCCGTGGTAATGGTGACGGGAGACAAGGATTTTTTCCAGCTTGTGACGGATAAAACAGTTATCTGGGATCCCATGAAGGATAAGACAACCGATTTAAATGCTTTCAGGAAAGAATTCGGACTTGATCCTAAACAAATGATAGATGTCATGGGGCTTTCAGGAGACACTTCGGATAATGTTCCGGGGGTGCCAGGTATAGGGCCAAAGACTGCTCTTGAACTGATAAAAACTTTCGGGAACATGAACAATCTCTATGATAATATCATTTCCGTAACAAAGAAAAAGCAGCATGAAAACCTGATTCAGTTTAAAGAGCAGGCTTTTTTAAGCAGGCGGCTTGTCGAAATAGATACAAGGGTCCCTGTCGGTTTTGACATGGATTCGTTTCGTTTTAAAAATCCGGACAACCGGCGATTATCAGAGCTGTTTCAGGAACTGGAGTTCAGGCAGCTTCAGCAGAGTGTATCAGGCGCTTCTGATCTTTCGGGAAAGGAATACAGGCTGATTCCGGATATGGAAACACTTTCTGCGGTAATTTCAAGGCTTGAATCGGCAGACCGTTTTGCCCTTGACACAGAAACGACATCTGAAGACCCGATGAAAGCAGAACTGGTTGGAATTTCATTTTCATTAAAACCCCACGAAGCGTTTTACATGCCGCTTGCCCACAATTATGAAGGTGCGCCCGAACAGCCTGACCGGAATGAAGCGCTCCTTAAACTTAAAGGCGTTTTTGAAAATCCTGCCATAAAAAAGATAGGCCAGAATATAAAGTATGACTGGATCGTATTGAAACGGCATGGGACCGGGCTTGCCGGAGTCTCTTTTGATACGATGGTGGCATCCTATCTTATAAATCCCTCCAAGCGCGCGCACAACCTTGACCAGATAGCGCTTGATTTTCTGGGCCATAAAAAAATCACCTTTGAGGAGACGGTTGGAAAGAAAAAGCCGGATTTTGGTTTCGCGGGCGTTCCTGTGGAAAAGGCCGTACCTTATGCCTGTGAAGATGCCGATATTACCCTTATGGCCCATAATGTGCTTTTGCCGAAGCTTTCGGATATCGGGGTAAGGGATCTTTTTGAGAATGTTGAAATGCCGCTTATACCCGTTCTTATGAAGATGGAGATGAAAGGCATATGCGTTGACACGCAGAGGCTTCGCGAGCTTTCCAAACATTTTGAAGCGCAGACAGAAGAGCTTGAAGGCAGGATATACTCGCTCGCAGGCATGACTTTCAACATAAAATCGCCGCAGCAGCTTGGAGGAGTTCTTTTTGAAAAACTTTCACTTCCCGTCATGAAGAAGACAAAAAAAAAGACGGGATATTCAACCGATGTGGATGTGCTTACCGAGCTTGCTTCAAGGCATGAAATGCCGGCGCTGATATTAAGACACAGAACGCTTTCCAAATTAAAATCAACATACGCCGATGCCCTGATAGAAATGATGAATCCTGAAACCGGACGCGTACATACGTCATATAACCAGACCGTCACTGCAACAGGACGGCTCAGCAGTTCCGACCCGAACCTGCAGAATATTCCGGTAAAAACCGATGAGGGAAAAGAGATAAGGAGCGCCTTCATTCCTCAAAAGGGATGGCGCCTCCTTTCAGCCGATTATTCCCAGATTGAACTCAGAATACTTGCCCACTGCTCAGATGACGAAATTCTGATTAAAGCCTTCTCGGAAGATGAGGATATTCATATGAGAACGGCAACCGAGGTATTCCGGGTTTTTCCGGAATTTATAACGCCGGAGCTGAGAAGGCAGGCAAAGATAATAAATTTCAGCATTATTTACGGGATGGGCGCTTTCAGCCTTTCAAAGGAGCTTGGCATCAGCCAGAAGATGGCCCAGACTTACATAGACAACTACTTTGCGAGATACAAAGGGGTAAAGGCATTTATCGACCGGACAAAAAAAGAGGCTTTCGAGAACAAAAAATCCGGCACACTTCTCGGGCGTATCAGGCTTCTTACCGATATAGACAGTTCCAATAAAATTGTACGGGCGGCGGCGGAGCGCATCGCCGTCAACACTCCGATACAGGGAACGGCGGCTGATCTTATAAAGGTTGCGATGATAAATATCGACAGGGCGATTGATGAAAGAGGCTTGAAGACCGCGATGCTGCTCTCTGTCCATGATGAGCTTGTTTTTGAAGTGCCGCCCGAAGAGTTTGATGCGGTAAGCCTACTTGTGAAGGATATTATGGAAGGAGTATGGAATCTCAAGGTTCCTCTTAAGGTAAATATTTCATCGGGCAAAAACTGGGCGGAAGC
>CAZAAJ010000144.1:0-1322 GCA_964483135.1 uncultured Anaerolinea sp. | reverse complement strand
AAGCCAGACAAGGTCAAGTTTATGAATATCGCGCAAGGTTCTCTGGAAGAATGCCGATACTATTTGATTGTGGCGAAAGATCTTGGTTATGGCGATACCTCGCAGTTAATGCCTCAACTTGAAGAAGTGAGTAAATTGCTGGAGGCATATACCGCTTCTATTCTGAATTCCGACCCCTGACTCTTAACTCCTAACTTCTGAATTCTGTCTCCTGAATTCTGACTTTTATCTTTTTTCATATTTCCGGTTCGGTTCCGGAAAGAAGCCGCTTGATATTCTCCCTGTGGCGGAAAATAATGAATGCCGAAATAATCACGGCACAAAAGGTATATAGAAAAGAGTGGTTTGTAGTCCATACCGCAAAAGGAAGAAGAGCTGAAGCCACAAGAGATCCGGCGGAAACGCGCCTGTAAAAAAAAATCACAACTGCAAATAACATTATTGCCGCAAGAAATGACACCGGTGAGATTACAAGAAAGCAGCCGGCAGCCGTTGCGACCCCTTTTCCCCCGCCTTTGAATTTCAGAAAAACCGGATAAAGATGTCCCCAGAAAGCGGCAATTGCCGTGACAGCAATATAAAATTCGCTGCATGATCCTTTATTGCCTGTCAGTACCGCGGCGATATATACGGGAATCGCCCCTTTTAGAAAATCCCCGGCAAGAGTCATGGCTCCGAGAGCCGTCCCGGCGACACGCCTGACATTTGTTGCCCCGATGTTCCCGCTTCCTTCAGCCCTGATGTCATAAGATGTGAATATTTTTGTAAGAATCAGCCCGAAAGGAACGGAACCGAGCAGGTAAGCTCCGATAACATGTCCGGCAAGCTTTGTAATTTGAAATATATCCATTCCGGCCTTCCATTTTAAGTTTCTTCTAAGCCGGGAAAATAGCACGCTTTGGTATAAATTCAAACAACGTTTTCCAAAAAAAGGCTTGGCCGGAATCCGGCCAAGCCCTAACTTGTGAGGGTGGATTAAGGTTCACCTGTTCAATTGGTAATCTTCAATTCTTTTCACTCAACTATTTCGTGTAGTAGTAGGTGAAAGCTGAATAATACCTGCAACCTTGCTTTGCCGGCGTCCTGGATATTTACAAGCGTGTTTTCCCACGAACTAACATGGTGGTCATATCGCTAACAACCCAGGAATTGTGTCGTTAAAAAGCGTTCCGGAATAACAATAGGAAAAGCGCGCGCTTCAGCTACCCGCAGAAGTGTATTTACGAACATTCTCCCATTCCAGTCAGATTGTAATAGCATAGTAGTAATATGTTAACGGAAACGTTGCATTAATTGCACTTTTGAAAATCGTCTAATTTAAG
>CAZAAJ010000143.1:0-4334 GCA_964483135.1 uncultured Anaerolinea sp. | reverse complement strand
AAAAAATATTTCGCCGTAAGTTTTATGCATTCAAAAAGATTATTGCCTTTAGTCGCACCCAGGGCAAGAAGAAATCCTTTCCTTGTTTTATGCCCCGGGTCGGTAAGATTAAGCCTGTATTTGCGCGCCCATAATGTCTGGCTTCGGTCTATGAGGGCTTTGGTCTGGGCCGGAGCACTGTAAAAAAAGATAGGGGTGGCAAGAACGATAATATCCGCCTCGCGTAAAAAATGATAAATTTCATTCATGTCGTCGTCTATAGGACAGGTCCCTTCCCTTTCGCACTCGCTGCATTCCATACAGGGTATGATCTTCTTTTTTGCCACCTCGATTACGTGGGTCCCTACCCCGGCGTTTTCAACTTCGTTCATGAAAGATGAAAGAAGAAAATCGGTATTTCCTTTTTTTCTGGGGCTTCCCATCAAGCCAAGCACCAACATTATGAAATTCTCCTATTTTGCATGACAACCATTGCAGGTCACAGGACCGGCCTTTAATCCGGCGCTGGTTTTTTCACGGTGGCACTTCTGACACTGGTTCATGAGTTTTTTTCTTTCAAGTTTTCCCTCGTCTTTCAGCTTTTGGACTATCCCTGCTGTCTGAGGGAAAAGGTTATGGCACAGGTTGCAGTCGCCCAGAGTATTTTGATGAACATGATGCCTGACCATAACACTTCCTGTTGTGCCGCCCGGAATAACAATCTCCTTTGCCCCTTTGTTCTGCGCCCATAAAAGAGTTGAAAAAAGGAGAATGTTTGCCATAAACAAGATCAGCGTCACTGTTTTTTTCATAATCAAATCCTTTAAAATTAATATGCCTCATCGTATGAAAGATCTTTTTCCGTCACTTTTCCTTTGAAAAGATTATATGCCCACGCCTGGTATGCAATTACCGCCGGAATGAAAATAATGACTACAACCAGCATTATTTTCAAAGTAAGCGGGCTGGATGAAGCATTATATGCAGTAATGCTGAAATCGGGGCTGATGCCTGATGGAATAATGTTGGGATATAATCCTATTATGCCGAAATAAACGGATCCGGCAATGATGATTGAAGATGAAAACCATGCCTTGAAAAGATCTTTTCTTTTAATAAAAAACCTTGAAGCAAAGAGAGCTGCAACAGTCAACAGGATGTCTAAAAACAGAATGGGGTTTGCCAGATAATTATTATACAGCTTCGTATAAAACCAACTTGCGCCTAAAAACAGAACAGCAGAGATTAAAAGAAGAGGCCAGATTTTGCAGGCAGTTGATATCGCTCTTTCATGAAGCTCGCCATCTGTTTTAATGGATAACCACAAAGAGCCGTGGAAAAGAAAAAGGAGCAAAAACAGTAATCCGCCAAGAAGCCCGTATAAATTCAGCAGATCAAAAAATGAGCCCTGAAATACTCCGGCCTTGTCTATCGGAAAACCCTTGAATATATTGGCAAATATAATTCCGAACAGAAGAGCGGGAACCAGACTCCCGACAAAAATACAGATGTCCCATATATTCCGCCAGCTTTTTTTATCAATCTTGCCCCTGAACTCGAAAGCGACTCCGCGAAGTATAAGAGCAAAAAGAATGAGCATCAGGCCGGAATAAAGCGAAGAGAACATTACGGAATAAGCAAGCGGAAAAGCGGCAAAAGTGACTCCGCCTGCGGTAATGAGCCAGACTTCATTACCATTCCAGAGGGGGCCAACTGAATTTATCATTATTCGTTTTTCGAAGTCATTTTTTCCAAGAAAAGGGTATAATATCCCGATTCCGAAATCATAACCGTCGGTCATAAAGAAAATAGCCCAGAGCAAACCCCAAAGAAAAAACCATATTCCCTGTAAATCCATTTTTACCCCCAGAGCCTGATTTCTTCGTAAAGAGAAGGCCTTTTTACAAAGTCATCAGAAGAATCCGGTCAAAACTCATAAAACAGGATTCTTTATAGCATTTTTGACTATCAGATAAAAACCTGCAATTCCCAGCAGCCCGTAAATAAGTATAAAAGCTATAAAAGAAACAAGAACCTGTGAAGAAGCCAGCGGCGATACCGCATCAGATGTTTTCATAAGGCCATAGACAATCCACGGCTGCCTTCCCACCTCTGCCAACACCCATCCTGCTTCGATGGCGACATATGGCAGCGGAATAGACAATATCATTACTTTTAAATATAAAGGGCTTTCAAGCAATCTGTTCCGTCTTAACAATCCGATTATTGTAAGAAGGATAAACAGAGTTCCCAGCCCCACCATCGTTCTGAAGGAAAAAAGGGGGATAAGCACCGGGGGTCTTTCTTCCCTTGGGAAATCCTTAAGCCCCTTCACTTCAGCGTTTATATCGTGGTAGCCAAGAAAGCTCAAAAGCCCTGGGATGGCGCCGATCTCTATGAAGTTCCTTTCATTTTTCTCATCAGGAATTGCAAAAAGAGTAAGCGGCGCTCTCGTGGTGGTTTCCCAATGTGCCTCCATTGCGGCCAGTTTTGCAGGCTGGACTTTTGTCACGTTAACTCCGTGCATATCCCCTTCGATGGCCGTGAAAATGGAAAAAATAAGCCCGAATATTAGACCGATTCTAAAAGATCTTGTAAAAAATTGGACAGATTGTTTCTTAAGCAAATGATATGCGCTTACACCCATTACAAAAAAAGCACTTACAATATAAGCTGCACTGATTGTATGAAAGAATTGGAGAACGGCAAATTTCTGAAAAATAACAGCTGAAAAATCTGATAGTTCAGCCCTCCCGTTTCGCAATACATAACCCACAGGATGCTGCATCCATGAGTTCGCAATGATTATCCAGACCGCAGAAAGCGTGGAGGCGCCTGCAATAAGCCACATAACAGCAGCGTGGGCTTTCGGGGAGAGTTTCCTCCAGCCGAAAACCCAGACACCTATGAGAGTCGATTCAAGAAAAAAGGCTGCGGAGGCTTCTATGGCAAGAAGGGCGCCGAAAATATCCCCCACAAAAGCCGAATAGCGCGACCAGTTTGTTCCAAACTGGAACTCGAGAGTTATTCCGGTGACTATTCCGAGGGCAAAATTAATAAGAAACAGCTTTCCCCAGAATTTAGTCATGGAAAGGTAAAGCCTCTCCCCTGTTCGGGCGTACTTTGTTTCCATTAAGGCGATAAGAATAGAGAGCCCGAGCGTCAACGGGACAAACAGAAAATGGAACATGGTCGCTGTTGCAAACTGCAGGCGTGACAGCACGACTACATCCATGAACGCCTCCTGATATGCCGATTTTAGTAAGTTAGAAACTATTTTCTGCGTTTTCCTACCCCTCAAGGGGGTACTGAAAAGAGTCCCGTTTATCGGGGTTAGGCTTTGCCCTCAAGTGTGCATTGTGTAAAATCAATATCTTTGCCGCAGGAGTTACATTTACGCTTTTTATCAAACTCATCGGAAAAAATTTCGACCTTTTTCCCGCATGAAGGACATTTGCACATAAAAGACTCAAGGTGTTTGAATTGCTGGTATCCCGGGCAGTGCTGGGGTGTAGACATAGTCTCCTCCGTAAAACAAATGGTTAAAATTCTTAAAGACCGTGTGTTTTTGCTATTTCACGGCCATAATCCTGAGTTATCTTTATTCCGCGCTTATTTTATCCTGGGATCAACCCCTTCTATTACGCAATCCGGAGTATAGCACGTGTTGTCGAGAAATTCACATTTTTCCCTGCATGACGGGCATTCGTTTGGCGGTGCGTCGGCTTCAAGCGTATATCCGCAATTCTGACATTTCCAGCTTGACATGATATCACCCCCCTTTATGCTTTCCACAGGCCGTGAATGTTGCAGTATTCACGGGCGGCAACTTCTTTGGCATCTAATGGGAAAAAGGCTTCAGGAGCCTGCCCTGGATTCAGGAACTGCCGGTAAACCTTGCCGTCTGCTATGATATCGATCCACTCGATAAAATGTTTTTCTTCCATCGGATGGGCAACGCTTCCGACTTTGACTTTTATGCCCCCTGATGTTTTTTCTATCACCGGGACATGTTTTTCTTTTGAAGCATCAACGGTGTTTTCAACCATAAGCTTCATGGGCTTTTCGCAGCATACAAGCTGGCCGATACTCCCGTGCAAAACCTCCACGATATTCCCGCAAACTTCACATTTGTAAACCTCAAGTCTTTTTGCCATGTTAACTCCTTTCCTGATAGATATGACGTTATTGTTAAGGTGTGTTTATGGATTTAGTTTAAACAGCGTAAAAATTAATAATTCTCCCCAAGCAGTTAAAAATATTCTTTTGGATAAGCTCATGCCGGGCATAAATCAGGCGTTTACATCCCGGCATCTGAAACAAAAACCGGCGCGGCAAAGGTCATTTACGAGTCC
>CAZAAJ010000142.1:0-4513 GCA_964483135.1 uncultured Anaerolinea sp. | reverse complement strand
GGCACCATGTCAGCGGAAGATGAATTGCGTATCCACGGCATACATGTGCAATATCAAACAGAGTATAATAGCGTCGCGACAACATCATGGGCTCAGGCAACCCAGATAGCTTCGGTTGCCTATTTGACGAGAATCAAACCCAACGCCGAAAAATTCTATTACGACGTTATGCGGCACGTAGCGCTCATTACGGATCCGGCCGTGCGAGAACACAGGGACGCTATGCTTCGCGATGCCATCACCTCGGCCGTTGGTTCAGGGCTGCAGAACGTCATGATAGCCTATGGCTCGATGCGTTACAGGGACGAATGGGACTGCGGCTGCGATGTCGGATCGCTCATGCAGCGAAGGGATGAAGAAAGAGCGGCCCAGGAAGATGAAGAGAATGCCCGCGTCATGCGGAACATGAACGCGAAAAAGCAATTCGACTCAGGAGAAATCCCCGAAAGCTCGCCGCTTTGGAAAAAGCTCGATGCCTTCGGCACCGACCTCAACATTCCCTTCATCCCCTTCCTGAGCGGCCGCATCTCCTGCGCGCGCACCGTCGTCAAATTCAATTTCACGCTGCCGATTCCCGGCATGCCGCAGATCTCGACCTCCATGACCCGCAGCGAGAACACGGGCGCGGCGACGTACGGGGCCGGTGTCAAACTTGGCTACAACAAGGAAGTCGGCACTGGCAGCGTAGGCGCTAATCTCAGCCTCTCCGGCACCGTGTCCACCGACGGGCAGGGAACGGTATCCAACTATTCGGTCACCGCCGGCACCGGCGTTTCGGTGTCGGTGAAAGGCGGCACAACGGTGAAGGTGGGCGGGGAGATCACTTTCGGCCCCGCCGGCGCGGGCGATTCCGATTTTTCGGCGGGCATCTCGCAGGATTTTAAAAGCGGAGTCGGCGGCACCGCGAATGCGGGTTTCGAGGCTTCGACGAAACGTGGATGCACGCTGTCGGGTAAAGTGGAACAGAATTTCCAGGGCGGTTTTGCCGATGACGTCAAGAAAGCCTCGGAGAATAAATACGGGGCGACGATGACCGAATATCTGAAGCCGGAGGACGCGCTTAAACAGTCGCTATGGTCGGGGGAGTACAAGATTCCATAAGGAACCACCATTGCAGCGGGCGCTTTTACCCTGTACTTTTGCCGGTCCTGCCTGATAGGATGTCACGGATTCGGTATCAAGAATGATGCAAGCGCGGATCGGCAGGAGATTTATTTAGCCTATCAAAACAGCGCGCATTGACGCTGAGGCATAATGAAAGCCAACATATGGATAAGTTAATCTGTCATTTTCTCTCTGCAGAGAGATTGCATACATGAGAGGATAATAATGGTCAGGGGTGGGATGAGCCAGCTGTGACACCTCGCCCCAGTCACGATAATTTATCAATGATTTATGGTCACCACTGTTGAGGTATTTCTCAACTTTGCTATCAAAATCTACTGCCCAATCATATGGTGCTGCATTGAGGTTTGGAAACATTGCTTTACGGATATTATGGACTAAGTTTCCGCTTCCTATGATTAGTACGCCTTCATCCCTCAACGGTGCCAGCTCTTTGCCAAGTTCATAATGGTATTCGGGAGGCTTGTAATAATCTATGCTCAGCTGTACTACAGGTATATCCGCCTCGGGATACATGAGTTTCAATATCATCCACGTTCCATGGTCTAAACCCCATTCTTCATTATCAAGGATGATATCGGCCTTTTTCACAATTCCCTTTACAGTTTCTGCAAGGTATGGACTACCTGGTGCGGGGTAAGTAATCTGATAAAGTTTGTCCGGGAATCCGTAGAAATCATGGATGGTCTTTGGGTTTTCCATCGCAGTCACATAGGTCCCTTCCGTAAGCCAATGAGCAGATATGCAGAGTATCGCTTTTGGCTTTGGCAGCTCTTTTCCAAGGTTCTTCATCCTTTTTGTAAATGCGTTGTCAAGATAGGCATTTTCAGGTGAGCCATGGCCAATAAAGAGCACGGGCATGCTATTTGTCTGTGACATTTTTTTCACCTTTCCGAAAGAAACAATTTTTAGGTAAAAGTATATAGCATTTTGATTGCATTTATTAAGAATATACTCAGCCTGTGTTGGCCGAGCATATTCTTATGGCATACAAAATTCTTTATTTAGTCAACAGCTTTGAATTTGTCCTTTGTGGAGCCGCAAACCGGGCATACCCAGTCGTCCGGCAGGTCCTCAAAGGATGTACCGGGTTTACTACCGGAACTTGAATCTCCCTTGGCGGGCTCATATACATAACCGCATACGCTGCATTTATATTTTTGCATACCATTCACCTCCCTTCAATGTAGAAAACTAAGCTTCCTTTATCAATTCAGTAAGTCCTACCGCATCCTCAAGAGCAGAAGCTATATCACGAGGAGCGGCCGCATCACCTATGATATACAATTCGGATACCTTTTCTCTAAGAGAATCATATAGACTGTTATTCGTTTCTTTTATTCCCGTAACTACTACAGAATCTATGCCATTAAATTTTTCTATAGTGTTGAGGTATATATTAAGCAGGGTTGCCTCGCCATCCTTAAAATCAATCAGCACTTTCATTGGATGAAGTATGAGGTTTTCCTTTCCGGCAAGTCTTTTGAAGTTGTCCAACAAAATCGGAGCGGTGATATTTTGGCCGTTGAAGAAGCCTGGAGTTACCCAATGGACTGTTTTATTAGCCTTGATAAACATCTCTGCAATGCCGGAACCTTCAGTAGTTGAGTCGTTGTCAATAACAAGTATATTATCCCCTTTTACACTGCCATTAAGTGCGTCAATGGTGCTGTAGTAATTCGGATTTGCCGAAATCGGGGTCGAACCTGTAGCAATAATGACAATATCCGGGTTTTCCTTTACTACAGTTTCGGCGTCTGCTTTTGAATTCAACCTTACGCCAACGTTGTCGAGTATACCCAGCATATATATGAGATAGCGGCTGACGCCTGATACTCCGCGTCTTCCGGGAATTCTGCTTTCCCAGCTCACCCTTCCTCCAAGTTCTTCGTCTTTCTCGAATAGCACTACATGATTGCCTCTTCTGGCATATATTTCTGCCGCCTTCATTCCTGCAGGACCACCGCCTACCACTACAATCTTTTTGGGCTTTGCGGTCTTTTTGTAAAGGACATCCTCGCCGTATTTCTTTTCATTGCCTGAGGTAGGGTTTTGGACACAGCTTATAGGCAGGTTTTGCAGCAATCTACCCATGCACTTCTGGTTGCAGCCGATACAGCCTCTTATTTCATCCGGCTTTCCTGCCTCAGCTTTCTTTGCCCAATAAGGGTCGGCTATTTGAGCCCTGGCCATACCTACCATATCCAAATAGCCATTTTCCAGTGCATTCTCAGCGGTAGCCGGCCATACGATGCGTCCGTTACCAATTACGATTTTACCTGTTGCCTGCTTTATCCTTGCCACATCTTCCAAAAGGAATCCCTGCGGTATGTTCATGGACGGCACAAGCATATCTATGCTTTCCCATGTACCTGTATCGGTGCTTATATAGTCGGCAACCGTCGTAAATAGCTTTGCATACTCAACAGCTTCATTTACACCATAGTCTCCGGGCAAATATCTGTTTATACCAAACCTTACACCCAACGGTATTTGCCCAATTTTCTCCCTTATAGCACTTAAAATTTCTACAATTATTCTTCCCCTGTTTTCTATGCTGCCTCCATATTTATCGGTTCTCTTATTTTTGAGGAGAGACACAAATTGTCCCAGTATACCGTCATGAGCAACCTTTATCTCTACGCCGTCAAAACCGGTTTCCATAAGCATTTCAGCACATACTGCAAAGGACTCAACTAATTCTTTTATTTCTTCCAAGGTCATCTCTTTGGGCGTCTCACCTACAGTCATATCAGGTATGGCAGAGGGTGCCCAGGTAGGATGGAATGTCTCTACACTTTTTGTCTGATTGCCCATATGTGAAAGCTGTATAAATATCTTTGCCCCATGAGAATGTACGGCATCAACAATTTTCTTGAACTTTGGGATAGTATCCCTGCTGTATCCTATGCCCAGACCTGGAAATACCCCGGTGAGGTGGACAATCCGGCTGGGGACGACTATAAGTCCGGCGCCGCCCTTTGCTCTTTCTTCGTAGTAATACATTTCTCTTTCAGTAGGGGCGTAGTCCTGATCCACATAAACTGTGGCATGGGGTAAAAAGACAACCCTGTTTTTTATTTCCACACCGTTTATGGTGATAGGCGTAAATAATTTTGGATACATTACATCGTTATCCATATGGGAGCCTCCTTAGGGTTTAATTCGGCCTTTTTACGATTTTTTACCGCAATTCGGGATTTCCCCGCAATCCTGCACTATAGATTGCCTAAAGGACCGTTCCCGCCTTTGTTTTCCGGAAACGCCAGAACAACGAGCATAAGCCTGTGTTGTTTTGCTGTCAAGATCGAGAATTAAGGATGTCAAGACTCGATTAAGATGTCACCTCATTCGACTCGATTAAAATGTCACCTTTTGGTCATTGGCA
>CAZAAJ010000141.1:0-4541 GCA_964483135.1 uncultured Anaerolinea sp. | reverse complement strand
TCTTATTTGAGGCAACGTTTACCCTAAAGTAACATTTTCTTTTGAGTCATTACGGAGGCGAGAAAGACGATAAGTTGGTTTGCATTTTCTCGTTCTATGTCATTGAGTTCTTTCAAGTAATCTGAAGGCCAAACTGATGAACTCATTATCTAAACTTCCCTTCTATACCAGGCTTTTTGATGCAATTCCGAAGTTTTCACTTTATAAGCTCATGCTATTTAAGAAATCGCGCAGGGCTACAAATTCATCTTTCGAGAGGTTACCCCCTTGCCCATCGTTTTGCCATCCGGTGACCAATCGCGTATGTCGTATTTGGGTTCGCGGTCGTTCCAGCTGACCAGGTTGAGTTCTTTAGCCCAGCCTTTCTCTGATTTTGAGAGCACACCGAACTTCTTGATGATTTCAAATTTAATTTCAGCCATTGATGACTCCTATTTACTCTATTCATGCTATCGGATAATCAAAAAGCAACCGAAAAAATCTTTTTTACATTCGATTGCTGGATGTCCTTGAAGGATTAAGGCTTAGCCGCCCATAATGTCCTTTAGGGGTAAGAAGTAATTTCAAGATTACTTTCCCCGGTTTAAGTGCTTTGTTGCCTTCTCAAAATCACTTTTAAAGTTACGATCTTGCTCCACCCTGAACTGCTTGAATTCTTCTTCGGCTAACTGAATCGCAATTTCATGGCTGACTTTTCCGGCATCATTTAAAATATCATACTCATTGAAATGAAGAAAAGCGTCCAGTTTTTGTACCCAATCTTGCATCTTCATCGGAATCTGACGGGAAGCCTGGTTTTCGGCATAATCAAGGAACATCGTGACGATGCGTTCCAGCCCTTTAATTTCTTTTTCGGTCATATAATTCTTGGCAATTGAAACGTCCGATTTGAGGATCTTTCCTTGAGGTGCATTTTTCCAGGTGGTCAAGCCCATGTTAGGTAGTGATGCTTTGGCACGTTCAGCCACGATCTCAGCGGCAGTCTTGCCGGTGATTGCCCAATGGAGTTTATTCTGCACGGTTTGGAAAAATAATTTGGTGATTTCAGCGTTGGCAGAATAATCAATGCTGCACTGCTCGTAAATATCGGTGATTTTCAGATAGAACCGGCGTTCGCTGGCTCGTATCTCACGGATTCGTTCTAGTAGCTCATCGAAGTAATCTGGCCCGAAACGTTTGTTCAACTTGAGGCGTTCATCATCCAAAACGAAACCCTTGATAATAAATTCCCGTAGTGTTTGTGTGGCCCAAATACGGAACCGGGTCGCTTGCAGACTGTTCACTCGATACCCGACGGCTATGATGGCGTCAAGATTATAGTAGTCAAGCTTTCGGGAGACATTCCGGTTACCCTCTGATTGAACCGTCAAAATTCCTTTGACAGTTGCTTCCCGCTTTAGTTCTCCGGAATCGTAGATTTGTTGGAGATGATATGAAATATCCTGTTTACTTGTGGAAAAAAGATCAGCCATTCGGTTGATCGTCAACCAAAATGTATCATCTTGAAAAACCACTTCAACTTTGGTGACTCCCTCCGGGGTGGTGTAAAAAATAATATCGCCTTCATGCGGGGTTGGATTATCTGCCATTATTCTTTCTCCTAGTTAAAAAACTTGGTCACTGTTTTTCCACGAGCTACATTTGGCATTTATTGAATCCGTGGCATAACGGATTGCGTTAAAACAAGCACCTCATTCAGGGCTTTCAATCGCATTCGAAATTTCGTTAGCTTTATAAATTCTTCCCCATTCGCGCCCGGTCACTTCTTGGAGCACGCCGGCATCCTCCAGCACCTTAATTACTTGCCGTGCTGTGGGGTGGGTGATATTGAGCAATTGTGTGGCTTTGGCAATGGTCATATAGGGGTTCTGGAATAAAGGATCAATCAAGGCGACCGCTTTAGGTGTCTCTCGGAGCTCTTTCAAGTATTTTTCTCGCAAAGCGGTAATCTGGTTTGCTTGTCGGGCTGCCTGTTGAGCGGTTTCGGCGACGCCATTGAGGAAAAATAAAATCCAATTATTCCAATCTCCATCCGTTTTGACTTTTTGAAGATAGTTATAGTATTCCTGGCGATGAGACTCAAAATAAGAGGATAGATAAAGAAGAGGTTGAGTTAGTCGGCTGCGTTCTATTAGGAATAACGTGATCAGTAAGCGTCCTACCCGCCCATTTCCATCCAGGAAGGGATGGATTGCTTCAAATTGTTCGTGCAGTAAACAGCACTGAATGAGTTCCGGAAATTGGTTTCGATTTTGTAAATAATTTTCCCAATTTGCCAAACAGGCTTTCATCTCTTCCGGAGGTGGCGGAACATAAGTCGCATTGGATAGGGTGGACCCTGCCGGCCCGATCCAGTTTTGAGAACGGCGAAACTCACCTGGCATCGCCTGATCACCCCGCACACCTTTCATCAGTTTTTCATGAATTTCCCTGATCAACCTCAATGAGAGCGGCAATTGACCTAATCGCTGAATACCATACTCCATTGCCACAACATAGTTGTTAACTTCATGCAAGTCCGGGTTCTTACTTTCATTTTCTTTGGGATCGAATTCTTCGAGCCACATTTCTGTAAGTCCTGCTCTCGTTCCTTCAATGCGAGATGAGAGAACCGCTTCACGACGGATATATGAATTGGTTAAGAGGTGAGGGTTTGGTAAATATTTCCCAAGCCCGGAAAGCTCACTTAACGCCGCATCGGCACGCGAAAGTGATAAAACCACTTCGGGCGTATATTTTATTGTTGGGGGTAGGGGGGCAGGTATGAAAGAAAGATACCCCTTCGGGGTGGTAATCACCTTTCCTGTTTCTGGGGCATGAAAATCATTTTTATCCATCCGGGCTCCGATTTGTAAACAATCTTTCAAAGAATCAATCGCTTTGTAAAATTATACATCATAATTTACAAAACCTCATTTGCTTTGAAATTATATTGACAAATACATTGTCTGTGCGTATGTCATGATGGGAAAAAGGTTAAAACCAATTATTGCGAAGGGTGGAGTAACTTTAAGATTGTTTTACTGTATACTCAATAAGAGGGAAGTGTTTAGAGGAGGGATTTATGTATGATGATCTAACCACTTACTATCGTAAAAATGGCATCTCTGCATTGGATTTTAATTGTCCATATTTTTCAACCTGTTCGAAAAATTTCCCATCAACTTTTACAACTGTCAAAGAATCTTTTGTTAGTAGCAGATATGTAACCCATGAGCTTCCAAGAATAGTATTCATTTCCTTGGATTCTGGAAGCGCTGAAACTGACCCCATCCTCAAAACTCTTGAAAGTGTTAGGCACTGGGAAGAGGAAGGTGAAAATGTCCTTAGACTGCATAAAAACAAGCATTGGTATCGAACCCATGAATTGGCGTACACTCTCCTAAGAAATTTTAAAGATGATTTTAGATTGGAGGAAGCAAAACATTACTTTGCACATATCAACAGCGCAAAATGCTGTGAGAATAAACCCGGTAGAGAACAAGCAAGTCAAATCTTATTTGATAACTGCCGAAGGTTTATACCAGGAGAATTGAAAATATTGGATCCCGACATCATCATTACTCAAGGAAAATGGGGAAAATTGGCAATAGATAGGGTTTTCCCACAATTGGTATCTCCTGACTATATTCCCGAATCGCTATCTGAGGTCAAGGTAATTGTCATCAATAATCACCCAGTTATCTGGATAGGGACTTTTCATCCAAGATACACTGGTTTTCATACAAAAAACCGATCACATTATTCACAATATGAAATGATAGTCCGGGAATTTATGACCAGAATCTCTTCAAATAAATTCCTCCCAATAACTGATTGCATGGTTACATCAAGTCGAAATAGTGAAGTAATAGAAAAACAGAAAACAGATAAACATATATATAAAAAGGAGAACCTTATGACCAACAGATTTGATCAGAAAGTCACAGGAACCCTGGAACTTCTCGATTATCCTGAATATCCTTCTGCGGACAAGCCAACCAAAGCAGATTGTGAAGGGTATACCTATATTTCGATGAAACAATTGTGCAATATTTCTGAAAAATATGGGCAGGGTCGGCCAATTGCTTGTAATGCATTTGGCGGGGATAAAGGGAAAATCCCGGTTCAACCTGAAAGACAAACTTGGGAATGGAAACAAGGTGGTCATAAGATCAAAAAATTTGTTTTAATCAGCGCAGCAGAAAAATATTTCCGGGAGGCTGGAATTGACTGGAAATAGCCTAATCTTATAAATGGTTATCGAATTTCCTTTCAATTTGAATGTCCCCCTAGGATCACCCCCTTTCATTTTGTACAATAAGACCAAGTAATCAACACAGATTAATCGTCGCTGAAATCATTTGGACTTTTTTATTATCGTTGGAGCGACCTGGCCAGTATTATTTGGCAGGTCGTTTTGTTTTCCAGAGCAGAGAGGAGGTGGTCGAGGAAATTAACAATGGAAAGATGAAAACATATGCCAGCCACGCCAAACACTTAAGAGGTTGGCATGATCTGGATTTGGTCTTTTGTAGTTCTGTGGGCACACCCGGAGACGC
>CAZAAJ010000140.1:0-4840 GCA_964483135.1 uncultured Anaerolinea sp. | reverse complement strand
CCTCGCGATGACAATCCTGTTTTTATGGTATATTTTAATTTCATTCATCTCCCTCTACACGGAGCGTGCCATGTACTTTGCGATCGAAGGTGTTATCGGCGTCGGCAAAACCACCCTTGCCCGCCTTCTTCAGCCCAGTTTCAAAGCCGAATTGGTGCTGGAAGTCTTTGAAGAAAACCCCTTTTTGAGCAATTTCTACGCCGACCGCGCCCGTTACGCCTTCCAGACCCAGATCTTCTTCCTTCTCAGCCGTTACCACCAGCAGCGCCGCAACATCACCGACCGCCTGGGAACGGTAAATTCCATCATCAGCGATTACACCTTTGAAAAAGACGCCCTCTTTGCGCGCATCAACCTGCAGGGCGACGAACTGGATATGTATTACAACGTGCAGGAAGCCCTGGCGGAAAAGGTGACCCCTCCCGGTCTTGTGGTGTACCTGCGCGCCAGCACCGACACCCTCATGCGGCGCATCGCCCAGCGCGACCGTCCCTACGAGCGCGCCATTGAGCGTGATTACATTGACCTGCTCAACCGCGCCTACGACGAGTATTACCTCAGTTCTTCCCATAATTCGCTGGTGCTTATCGTTGACACCGACGATCTTGATTTCGTCAACCGTCCCGAAGACCTGGTCCTTATTGAACAACGCATCCGCATTGCCTTGCTTGGCGCTCCGTTCCAGCCCAAGCTGCCCATCGAAAAATGCGAGTGACCCGGGATATCCTGTTGAACCTGGCGCGCGAGAACGCCGCCAAAATGACTGTCAAAGACCGCGGTATTGCCTGCGTTTTCATTGCCGGCTCCCTGCTTGACAAAGATCCCTTCCTCGGCGGCGTCACCGATATCGACCTCTTCTGCGTTCACGACCGCCCGGTGACCGCTCGCCGCGAGATCATCCGCATCAACGCCGATGTCCACCTGGATGTGGCGCATTACGAGCAGGACGATTTTGCCCCGGCGCGCAAATTGCGCACAGAGCCCTGGCTTGGCAGCATCGTAGCCCGCGGACCGCTGGTGCTGCACGATTCGCTGCACTGGTTCGACTTCATCCGCTCCACCGGAACCGCGCAGTTCAACTCCCCCGAAAATATTGCGGAGCGGGTACGTACTTTCCTTTCGCCGGCACGCCTGGGATGGCAGGCGCTGGTGGACGAGACCCTCCCACAGGGGAACAAGCGTACCCTGGCGCTGCTGGAGGTCATCCGCAGCACCGCCAACGCCGCCGCCGTGATGACCGGCGCTCCCCTGCCCGTGCGCCGCCTGTTCTATGACCTGCCCGACCGCTGCCGTAACGCCGGTCTGGATGAGGTGGCCGGCAGCCTGGTGCAGTCTTTCACCAATGAATCCGTGACCGACGACAACTGGGGTGGCTGGTTCACCGGCTGGGAAAGCGCCTACGATCAGCTTAATCAACTCGGAAAAGCCCCGGCTTCGCTCAACCTTACTCGCAAGAATTACTATCTCAAATCCATGAAGGCGCTGGCGGAGGAACGCCCCGCGGCAGCCTTATGGGCGCTCCTCTTCACCTGGACGCGCATGGCAACAGACCTGCCCAAAACGGATGCTCCCTTCAAAGCCTGGCAGGACCTGGTGAAGCAGCTCACCCTGGACACGAAGAATATCCCCGCCCGCCTTGAACTGCTCGACAGCGCGCTCGACCGCATTGAAGAAGCCCTTGAGCGGTTCCGCGGCTGACCTATTTTATCCACACAGCTGTGGATAACCTCCCATTTTCTGTGGAAAAAACCCCTTTATTGTGGAGAAAATCCCGTATTTTTAGCGGATAAACTGTGGTTGATTTCCTGGGTTATCCACAGTTATCCACAGGTTTTTAGGAATAATTCCTGTTTGTCTCAACAACGGGGTTTACGCAGTTTTCTCCACATTCCCCCGTGGAGAAAGCAAGCGCCGCAAGACCGCCATATACGGTGTAAGGAGGCGTCCATGCCCCTATATAGCAAGGTAATCTCGCTCGTCCATTTCTTCTTTCCACATATTCACAGCCCCTACTGCTAATACTACTTATTAATTAACAAATAAAAAGAAGTTAATTGATTTGCATGTCCATACTTGAAAGTGACCTGTTTTTCTTGTATTATTTGTATAGACATTACCATTAATTGCCCCCAGGCTTATTTGATCCAAATGATCCGGAAGGGAGAATACATTATGGACGTCATCAAAGTCAAAGCCAATTCTCGCACAGCAGCAGTCGCAGGGGCCATTGCGGGAGTCATGCGTGAACATAAGCACGCAGATGTTCAGGCGATTGGCGCTGGCGCGGTCAATCAGGCGGTTAAAGCGCTGGTGCTGGCCAAAGGTTACCTGGCTGAGGATGGGATAAAGATTATGTGCCTGCCCGAGTTTGTGGATGTGGAGATCGAAGACAAGGTCCGCACGGCCATCAAGCTCGTGGTAGACGTGCTGCCCGAATAACGGGATATTTTTTTTCAATAATTCAGGATCTGGTGCGCAGCTGGTTCCAGGTTTTAAGTGCACTGCGCTTCTTCATGGGTAAAGATGACTTCCTCTTTACCCGTTAATTTTTCCTGTACCTTGGTAGCGATCAGTTCCAGATGAGGAGGATGCGCCACGTAATCCAGGTCGTCCGCCGGCACGGTGAGCACTGGGCAAAGTGTGAAGTGGTTGATCCAGTTCTCGTAAAGGTCGTTCAAATGCGCCAGGTATTCCGGCGCGATCTTGCGTTCATAGTCGCGGTTGCGCAGTGCGATGCGTTTGAGCAGCGTTGGCACCGAAGCCCGTAAATAGATCACCAGATCCGGCGGCGGCAGGTACTCGGCCAGTGTGCGATACAGGCTGCGGTAGGTGCCGTAATCACGCTCGCTCAGCGTGCCCTGCAGGAACAGGTTATGGGCAAAAATTTCAGCGTCTTCGTAGATGCTGCGGTCCTGGATGACGGATCCGGCAGCCCGCACCAATTCCTGGTGGATGCGCAGGCGGTGGGTGAGGAAGAATATTTGCGAGTGGAAGCTCCAGGTGTGCATATCCTTGTAAAAATCAGAAATGTAAGGGTTTTCGGTCACCGGCTCGTAAAAAGGCTGGCAGTCCAGCCGGTTGCAAATCATTTCCACCAGGGTGGATTTGCCTACGCCGATGTTCCCCGCCACTGCAATGAATTTTTTCATTTTTTCCTCTGCCCACGGGAGATGTGTTCCTGAAAAAATTATACAACGAGGCAAAATAAAAACACGATTTCTTTAAGAAACCGTGTTTTCGCGGACAATATAAGATTGTTATGCGGGGACGCAGGAGCCGGTGGGGCACACGTCAGCGCAGGAGCCGCAGTCTTTGCATTTCGCGGGATCGATCACGTAAAGACCGTCGCCTTCGGAAATAGCGTTCTCGGGGCATTCGGCTTCACACGCGCCGCAGGATATGCAATCAGTGGTGATCTTGTAGGACATGGATGTATTCCTTTCGTTTTTGTATTAACGCTGCATAGGATAGCACAAGCATTAACATCGGTCAATAGTCCAAAAATCACTTTTTTTATAATATTTCATCTGGACAGCCACTCGTCACGCCCTGTATAATCATGCGATGCAAAAGGCAGCCTCGATTAACTTCAAAAATATTTTCTCTACCGCGCTGCCGGTGGTATTGGGCTACCTACCGGTCGGATTTGCCTACGGCGTGCTGGCTGCCAACGCCGGCCTCACCGTGATGCAGACGCTGGCGCTTTCAGTTTTTGTATATGCTGGCTCCTCGCAGTTGATCGCGGTCGGGCTCATCGCGCAGGGCATCCTTCCCCTCTCCATTGTACTCACCACCCTCATCGTCAACCTGCGCCATTTGCTGATGAGCGCGTCGCTTTCCCCGCACATGAAGCGGTGGACGCGCTTCGAGGTCGCCGGCTTCTGCTTTGAACTGACCGACGAGACCTTCGCGGTGCACAGTTTGCGCTTCAAAAAAGGCGAGGAATCGCCGCGCCCTGCCATCCTGGTTAACCTCGTTTGCCAGCTCGCCTGGCTTGCCGGCAGCCTGCTCGGGGCGCTCGCCGGGGATGCCATCACCGACGTGAAACCTTTCGCCCTCGATTACGCGCTGCCTGCCATGTTCATCGCGCTGCTCTTGCTGCAGATCACTCACTGGCGGCATATCGTCGTGGCGCTTGCCGGCGGCGTGCTTTCGCTCGCGCTGTGGGCTGTCGGTCTCACCCAGTGGAATGTGATCCTCGCGGCAGTCTTTGCCGCTACACTCGGTGCGGTGCTGGAAACCTCGCGTAAAACCCCCGCTGATCCTGAGCCTTTTCCGGGAGCGGGGCAATGAGCGAAGCCAATTTTCTGTTCACGATCATTGGTATGGCGTTCGTCACTTACCTTCCGCGTCTGCTGCCTGCCTGGTTTCTGCAGGGGCGCCATATTCCACCCTTCATCGCTGCCTGGCTGCGCTATGTGCCGGTGGCGGTGCTGGCCGCCCTGTTAATTCCCTCCCTGCTGGTGGCGGATGGGAAGTTCAACCTGGCGTGGAATAACCTGTACCTGTGGGCTGCCCTCCCCGCCGCGCTGGTTGCGCTCAAAACGCGCAGCATGTTCGCCACTGTGCTGGCGGGCATGGGGGTGGTGGCGCTGGCAAGGTTGTTCATTGGTTAACCCGCGCTTGACATAAAAGGCGCATGAATTATAATAATGAGCGCGTTCCTCGTTAGCTCAATCGGCAGAGCGGGCGGCTGTTAACCGCTAGGTTCGAAGTTCGAGTCTTCGACGAGGAGCCATTGACCAATACACTGGCCATAAGGCCAGTGTATATTTATTTAGAATACTTTACTCCGAGTCGACTCCGCAGCGAAGCGCAGGAGACAGAGGAGCCACTCACC
>CAZAAJ010000139.1:0-4864 GCA_964483135.1 uncultured Anaerolinea sp. | reverse complement strand
AACGGTTTGCGTTACTGGGCGCTGGGGCGGGCGTGGACTCTGCTTGGGAGCAGGAATTAGTCGAAGCCAGAAAATACTCGAAAATGCAGCAGAATCCCCAGCGTCCAGTGCACGCTTTGTTAGGCTGCCTTCCCGTTTTTCTTAAGTGCCTTCAACTTCTCATCGAACAAGGCTAACCATTCATCAACGTCGGATTGAATCAAGGGCAATCCGAGTGCGGTTGTAGCCTCCCAGCCTGCGTAGTGAATACCTATAACTTCACCGCTTGACGGGCGAAAAATTGGCGCGCCGCTCATACCACCAGCTGTGCGAACATCTAAAAGCAACTCATCTGGTCGCGCTGCACCGTCGAATGGCGAAACGGCAGATATTGAACCTTGTTGCATAACTGGACCCCACCGATAGATTCTCCCATTACGTTTTAACATATCTGTTCCATATGGATACCCACAGATTGAAACCTCTTCGGTTAACTGATAATCATAGCTTTTGGCAAGTGTCAATGGAGCTATGCCTTCAAAATGTTCTTCATGAACAATTTCAAATTCGACAAAACCTATATCTGCAACGTCCAACTTGGCAAATTGTCGGATCATTCGTACAGTGTTTCGAAATGATCCCTTTCCGTCGGGCACGATGAAAGAAATAAAGAACTGTGCATCTGGGAAGCCAAAGTCAGCTTGACTCTCGAACAATCCCTCTATGACATGGCGATTCGTAATGGCTGTGGTTGCGCGAACCAAGAAGCCAGTTCCGATAATATGAAATAAAGATGAGCCTAAATACTTCTGATAATTTTCAAGTGGCACGCTCAAAAAACCAACCGCACATACTCCGTTGGTTATCTCGCGGATTACTTTCTTGTCAATCATTTATCACCTCCATCGCCCGAAACCTCAACTGGACTGCGGCCTAACTAGTGGATATACTGCAAATAATCCGTATGACACGACAATTTAGAATGATATGCAGTTTTATAATCATAAATCTAGTTTTCGCAACTGACTAATTTACTAAATCTAATTTAATAATACCTATAGTCTTCTGATAAGGTATGGTTATCGAAACCAGGCGGACGATCTCTCAATTCCAATGAAGCCATTAATCCGGCATATCTTTTTCATATTAATCTGACATTTCCGTTATTTCAATCCATCTAACAGTCAGTTCAATTAAACTTTTCAATACTTATAAGTCTTTATTCTGCTTCGCAAATAAACAACTAACCGTATAGGTCTGCATGAGTACCAGTTCGGTACAGCATGACTTCTTTTTTATTCACTGAATAGATCAGCACCCAATCGGGCTCAATGTGACAATCCCTTTTGCCGACCAGTTTTCCGTGTAGCGGATGGTCTTGATTGCTTGGTTCCAACAGTTCGCCGTTGGCTATTTTCAAAACAACCTCATAAAAAGGGACAAGGTTCAACCCGCGTTTTAGATAGAGCTTCAAGTCTTTCTTTATTTTGCTGGAATAGACGATGTCTCTCATTAAGACTCGATTGCGCTGCGCAGTTCGTCAATGCTGTGTACTCTGGTAGTTCCGATTCCTGCGTCCGCTTCCCGGATCGCTCTCATAGTTTCTGCATTGGGAATTTCTATCGGGAACGGTATCCCCTGCCTGAGATTGATTTGCTGGAACAACATAGTAATTGCTTCGGTGGTAGTTAATCCCAACTCGTCTAAAATCTTTTCGGCTTTTCTCTTTACCTCTGGCGCAATCCTGGCCGATACCACTGCTGTTTTGTTCATTTTTTACTCGCTTTCTTGTGTGTCTAATGTAATACATTATATCACACTAAACAGGAAGCGGAATGCCGCCGTCCGTTAACGCGAAGTGACTCATGCATAATTAGTAAAAAAGGTCCGGTTAATCTATCCGCAATTAATAAAAACACGGCTCTCAAATAAGAACCGTGTTTCAAACACCTGGTCTTTTGAAACTAAGCGAATGCCGGCTCCGCTTTCTTCTTGGCCGGAGCTTCCACAGCAACCGGTTTATCTACGTCCAGTGAAAGCCTTAAATGCGCGCCTACAGATTTTGCGGCTTTATCCATGGTGGCCAATGTGATCGAGCAGTTTTCAGGGTCCAGAATGCGGTTCAACGCAGCCCGACTTGTGTTCATGCGGTTTGCCATTTCTGTTTTGCTGATCTTCTGTTCTTCCATCAAATTGGCAATCTTGAACGCCAATACCTTCTTGATCGCAGCGGCTTCTACTTCTTCCAGTATTCCTTCTTCCCGAAGGAAATCATCAAAATCACCACTAATGTATTTGTTTGTCATTTTTCACCTCGTTGAACTAAAGACTTTCTCTCTCTTGCCAGATCCAAATCTTCCTTTGGTGTTTTCTGGTCTTTTTTGATAAACCCATGCAAAAGAACCATACTGGTTTTTTGGATGGTAAACAACACTCTCGCAATTCCTACGCTAATATGTGAACGTACTTCCCACAAATCGGCGCCCATTTTTTCTACAATGGGCATTCCCATTGGCCAACCATACTGTAACGCCTTTATGTCTTCACCTATCGTTTTCTTGTCTTCTGGAAGAACTTGCCTGGGATCAGTTAACCAGTCACGAACCGGTTTTCTTCCAGATGGCAATGTAAAAAACTGAACTTTTAATCTCGGTTCATCATGCATGAGTTGTATGGTATCAAATTTGATACTTCTTGTCAAGGGCTAACAGGGCTAACAGGGATAAGTGTTTGCCTGTTATTTACACTTCATAAAGAGAATAAAATGTTACTGTATCAAAAGTCCATAGATCTGGAAAAGTGAGAGTCACGACCATGAACGATCTTGCGTAGGGTATTCACCTAAGGCTTGTCTTGATATAGATATTTTGCCGAGAGCGTCCCGCACTCTTTGTCCGGTCTGCGGTCGAATCCAACAGCAGTCTTGATGCTCGAGTGGCCGACAAATCGCGAGTTCACCACCAGGTCAATGTCCATGTCAATCATGTCGCCAATCAGAGATCTACGCAGGTCGTGGCGGAGAGAACTTGTCTACCCCACCCTGGTTTCTGCGTCTGTTGGCAATATTAAAGGTTCCAGTTGGGGTTATGCCTACACGCAATATGGTATTGCCTTTGTTGATCGGGTTAAACAAGGGTCCGCTTATTTTTACCCCGTATGGTGATCCTTGATGAGCCTGCAAAGTAGTACTTGCGCTCCACCTGCTCAATCCCAACCACTTTCTTCTCGTAGGTCGAACCCGCATAGTAGGTGGTAACGTCTCCGATCACAGACTTGACCATGTTCCCGTCGCCATCGTACACATATAGTGCCTCTCCGGGGATCGGTGTCGCGGCGTTATTGCATAACCTGGCTTCGCAAAAAGTGCTCCTCAAGTACAACTTGGTTGAAAACTTACAAGTCGAATGCGGGCTTTCGTACAGGCTGGATAGGCCTGTTTAGCTCCAACTACTCAACCCGTATCAATCTTTCTCCTGACTTTTAAGACAGCATCTGCTTGCTATCAAAGGGTGGGCATTGCCCCACCCTACTTGCTAATTGCTTTTTAATTCAATCAATTTGAACCTAAAAAGTTGGAGAAAACAAATCATCATAGTGTTCATTTCAATTATTCTAATTTGAAGATTAATTGTTTAGAGTTCACTTTTCTTAGGTGTAAACTCGTTGAATAATATCAATTCCTTATAAGGGAATGGGTAAATTCCTTTTTCAATTCTATTGAGGATACTTTGAATATCCCACACAATTAAGTATTCGTATCTTTTATATTCTTCTGGTAACCGGCATCCTAATTCATTATTTTTTTTTCCGTCCCAATATGACCAGCTACCAGCTTTTCCAGTTTTTTCATCCCAAAAAGTAGAAACAAAACCCGGATATACAAATTTTTCCACTTTTTTTCGGCCAACAACTTTCCAAATCCCGGTTCTTACAGCAGCATTAACCCCGGCAATTATCGGTGGAAAAAACAGCTTCGCTTTATATAAATTATCGATTTCCAGTTTTTTATCTACTAAATCATACACCTGAATTAATGGGCCAAATTTTTCATCAAGAAACACATACTGGCCGTAAGTAATTCGGTTATCGGAAAGAACAACTTCAAAAACATCACCAATTTTTACCATTTTAAACTCCTACTTTAACAGGTTCAGAATGTCTTTGCCTCTCTGTATAGCCTGTTGGTATATCGGGTTTAAGCTACTAATACTATTAATTATATTTTGTAAATTCTTTAAACCATATTGTTCTATTAATACTTGTTCTACTGCTCTGACGTCAAATCTGTTAAGATTTACAAGACCTTTTATAGGTTCGATAATTCTACCATTTTGAAGGTGTTGTGCTGCACGACGTTGAAAATTATTCGTTATTCCTATATATTTGGTTACACCATCTTCAACAGCTCTATAAACCACATTTGTTCCAGTATTAATTGAAGTTGATATTTTAATAAAAGTGTTGCCAATAGCAGGAAGTATTTTTGGAGTTACTTGATTTAAATTTTGCACTTCACTTGCGCACATATCTCCACCACACCCTACATTGGCGGATTCAATCACTCCAGCAGTTGTTATTGCTGCGGTTGTCGCGGTTGCTTGAGATACACCGGCGGCCCAACCTACTCCTGTTCCGATTAAGGCTCCTGCAGCCAAACCTCCCCCAGTTGCTAATGCAAAATGTCCCCAATTAAACTCCTTACCAGAAGTTGCGGCATAAATACTATATCCGACTGCTCCAACCAAAGCTCCAACACCTGCTCCAATCGCTGCAGTAACGCACAAGGGGCAATGCCCACTCGGATCATTGAAATTGATCGGATTGTTGTTTACATGTGGGCAAATAACAAGAGCAGGTCAGGGACGCTTGATCGATGCTCAACCGG
>CAZAAJ010000138.1:0-4893 GCA_964483135.1 uncultured Anaerolinea sp. | reverse complement strand
GTTAAAACATAAACCGGACTGCTGGGAGAAAGAATGAGGGGAAATTCGTTGGGTGGGGATTAAAAATCTTTCCATAAATGTAAAAAGTCCCCATTTCTGGAGACCCTTTACCGACCGGGGACACCCCGATCCCGAACATGAGATTTGTTATAAGGATATGCCAAATTGAAAAAATATCAAGTAAAAATTTTCAGAGCAGCAAACAGGAAGTAACCGGAAGCAAAAACAAAAGGGTCAGGTCAACGTAATGGTTTGTTTGACCGTTCTTTGATGGAGTCTTAGGAGGGTACCCACCGCATATTTTTGCGGAAAAAAGTAACTCTTGGCAAGAATGGTCAATCGGAATCCGGGAAATGAGAATAATGAAATCAAATTCATCGGTAGCAATCATTAGCCGCAAAAACAGACTGTATCCGGAGTTTCTGATTAAACGTCTGGGCAAAGACGCACCTGACAGGTTATGGGTTATCGGCAATCCGGAAATACTTACGCTGTCGAAGACCGCTCTTTTCTGCTCGGGGCGTTGCCCCGGTGATGCAATTCTTGCGGCTTATGACCAGGCTCAACAATGGCGGGATGAGGGGCGTTGCGTCATCAGCGGTTTCCATTCAGCTATTGAGAGGGAGTGCCTGAACATATTGTTGCGCGGCCTGCAACCTGTTGTCATATGCCCGGCGCGCAGTATCGAAAATATGCGCGTACCCGGAATATGGAGGCCTGCTGTTGCAGAAGGCCGCGTTCTGATACTTTCGATGTTCTCCGCTTCCGAACGCCGTATGACCGTAAAACTATCCACACAGAGAAATCAGATAGTTGCGGCACTGGCAGATGAAATCTATTTTATTCACATCACACCGGGCGGCCGATCGGCTCAACTTCTCGAACAAGCATCCAATTTGGGCATCCCGATTTATGGGGGGAAATAATACGCCGGGGGATTTGCGAGACATCCTTTACTTCTGAAGTTTCTTTACTCCCGTAATAAAAACACACCGGGAAATATCCAGGACGCCGGCAAAGCCCAGTTGTAGTACTTTTCAAGTAAACACCTGGAACTGTTCAGTAGTAGGCAGTTGTCAGAATTGAGAGGCGCGCGCTCGGTGTGACCTAAAAGCCCGAAAGTGATTCGCATCCCCTCGAATGACAGGTTATAAAATATCCTTCATTACGTCTTTTTCCCATCTTTCACGAAAACTATCCTCGCCATCATCCCCCGATACAAGCCAGTCAATTCTTTGTACCATTGCCTGGCGGGGAATTGTCTGAAGGACTGGAGCGAACATATCCGCAGACAGTACATTTCCATTGTCTCATAAAGTATCTATTCTCCGGTTTGGGGTTATTGGATGTGCGGCCTTTATCAAAAGGCCGCACAATATGTTCTATCCTTTGATGGATCTTGGGGTCAGCATCTGGTGTTGCGGGCAGATTGATCTTGGATTCTGGTAGGATGCGCCCGTGAAGGCAACAAGATATTTTCTTAAATCCGATAAATTGACCACTTCATCAACAAGACCGTGTTTTGCGCAGTATGCAGGTCTTGAATAGTCATAATATTCCTGCGCCAGCTTGTTCATGCTGTCGATTATGGGCTCAAGAGGCTTTCCGGAAGCTTTTTCCTTTACCAGCCTGCGCGAATATGAAGCCGCTGCGGCTGTCTCCCCGTGCATAACGTAAATCTCCGTCGTGGCTACGCCGACTGTAAAAGCATTGTGCCTGTTTGCGGTCGGACCTCCCATGATGTAATGTGCCGCCGCAGAGCCTTTTCTCAGGACAACAAGAAGTTGCGGCGCTTCCGTCTGCTGTATGGAATAAATGAGGGACTGGCCAAGTCCGAGAAGTTCGGCTTTTTCCGCTATATCGCCGACATCAATTCCGGAAGTATCCTGGAACCATATAATGGGAATCCTGTCACGTCCGCACAATGTGACAAATTCATTCATCTTGATAAGGCCCTGCCTGTAAAGCTTTCCGCCGATTCCCGGGTAAGGCGCATATTCGGGATAGTTTTCCTTAAGAAAGCCCTGGTTGTTCCCGATACACCCGACCACAAAACCGTCCAGTTTGCACAATCCGGTATATACCTCCGGACCGTAATCCGGGCGGTACTCCATGTGTTCGCTGCCGTCAACCAAACGGGACAGAATATCTTTAAAATCGTATGTTCTCTTCTGATTGAAAGGAAGCAGATAATAAAGATCATCGGTTGGAAATCCGGGAGTCTTTGGCTCTGCCACCCTGAAAAATTTGGGGTTATACGCAGGCATATCTTTCATGTAATCTTTGAGGCCGTCAAGAACGCCCGTCTCTTCTTCATAAACATATCTGAAGAAGCCTGTTGCATCGTAATGAACTTCAACAGATCCCGGCGGTTTGGCCTTGAACTGCTTTGCGGCGGAAATAAGCATTTCGGCGCCTTCCAGGTCAAAGTGTCCTTTAGGAGACATCCCGCTTAAAATGCCGCCGCCGCCTACCGCTATATTGCAGTTTTTATGGGCAAACAAAACCGTGGGGCTTATTGACTGGTAGCCGCCGCCTGCAGGGTTGGTGCCGTATATGCCGGCTAAAATCGGGATTCCCATGATTTCAAGTTCGGCATGCCTGAAAAATGTTGTTCCTGAGCCACGGCGGCTTCCGTAAAATTTTTCCTGTTCGGGCAACTTGACTCCGCTGCAGTTTACAAGCCAGACAAGAGGGATATGCAGCCTTTTTGCCAAATCAGTGACACGAAGCACATTTTCGGCCTGCCCGGGAAGCCAGGCCCCGGCCATGACCTTGTTGTCAAAACCGATTATAACAGCCCATTTGCCTGATATTTTACCAAGACCATCAATAACATTGGTTGTTCCTTCAGGATTATTCGTGGGATTGAATATGGTGTGCAAAGGGCACCATGTTTCCGGATCAACCAGGTACGCGAGCCTTTGCCATACGGTCATCTCGCCTCTTTCATTCATTTTTTCGGTTGAAAAACCGGCATTTTTTACCTTTTCAACCTCTGCCTTCACCTGGTTTTCAACTTCTTTTATTTGTGTAACATTCTCCTTGTTGCTTTTTTTCCGGCCCTCTGAAAGCCCTCTGCCGAAATCAGGCATTTTTTCAAAATAAGGTTTCATGGTCTAACTCCCGTTAAAAACTTTCGTGTTTATACAGTTAGTACCTTAGAAATAATTTTCTGCGCGTTTCCGGCAGAAAATTATGTTTGACGGCTTCGTGGGTTGCTCTCATGCAATCGGCCACAATCCTTTTTCTTCGAGAACCGTCTTTAATACTTTTAATGCGGAATTTGTTGCAGGAACACCTCCGTATATGCAGGTCTGAAATATCACCTCTGCTATCTCTTCGGGTTTGCAGCCGACATTCAACGCGGCCTGAATATGAAGCTTCAATTCATCCGGCCGGGATAAAACTGTCAGGGCTGCGACCGTGACAAGCTGCCTTGTCGGATGAGGAATTTTTTCCCGTGCGTACATTTGGCCTGTGATAAAAAGGGAAAGATCATTTGCAAGGTTTTTATCAAAGGACTTCCAGAGTTCGTAAGGCCTTTCGCCTGTCGCATCCTTGAAATAGAGCGCCGCTGTCTTTTTTGTTTTTTCAACAACATCTTCTTTCAAATTTATATTCCCTGTAAAATAATTTACCTGTTTGCCTTTCTTATTCCAAGCTGATCCTGTGCTATAATCCATTTGCATATATTGGCCGATCCTTCAACCATTGTATATGTCGGTGTGTCTCTGTAATATCTGGCTACGGGGTATTCCGTGGAGTAGCCGTAGGCGCCCAGGATGCGCATCGCATAGATCGAGCATTTTGTCACGACCTCTCCGGCAAAGTATTTTGCATGCGCCACATCAAGGCCGTTGTTGAGATTTCCCTGATCCTTTACCCAGGCTGCCTTGTAAACCAGAAGACGGGCGGCTTCAATTTCCGCCGACATCTGGGCTATCATGTCCTGGTTCATCTGGAACTCGCCGATTAATTGTCCGAATTGTTTCCGGGTATTGCAATATTTGATTGCTATATCAAGGCAGGCCTGAGCAAGCCCGACTGCTCCGGCAGCAGCGGAAAGCCTTGTCTGATTTAAAGAACTGAATACTATTTTGGCCCCATCACCGGGTTTTCCAAGCATGTTTTCTTTGGGAACCTTTGTGTCTGTGAGGAATATTTCACCTGTCGGGGAGGAGTGTGATCCCATTTTATCAAGGCCGGATGTTTTAACGCCGTTGAAATTTTTCAGTTCAACCACGAAAGCCGATAGGCCTTTCGAGCCTGCCGCGCGGTCCGTGTATGCATAATAAATTACAACGTCGGCATAACCGGCATTTGAAATCCATGTTTTTGATCCGTTCAGCAGAAAATAATCGTCCTTCTCCTCTGCGGTTGAAACCATGGACATTACATCAGACCCGGCATCCGGTTCGGTAATTGCAAAGCCGCCGACATAGTCGGCGCTGACAAGCCCGGGGATGTATTTCTTTTTTGTCTCTTCATTTCCATATTTTAAAATAGTGTGCGCGCAACCCAATGTTTGCATATTTATCTGAACCCGTAAGGAACTGGATGCCCTTGCTATCTCTTCCGTGACTATCATCGCAGCCAACCAGCCCATGTTGTCTCCACCGTATTCTTCAGGGATAACTGTTCCGAAAAATCCGAGCTCGCCCATCGGTTTTAATGCTTCCTTGTAAGGGAAATGATGGTTTTTATCCCATTCATCGGCGTTAGGGGCAATTTTTTTTGCCGCAAACTCCCGGACGGCTTTCCGAAGCATCTCAAGTTCCTTGGATAGGGCAAAATGCATCTTAAAATCCTCCTGTTCATGAAATATTATAAGCTGCAATATAACTATTCTGTGACAGAAATCAGCAGGCCTTGTCAACGACACTTTTTTAA
>CAZAAJ010000137.1:0-4928 GCA_964483135.1 uncultured Anaerolinea sp. | reverse complement strand
AAAAGAGTGGCAGAAAATTATTTCGTGAAGGTACTTATCCCGTTTATCGGGGTTAGGTTTTTCAATTGTCGACGGATAAATTTGATGAATGTGATCCGTAATACGACATCTACTGCCGCAAAGGCTTCCTTGCTGCAAAACATTCCTTTTCCCAAATGTCTGGCGCAACCATCGGAGTTTGCCAACTGGTACTGCACATTATTGAAAATCCCGCAGTTGCCATGAAAATCACTAAGATGGTGGTCAACGAAGGACAAAATATGGACCTGAAATCTGCCTTAGCCCATGAGGCAAGGAAGGCTTGGTATTGTCTTTATCGAAAAGAAAAACCGGGATTTATGGGAAAGTGAATCCCACACTGGCCGGTGGCAGTTGTGGAAATATTTTATGGATAGTTTTCTGTGAAAAACCGCTTCCCTGTAGGCGGTCGATGAAACACTCCCGAATTTCGATAAATCGGTTAAAGGATGGGCCATTGGTAGCTTTACGGCAAAGGGTAAAATGGATCTAGTCAAACTGGCTGAATATATCAATTTTATAATATCCAGAATTCAGGGATCTGATATAATGTTTCTACAGGACGAGGGATTGACTACTATCGTTATGCAAAATAAATATTTCGATTGAGGAGGTACGAATGAGAAGAGTTGCTGTTATTGGCATGGGGCATACAAAATTCACAGCTAATTCGCCGAAGACACAGATGGAAATGCTGTCTGAAGCATCCATGTCAGCCATTTCCGGATCCAACTTGAAACCCAAGGATATCCAAGCTATTTTTTGCGGCAATGTTTTGGGTGATTTTTCTGAAGGTCAGGGCATGGTGCAGTCCTTTCTGGCGGATGATATAGGCTGTTCTAATATTCCGGCCACTAGGTTTGAAGGCGCATGTGCGTCAGCTACTATGGCGATTCGGGACGCTTTTATCTGGGTGGCGTCAGGGTTCTATGATATTGTTCTGGTGGGCGGTACTGAAAAAGCCACTGCGATGGGAACTCCCTTGGCGACCCGGACCTTTGCCATGTTCTGCGATTCCCGTTATGAGTATCCGGCCGGCTTTACCTTTCCGGCCTTTTTTGCCATGCTGGCCCATCTTTACGCTAGTAAATACAATATTCCCTTGGAACGGCTCAAGGAGCAGATGGCACAAGTTTCAGTTCAATCACATCAATACGGGGCTCGAAATCCCAATGCCCAGTTTCAAAAGGAGATTTCGGTTGAAAAGGTTCTAAGCGGGTTTATGGTAACGACCCCATTGCAACTGCTCGACTGCTGCCCCTTCTCCGATGGCGCTGCCGCTTTGGTGCTGGCTTCAGAAGAAGTGGCAAAAAAACTCACTGACAAGCCGGTCTATATTGCAGGCGTTGGTCAGGCATCATCCGGAAAACTCAGCTCCCAGTACAAGTATCTGCCTCGTTTGTACGCTCGGGATGTTTCCGTGAAGCAGGCCTACAAGATGGCTGGGGTGGGACCGGAAGACATCGATGTCTGTGAACTCCATGATTGCTTCAGTATCGCCAGCATTATTGCGGTAGAAAGCCTCGGGTTCGCAGAATTCGGTAAAGGCGGTGAACTCTGGGGAAAAGGCGAAACCCAAATCAACGGTAAAATTCCGATCAATATATCAGGTGGATTAAAATCCAAAGGGCATCCAATCGGTGCTACCGGAGCGTCTCAAACCTATGAGATTGTTCGACAGCTCAGAGGAGAATTGGTTGATCAGAGCCGCCAGGTTGAGGGCGCCAAGGTCGGTCTTGTGGATACCTTGGGCGGAGACGGCATCATTGTAAATCTTGTTTTAAAAACGGACAAATAACCTATGGGAGAGCGGTAAAGTGGAATATAAACTTGATTTTAGAACTTACAGTGAAGCACTAAAGAAAAATCGGTTGCTCGGATTGAAATGTCGCAGCTGCAATGCTATCACGTGCCCGCCGAAAATGACATGTCAGGAGTGTACTGATACGGATTTGGAAGTGGTCCAGCTATCTGGAAATGGTGCGATTAAAACATTCACAACCACCTATGTACCTTCGTTCGGGCGTGAAGTTGAAGCTCCTTATACCATTGTGATGGTGGCACTTGAAGAAGGCCCTTGGATTGCCGGGAACCTGATCGACATCGATCCTGCCAAGGTCGGTATGGAACTGATCGGCCGTAAGGTTAAGCTCGGGCACAAGGTTTTCCCCGGCGATCAATATTCAGCGGGCGATGCCGCGAGACCCCTGTTCAGTTTCCATGATGAAATCTGAAGGAACTATTTTATTGGCAGCACAATTCTAATCAAAATCAGCATTGTCCGGTTAGAAAATTGCGTACTGGCAGCAATTGTCCGCCGGGGCATCTTAATTTCTGTAACTTGAAGAGGAGCTAAATTTGCTGAAGAATATATTACCAAAATAAGGGCATTCAGGAAGGGAAACCATATCTGAATGGATTACAAGAGCTTGTCTGATCTCATCAAACGCCGGATCGCCGACGCCCTTCTTTCTTGTTCAACCTGAACCGTGTGACGGCATCGCCGGCTGCCTCGTCACAAAGCTTTCACAGGGGCTTTGAGTGAGCGAGCGCGCTTGATTAAGGCGGTATCAAAGGTATAAAAAGATAAGCCTTCCGGACTCGATGCCAAATGCAGGGCGTCGGCGAAATCGAGACCCTTTTCATAATAATCGGTTGCTTTCTCCAGTTGATCCGGCATCTCTACCTGCACGTTGGGCAAACCGAGGATGTGCCGCAAGGCCCGGATGATGGCCGCCGCGGGGAGCTCATAGGCGGAGCGCAGAACCCACTCCAATTCAAGGAGTGTTGTTTTTGCGACAAAGATTTCCTCCGCTCCGGCCAAAACAGCCAATGCCCGCTTTGCCTGGTCGGGTTTGTCGTTGGTGACGTAACGGACCCAGACATTGGTGTCCAGAGCGATCATGCAGTTTTTCCTTTCCGCCAGCGCTTGCGGATATCCCCTTGAATCGCCTGATCCATGTCCTGCACATTGATGACTGGTCCCTGGTAGCCGGTGCAGCCAAGCCCGTCCTCCGGACGGGTGAGTGGAAATGTCCGGTTGGGCTTCAGAAGGATACCGGAGGTCATTTCCTCGACAATAAACCGAGTGCCCGGCCGCCATCGGCGGCTCTCCCGAAGAGATTTGGGGATAACAATCTGCCCTTTGCCTGACAAAGTTGTGGTAATCATGGCCACCTCCTGAGTGTGTAAGATTCAGTAAGACGAAAAGTAGCAGCTTTTTTGTTGGAGGTCAAGCAATATCTGGTCAAGATCTGGACACAGTGAAAAAGGTGACTAACTGGCGCTGACATCGGGAGGATTGATCGGCTGTGTTGATTCCGGCCAGGAAAAGCTTCCGTTTAAATAAGCCGTTGTAACAAAATAACTGTAACGTTGAAATTTCGTGACCGGCATAAGGAGCCGTAACGAAATGCTCAAAAATGTAATGGTTATTTCGTAACGGCTCCTAAGCGATCACTTTTTACGGAGTTTTCCCCGTGAAAGGGAGAGAAATATTCCGCCTGTGCAGAGCATGGAAAAAATCACAAGGGCCAGCCGGAAGCTTTTTACGAAAACAGGATGGTATTCATTCGTTATCTGAACGCGCCCGATTAGCAGGGCGAATATAAGTGTTACAATCCCCATGCTCAACATCTGCCCGAGAAGGCGCATCGTGCCGACCGATCCTGAGGCTATCCCGTAGAACTTTCTTTCAACACTGCCCATTATGGCATTCATGTTCGGTGAAGAAAAAAGGGCAAATCCGAACCCGAGAAGCATCAGACAGAACACTATTGGCGCAAGGCCTGTGTTTTCTCTTATCATCGACAGGAATATGAGTCCGGAGGCCGTTATTGCCATTCCGATCGATGCTATGATACGCGGCTCGATTCTGTCCGAAAGTCTTCCTGCAACAGGTGAAAAGAGCGCCATCATTATCGGCTGGGATATAAGAATCATTCCGGCGTCTCCCGGAGAGAGTCCTTTTATATATTGAAGAAAAAGGCTTGTAAGGAATGTCACAGAAAAAGTTGCGCTGTAGTTTATCAGGGCGGCGAAACAGGAGAAGGCAAACACCCTGTTTGTTCCGAACAGATTCACATCAAAGACCGGGTATCTGATATTTCTTTCCCATTTTAAAAAAAGAAAAAGCCCGAAAAAGCCGGTTATGATTAAAACAAAGCCGGATATGCCCGGAAGGAGTGTAACCCCGCACATCATGGCAATAAGCGAAAGGCCGTATATTACCGAGCCTATGACATCGAATTTTTCGCCTTTTGCGTCGGCCCATTCCCCTTTCAGTTTAAAAAGAATGAGAAGTATGATTATGATTCCGAGCGGAACATTGACAACAAAGATGCTTCTCCATGTAAAATGCTGTGTGAGAAAGCCTCCGAAAAAGGGGCCGCATGATAGGCCTGAATAAACAGCGGCAACGGTTATGCCGAGAGCCTTGCCCCTTTCTTCGGGAGGGAAAACGGAACTTATTATGGCAATTCCTGTGGCAAAAACCATGGCGCTGCCGAGGCCTTGAATGATTCTGGAGAATATGAGCATTCCGGCTGAGTTTGAAAATGCGGCAAGAAACGATGAAAGAGTGAAGATTATTATGCCATACCGGAATATTTTCTTTCTTCCGTAAATATCGCCGAGCTTTCCGAAAGGTAAAAGGAATATGGCGGCGGATAAAAGGTATGAAGTCGCAATCCAGCTTAAAAGAAGAGCATTGATCTGAAAGTCCCGTTCAATGGATGGAAGGGCTATGTTCACTGAAGATATCGTAAAAGGCGTGAGAAAGGAGCTTGATGCTGCAACAATCAGTGCGGAAATTTTTGAGGAATTTTGAGAATCGGTATCCTTCATGACAGGTATCTTACTCAAGTTTCGCACCCCCTAATGCGGGTTTGCGACATATAATTACTTCTTTT
>CAZAAJ010000136.1:0-4964 GCA_964483135.1 uncultured Anaerolinea sp. | reverse complement strand
TCGTATTAAATTACTTCACCTTTATCCATCCATTTCAGCATGACTGACTACTAGATTCCCGGGCTCCCTGCAAAAGCCGTGCTTCCCGTCATGGAGCAAAATGGCTGCCGTCATTGCAAATCTCCCCGCCAAAGTGTTAAACTAACTGTATGAACGATAAACAGTCCTCCTCTCAGATTGAACCGGGCATCATTCCGCTCTTTCGCGTTTTTGTTGCTCTGCAACTGGCGATCATGGCCTGGACCTGGGTGAGAAGTATTCGCTCACCGCGCTTTATCCAAACAGGACGCTTTCCACAGTTTACCCAATTGTTTTTCGAAAAGCGCGCCAACGCCGGCATATACCTGTTATTTTCCTGTCTTCTGGCCCTCTTTTTGGTCTATATTCTGGTGCCGCAGTTCCAGCGCTGGCTGGGAAAATACTATCTGCCCATCGCATTGATCGTCCAGGTGATGCTAGTCGTGCTTGCAAACGACCTGCTCACCCTCAATCGGCTCAACAGCACCCTGGCTTTAGATTTTGGCTCACGAAACTGGCAGTTGTTCTTTTTCCTCTTCGTCCCCATGATCATTGCCAGCTGGCAATATCGCTTTTATCAAGTGCTCTTGCTGATTTTCTTCACCACGGTTCTCGAACTGTTTTTCTTCCTGCTGGTGCAGAATGCTCCCGCTTTTCAATTTGGCGCCAGCAGTGCCTTCCTTTTTGGACGCAGCCTGCTCTACGCGCTGATTGCTTATGTCGTTACCCACTTAATGAAAGATCAGCGCACGCTTAGAGCTTCGCTGCAAAACGTCAACCAGAAGCTGAAAAATTATGCATCCACCCAGGAAGCACTGGTCACTGCCCGCGAACGCAACCGCCTCTCACGTGAATTGCACGATACGCTGGCCCACACACTCAGTGGACTGGTGGTGCATCTAGAAGCAATCAATATCCGATCAAAAGAGGATCCGCAACTGGCACAGCGGGAACTCGTGAACATCACCGATCAGGCACGTGCCGGTCTCAATGAAGCCCGCCGGGCCATCAAATCGCTGCGCTCGGCTCCACTCGAAGAAATGGGGCTTTTGCTCGTCCTGCAGCAGGCTGCCAAAGAAGCCGATCTGCGAGGAGATTTCCAACTCAAGCTCTCGCTTCCAGAAACGCTGCCATTTTTGCCGCCCGAGATTGAAAATGAGGTCTACCGTGTGGCCGTAGAAGCCATCGATAACATCGTGCAGCATGCCCATGCTAAAAACGTTCAATTGAACATGGAAGCAAGCGATACCCACATAAAAATGCAAATCGAAGATGACGGAGTCGGCTTTGACCCCAAAGCGGTTGACCTGCGCGCCCATTTTGGCCTGCTGGGGCTGCAAGAACGTGCCGATCTGCACGGGGCGGTGCTCAATGTAGATAGTCCTCCCGGTAAAGGCACAAAGATCACCTTCTTTCTCGAGGTGCCCTAGTGATCAAAGTGCTCATTTGCGACGATCAAAGCATCGTTTCGACCGGCCTGGCGACCATTTTGGGCTCTTCACCTGAATTGGAAGTGGTTGGCACAGCAGGTGATGGCGCTGAGGGACTCAAAAAAGCAGATGACTTGCGTCCTGATATCGTGCTCATGGATCTGAAAATGCCCGTGCTGAATGGTATTGAAGCCACCACCCAACTGCGCCAGACGCATCCTGAGATCAAGGTGCTGGTACTGACCACCTACGATGCCGATGAATGGGTTTTCGACGCCATCCGCAGCGGGGCTGACGGTTACCTGCTTAAAGACACGCCAGCCAAAGCCTTAATCCAGGCCGTGATCGATACCGCAGCTGGCAAAAATCACCTCGACCCGGCAGTGGCCGGTCGCCTCATGAGCCAGTTTTCCAGCGGCAGCATCTCTGCACCCACTCACGCTAATTACGATCTGAGTGAACGCGAACTGGAGGTGCTGACCCTGCTGGCGGATGGAGCAGCCAACGCGCACATTGCCAAACATCTATATCTCTCTGAAGGCACGGTGCGCAATATCGTCAGCAGCATCCTGCTCAAACTGGGCGTCGAAGATCGCACCCAGGCTGCCGTTCTCGCCCTCAAGCAGGGCATTGTCCATGTGAGAAAATAAAATTATGACATGACGCGAGTCATTTTTAAGGATGACCCGTTCTACTGGATTAAATCAGCTGAGTTGGGTATCTTAAGGGTATGAAATTAACCGTTCAAAAGGAGAAGAAATGAAAAAAATATTTACATCTATTACTCTTGTTGTGGTTACAGTAGCACTTGCCGCAAGTATGGCGCTGCTGCCCGCACAAACCGTTGCCGCATCGGCAGATCAACAGCAAGTCGTGCGTACGCCCATCAGTCAGGCGGTCAATCAACAAATGTCTAACTCCCTACAGCGTGAGCGCAATTGGTTGGCGCGCCAGAATTTGCATTTGAACCAGGCGACCCAGATTGCGCAGAAAGCGCAGGAAGCCATTGACAAAGCCCAGCAAGCCGGGCTAGATGTAACCGATCTTCAGAACGCATTGAACACGTTCAATTCACAGGTAAGTGTGGCCCAGTCCAGCTATAATCAGGCGGCCGCCATCCTGGCCGCGCCAGCCGGTTTCGATGCTAATGGCAACGTGACCGATTCACAGGTGGCACATCAAACACTGGCCACTGCCCGCGATGCCTTGCAGAATGCGCATCTAACGCTCACAAACGCCACCCTCGCTCTGCGCACTGCATTTTTGAATTGGCGTCTCGCTCATAATCTATAGGTCAAAACCATGAAAAAACACATACTCATTCTCTCTATCATTGTGGCTGCAAGCGTTTTGGTATTGGCTGCCTGCAATCGCTCCAACCTGCGCCAAGGAAACGCCAACCCGGCAGTGGCTGCCACCCAGGCTGATAACACTGATATCCTGAAATTCACGGCTGAACCCGCTCAGGCCCAGACCACTCCAGCACCCACCGCTACGATGCAGCAATCGGGTGACTCCTCCGCCAGCGACAGTGCCATCAGCGCTGAACTGAATGACCTTTCCAATATGTTCGATTCGCTGACCGACGATCTAAACTCCACCGATACCCTCAGCGATTTCAAATAGTTCGTTGGTGAAGTCTAAAACCCGGAAGTCAAAACTGGCTTCCGGGTTTTCTTTTCAATGAAGAATTTTCAGGAGATTAAAGATGAATAAAGTTTTGCGCTTCATGATTTTAGCAATCTTTTTACTCACCTCATGCTCAGCGACGAGCCCAGCACAGGCAGATGAGCCCGGCAATAACAGCAGCCCGACTTCACTGGTCGCAGGAAACCACACCTTCACGCTGACGGTGGAAGGCTTGCAGCGTAAGTACATCCTGCACGTACCCTCGGCGGTGCAACAGGGGAATCCGCTGCCTTTACTCATCGTACTGCACGGCACTTATGGCACCGGACGCGAGATGCAAGTAGGGCTGGGGTTCGATGCTTATGCTAACCAGCGCGGGTTTTATACCGCCTACCCGAACGCTTATCAGGAACCCGGGCACATCCAGACGGCGCGCTGGAACGATGGGCGCGGAACATTAAGCTCTTCGGCACAAAATATTGACGACGTAAAATTTATTACCGCCATGATCGACGACATCGCCGCAAAGGTGCCTTTGAATAAAAAGCGCGTTTACCTGACCGGCGCTTCGAATGGAGGGATGATGGCTTACCGGCTTGGCTGCGAAACAAATGGCATCTTTGCCGGCATCGCTCCAGTGATCGGGAACATTCCAGAGCCGATCTACCCAAACTGTAATCCATTCGCTCCTGTTGATTTCCTTTCAATAAATGGCGGTTCAGACCCGTTTATCCCCCTTGATGGCGGAACGGTTTGCGAGAACGTCCGCTTTGGATGTGAGGGCGGCGAGGTGGTCTCGCGTGAAGAATCGGTTAATCAATTTGCCGCCGTAGATGGCTGCTCGCTTGAGCCAGCTACAGAAACCCTGCCAACCCTCGTTGACGATGGCACCTGGGTGGAGAAATTGATTTACACCGGCTGTCAAAATGGAACCCGCGTGGTCAGTTACATTGTGCAGAACGGCGGTCATGCCTGGCCACCGCGCCGTCCGCAGGTGCGCTCAGCCGGCGCCCAGACCGGTAATCTGGACGCTACCAAAGTGATCGTTGATTTCTTCCTGCCCGGATAAGACTGCAATCCTAATTTAGGGCATCATTAATGAGAAACAGGGTCTATGCAATGGTAGCCCTGTTTCCTTCTATATTTTTACCCTCATTTGCTATAAAATTAGCACCCTACTTGCTCACTTTTAATTTTTTAGTATTTTTGAATACAAAAAACGAATTTTCAGGACACTAGCAGCAGTTGAAGAAAAACCCGAGTAAATATATGATTCCGGCTGCCGCACCAGCCTGATGGGCAGCGCGTGCACCCCACCGACCGAACGTAAACTGCAGCCCGGCGAGCCGCTGATGGTCGACCTGCTCTCCATCTTCCGCCTCGGGTTGGGCGATCACACCCACAATTACCTGCTGGCTCCTGCCAACAACCGTCAGAAATAGCACGCGAAGAATTTCGTTGACCTGGTCAGCTTGTGCCTTAAAACCTACGCCCCGGGGGTTTCTCCCTCCTCGCTCGCAGATAAGATGATGGTCTCCTGCGAGGAACGCAGCTTTGCCGAGTTCATGGTTCCCGGCTTTGGGCACGGCAGCGGCAAGTTCGGTGACGAGTGGCGCATTGGGCGCAACGACGGACCCTTCCCCTACTGGACCAACCCGGACCACATTTACGAACAGAGGGAGATGCTCACTTGCGTCATTCAATACGCCTGCTCCGAGGAGAATATCGGCTTCCGTTACGAAAACGCCATCCTAATCAACCCGGATGACTGCGAGACGATGTCTAAATATCCGCTCGCCATTGAAGTGATCGAATAAACGTCGTTAAAGAACCGGGATCGAACCAGCGATTCCGGTTCTCATTTGCAACTTTGTATACGACTGAAAG
>CAZAAJ010000135.1:0-4973 GCA_964483135.1 uncultured Anaerolinea sp. | reverse complement strand
GGGAGATTTTCTAAATATTAACATCCAATAACCTGAATGTACCAAAACCATAATTTTACAGAAATAGATTCTTGTGGATTCAGATTGTAAGGCGAAATACACAACTTTCTTTAAGATTGGCAAAAATTTCTTGAATTTCTGGCTGTTTTTCGCTGTATGACAGCCAGCTAAATGAGGGTATCGAATATTTATAATGTATCAAGTATATTTAAGATAACTTGTGTTAAGGGACATTATCTGTACTTACAATCCTGAAATTTTTGGGGTATTTTTACCAATTTTACGCAGCACAACCCATCGGACATTTTACGGAATACATTTTCCAAACAACATGATTGATTTCGGCAAAGTATTAAAAGAAATTGAATTCCTCTTGCTTCCGTGCTCCGCCCTTTCGACATTAATCCCGTGTCGAAAATCCCTCGCTTCCATTTCACCTGGCTCCCCTTAGTTCCCGATCCAGGATTATTTTCTGCCTACATTAATCTTTCGATTAATAATGAGGCAACATAAAAAAACGATCAGACCTCTCGATAAACGATCTGATCGGAATCAACCTGGCTGCAATGTTATTGGTTACCCATAATGTAGGCATATTTTTAATTAATTCACATCCACCCTGTAAATAACATACCCATTTGCACGGGTGATTCTATTCTATAATATCGTTTTTCGAGTTTTTATTAAAATGAATTCTATCACAATTTGAATGGTCTTTACCAGTATTGATTTAGATAATATTCTCCTCGTCAGATGAAGACGATTGGATATTCCAATCAGCGATTACTCGTTTCGTTCAATTATAAGAAATCTAAGCGCAAAAAGAGTATGCTATAATATTAAAAATGATAGAAAATATTTTCTATATGATTGAGTGCTCTTGAAGAGATGAACTATATGTTACTAGGTCCAGCAACAAGGATTTTTTGAAACGCATATTAATCTTCCTCAGCCCAGGTAGTTACTGGATACTAAGAAGAGAATCCGAAATCAGAAAGGATCGTCATACCTTGCCTCCTAAATTTTCGATCATACCGGTTCGCGCTTTCCAAGATACCTCCTTGCACCCAGCTGCTTTCAAGGTGCTCGCTTCCCTGGGTTCCTATGCAGATAAGCGGGGGTATTGTTATCCTTCTCAGAGTACCCTTGCCAAAAAACTGCATGTATCCAGGCAGGCAGTGAACCGGCAGATTAGGATCCTGGCGAACCACGGCTACCTCAAAATTGCCTGCCGGGTTCATCCATACGGAGTAATTTGTATAATTGCGCATAGCCATTAATCCCCCATAATCAACGTACAAACTATTCCAACATTAAATATCCAACTATCGCGCGCTTATTTCTGAAGTAGCAGCACGCTCAGCTGAATCCGTTTAAGTGTAGATCACTCCAAACAGGCTGCCGGAGTAGGTGCCAGTGGAGATCAACTCATTGTTGAGCTTCGTTCGCTCACCATCAACAGTGGTTGCCCGGTTGAGATTGAACCCCAGGTTATCGTATTCGGTGCCGGATTCCCAGTTCAGGATGACAGATTTCTTTTCTCTTTCTGCGGTGAATGCTTTCAACTCAATCGCTGTGGGCGTAAGATGAAACTGAGTTGCCGGATCACGGAATAGAGCATACGCATCGAGAAGGTCTAAGTTTAGGCCCATAGCCCAAAGCTTTTATTTGCCGGCCATGGTGGCATACCCGATTGTATTTACCTTATTGGTAAATGCCGCAGTGAAAAAACCTTTATTAAGGTTATCATGACCGGTTACAACTCCTAGACCGGTAGAGGACCAACTCGCAACGGCTCCTTTCCCATCTGCACAAGTGCCAAGTTCAGCGACTGAATCATAAGTTAAGGAATGGAGGTTTGGATAAAGGAAATATCCATCGTAACAGGTCATTGGCATCATGATCGCATATTTTGCTGGAATTTGTAAGAGCGCTCACTTCCGATGTTTTAAACAACCCTTCTCCTGCCCATTGGTTCAGTCGAGGCATGCCCAGTTAACTATTGTCATTTGTCCGTATTTATCACTGCAAGAATCATTTTCCGGGCACTCGCGGTTATAGCACATGCGTAAAGTGACCTTTTATCTGTCAAAATCGCTTGTAGGCCGTCCTGGTGACAGGTGTGAAGTTTTCCCCACACACGTGGGGGGTGATCCTTCCAAGTAATGCAGGACTGGCGCTATCAGTACAGTTTTCAGGGAATTGAGGACAGTAAGCAGGGGTATGCGGGGGAGAGGTGTTGGTGGAAGGAAAACCGGTTGTCAATAGCCGGGCGAAGTTAACCACACATAGTCGGGTCATGTTTACCACCCCATAGTCGGGTTGGTGTTTACCACCACAAGAAATACAATCAAGATTTAGCGAGCAGCAAAGCCTCCTTTCTTCGGGAGAGTTGGCGGTAACTTTCACCCTGGATAATCAGGGAATGAGCATGATGAGTCAAACGATCCAAAGCAGCAGAGGAAAGCAGATCGTTATCAAAGATCTCAGCCCATTCTTCAAAAGCGCGGTTGGAAGTCACCAGGATCGAGCCGGTTTCATAACGTTCGTAGATGATTTCGTAGAGGTCCTGAATAGCGACAGGGGGTAAGGTTTGTAAGCCAAAATCATCCAGAATTAGTAGGTCACAACGAAGAAGGGAGGCGAAGTGGCGATTGTAAGAGCCGCTGGCTCTGGAAGCATTTAGATCAGCCAGAAGACGATAGGTGGGTTTGGAGATCACGCGAAAATTGCGTTTCATGGCTTCAATTCCCAGAGCGTTCGCCAGATGAGTCTTTCCCACCCCGGTAGGGCCGCAAAACAACACATTCTCATGGCGCTGGATGAAACTGCAGGTTGCCAGGTCAGTGATAAAAGAACGATTCACACCAGCAGCCACTGAGAAGTCGAATTGAGAGAGGGTCTTGGAAGGGGTACAACCCGATGCAGCCAACCGGTAGGCCATATGGCTTTGTTCCCGCCTTTCCAACTCATCATCTAAAAGCAAGGCAAAGAACTCCACAGGGGAAAGTTGTTCTTGTGAAGCTTGTTCAGCACGTAAATCCAGGGTATTGAGCATACCGGATAGTTTCAGTTGTTTGAGTTTTGGGAGTAAAGGATGGGTGGAGATCATTGCAGTCCTTCCTTTTTCTGCCCAAAGAATTCCTGAGGAGAGCGAGAAAAAGTGAAAGACTGCTGCTTGGGAACAGCAATCACTTGATTTGGAAGTGGCTCTCGATCCAAAGCGGCATTGAGAATATCCTTGATGCGCCGGTAATGTGGATCACCAAAGTGAAGGGCGCGCGCACAGGCTGCTTCCAACCGAGTATTGCCTACACTATCTGCTAAAGCCAGAATCGCCTGAACCGAACGTAAACGGTCCAGAGGCCGATCTCCCAACAAATATTCAACCACTTCATGGGTATGGGGACCAATGCGAGCAGCCAACTTGAGACAGTATTGAGGGGTTTTCAACAAGTATTGGACTTTGTAAGGAGGATAATCCTCCATTTCTGTCTGCCATTGTCCCTTTCGAGTTGCTCTCAAGTGGGTTCGGATCAATTCATGCTTGGCATAGATTTCAATTACACGCTCATGCACGTGAACTTCCACCTCCATCCCCACCCATTTATAAGGGACTGAATAAAAGCTGCCATCTATTACAATATGGCAGTCGCTGTGGACTTTTGCAATGCGAATATCGCGTAGATCAAACCCTTCAACTGGCAGTTCCTGAAGAGCTTCCTGTTCAACCTCTCGAAATAGTTTCAAGGGTGCCTGGTGGGTAGTACCGTGATCACGCACTCCAGCAGTTTCCATTACCCAGGCATTCAGACGCCGATTAGCACTCTCGATATCCACGAATTCCTGCCCCGCAAAGAAGTTGCGTTTTACATAATTGACTCCATTTTCCACTTTCCCTTTATGGCGAGGGGTTGCGGGACGGTTCGGACTGATCAAAAAATGATAATGCTGAGCCAATTTTCGGTAGGCTTCCCCAATGACCGGATCCAGTATCAGTGCTTTTGCTACTGCTGCTTTTAAATTGTCCAGCACCACCCGACGAGGTACGCCACCGAAAAAGTCAAATGCCCGCTGATGCAGCCTGATCCAGGTGTTCGTCTTTTGATCAAATACGATTTCAGCATATTGATGGCGACTGTATCCAAGAGTTGCTACAAACACATAGCCATTCCTCATTTTCCCTGACCTTGGATCAAATATCTGCCCGACACTGCCAAAGTCTACTTGCATCTCTTCCCCGGGTTCGCTGTTCACTCGCACAAAAGTTTCTACCTCCACGGGTCTCAAGTGATGCACAAACCGCCGCACCGAGGAATAACTCCCTTCATAACCACAGTTCTCCCGCATTCTTTGGTAGATAACTGTCATCTGCAAGCCTTGATCTAGATATTTCTGCACCATTTCACGATAGTTTTCTAGCGTACTGGGGTTCTTGGGGGGTTGGGGGGCTGGTCCTAGACTCTCTGCCAGTTCTTCATTCCCAGGCAGTTCTTGCCCTTTTTCCAAATATCCTTCCACTTCTGCTTTGATTTTGTATTTGTGAATCGTTGGGCGGCTTATCCCCATATCCCTGGCAATACTCCGCTCACTTTCTCCGGCTCGTATCCGGTAGATGATTTCTTTGTAGATGTTCATATGGATCCGCTCCATTTTGTCTATTCCTCTCCCTTTTCATTCTTGGGAGAGATTGTCCCACAGTGGTAAACACCGGGCGGTCACGGGTGGTAAACATCGTCCGATCATCTGTGGTAAACACCGGGCGGCTATCCCTGGTAAAGTCTAGTCCGATCAATGACAAACCGTAAATGTGCTGCGGGGGGGTTCAGGGGAATGGGAAATAATTAACCTATAGTGTAACCTGGGGCTTTTTGTACCTATTTTTGCGCATTTGCTCCTAAAATATACCCAAAAAAGCGATAAAAAGTCCTTAAAACTTCGTATAGACGTGTTAAAAACATCAAAAAGGGGTT
>CAZAAJ010000134.1:0-5083 GCA_964483135.1 uncultured Anaerolinea sp. | reverse complement strand
GAGATGTTTACAACCTTACTATTTTAAGGGAAGATGGCGTTATTGTCAAAGAAATTGGTACCAAGAAATTGGTAATATGGTACCAAGAAATTGGTAATAACAAATGCGAGCATGACCGTTTTGAATAGAAACTACAAATCGCCAGAGGTTTGAGTAAATGGTTTTCTTGTAACTAGCTTATTAACGTGAACAGTAAACCAACAGCCCAATTTAGTCATTGGTTATCTTGGATAAACACAATTTAGGTTCTTATTTTTGTTTCAAAACTTCAACGCCAACTTGGGGAAAATCTGTAAATATTCCGCTCACTCCAGCGTCAATCAATTGCTTCATGGTCGTTTCGTCATTTATAGTCCAGACGTATACATCATAACCGGCATCCCTTGTCTTCTGGATTGTTGACCAATCATATAATCCTGAAATTCCCGGATTGTAAGCTTGAGCACCTAGTTTAACGAGTAAGGATACTGGATCATTAAATCCCTGTTCAACTAGCGCGGCTGTGACAATTTTGGGATTTATCTTTTTTACCTGGGTTAAATAGTCGTGTTTAAAAGATGAGATGATAACGCTATCAACCATATCCAGTTTTTCTACTAACGAAACTACCATTTCAACCACCATAGCATCATCGTCAGGAGTTTTTGAGAGGTCTTTGATTTCGATATTCACGCGCCAATTCAGACTCTTGGTGAGAACTAAAGCTTCTTCAAGAGTGGGGATGGTTATTCCTTTCATTTTCTCTTGATCATCCACTGAAACAAGTCCATCTTTAATCGTCTTAAATGGGTCTTTTTCAATGAACCAGGACCCAAAATCCAATTTTCTCAGTTCTTCGAGTGTGAATGTTTGTATATACCATGGACTTTTAGTTGGATAATAGGTAACAGCATTAGAAGTTCTTTTTAGATTATCATCATGAATTACAACAAGTTGGTCATCACGTGTCATCGCCACATCCAGTTCCCACATGTCTGCTCCAACATCGTATCCTTTTTGAGCTGCCATTAGCGTATTCTCAGGAGCAAGGGAACGAGCGCCCCTGTGGGCGATGATTATTATTTGTGAATTTTGTGGTTTCATAGGGGTTTGAGTCCCTTTCTGTAGGCTAATTGTACTTAATGAAGAGTTTTGTTCTGAGGTTGGAGTTTGAGTTTCAGTTGGAATGGTTTCATTATTTTGACAAGCTGTAAGAAATAAGGTAATAAAAAAAATAATGCTGATAAAAATGCGAGACATATGGGATCCATCATCTTTCAGGATATTGTGGGAGCTGTGAAAACAGCTCCCACAAAAATATAATGCTGATCAGTTGTTGTATATTTACTTTCCTATTGAGAGATTGTAATCTTCAATGGCTTGAGTAATCGATAGCGCAGCCTTATCAAGAGCTTCCTGGGCTGTTATACCGCCGCTGAAGAACTCTTCAATTGCGGTTTCCACAGTCTGACGGGCTTCGGGGAAGACACCGATAAGTCCACCTGCGGTTACATTGTTCAGAGGTGCAATGTGAAGTTGGTCCATGGCGACCTCGAATTGTGGATACTTCGCGCGCCAAGCAATATCATCAGGTTGGTTGTAACCCTTGGAGTTGATGGGGTAATAACCGGTCTGGATATGCCAATAAGCCTGAGATTCAGCACTGGAAAGGAATTTAACAAACTCCCAGGCAGCCTGCTGCTCTTCTACAGGTCGCACGTTGGTAATCCAAACTGATGCACCACCGATGATGGTACCGGCTTTGCCATAATCTTCTGCTTTGGCGCGGGGTAGGTAACCAACACCGACTTCAAACTTACCTTCAGCTGCAGCAATTCGGTCACGCAGTCCTGCTGTAGAGTCTAGCGTCATTGCTACGACGCCAGAATCGAAAGCCTTCTTCGTGTCTGTAGTAGAACGTCCCAGATTTGTGCAAATGCCTTCATCGATCATACCCTTCCACCAATCGAGCAGCGCGACCCCTTCAGGTCCGTTGAAAACTGCTTTGGTAGCAGTTGCAGTACGACCATTTTCGTTGTCAACATAATATGTGCCTTGGACTGCCATAAATTGCTCGAAGAACCAGCCGTAAATGGCAAAAGAGCAGCCGTATGTCGCGGGATCATGTTTTTTAATTGCCCGGGCGGCTTCTTCAACTTCTGCCCAGGTTTGAGGGGCTTTTTCTGGATCGAGTCCTGCAGCTGCGAACATATCCTTGTTGTAATACAACACTGGGTTGGAGGTGTTAAAGGGCATAGACCACATTTTGCCGTCAACACTGTAGTAGTTGGCGACATTCGGTTCGATATCAGCAACATCAAAGTTCTCGGCGTCAATGAAATCCTGCATTGGAGTCATAACTCCGAGATCAATCATCAAGCGCGTGCCGATATCATAAATCTGAACAACTGCCGGAACATCCTTAGATTGGATACCAGCTTTCATCTTGTTAATCTCATCATCGTAGCTGCCCTGGAATGTGGAAGTGACGATAATCTTGTCCTGGGATTCGTTAAAGCGTTTAACTAATTCCTCTAACACTTCGCCATTGTGACCGCTCATGGCATGCCAGAAGGAAATATTAACCGGACCTGTAGCTACCGGGGCTTCTGTTGCGACAGGGGCTTCCGTCGCAACCGGTTTCTCTGTCAACACTGGGGCAACGGTTGGAGTTGCCTTAGGTGCACATGCGCCTAATAGCATTCCTAACAATATTACGATGGTCAAGATACTAATTAATGAACGTTTCATTATTTCCTCTCCTCTGAATTGTGAATATGATCGACCCTCAACAAAAATTAAGTGAACTCTTCACGCACATTTTTACCGGATATTGCCTCCTTTCTATGCAGATAAATGCTGGAACCAATATTTGTCCTTTAATAATTTATCCAATTTTGGCTCAAGCAATCAGCCTTTTATGGCTCCTGCCGTAAGACCCCGGATAAGCTGGCGATTGGCAACAAAGAACAGCACGAGTGTTGGAATCATTACTATTACTACGCCTGCGAGTACGACCTGCCACTGTTCCCGTTCAAACACCTGCAACATGGTAATTCCAATCTGTACTGTACGCATATTTGTTTTGTTGGTAATTAGCAACGGCCAAAGGTATTGGTTATAGGTTTGTAAAAAGCTATAAACGGCTAGAGTACCCAATGCTGGGCGAGCCAGTGGTATTAATATACTTGTAATAAACCGGAGATCACTGCATCCATCGATTTTTGCGGCATCATAAAGATCCTTTGGAATGCTCATAAAGAATTGCCGTAAAAGGAAGGTACCAAATGCAGTTGCAACGAACGGGGCAATAAGCCCCATGTAAGTATCGTCCCATCCTATCTTTTGGATAAACAGGTAGTTTGGAATGATCGTGGATTCCCAAGGGATCATCATTGTCGATAAAAAGATGAGAAAAACAATATTCTTTCCCTTAAATTGTTTATAGGCAAATGCAAAGGCAGCAAGGCTTGCAGTGACAAGCTGCAAGATCATCACGCCGCCAGATTGAATAAAACTATTCAAAATAAATCGCAGCAGCGGTGCCTGTTGCATTGCATCAATATAATTCTGCCAATGAAAATCCACCGGAAAGAGCTTTGGCGGATAGGAAGACACATTCTGTTCTGTTAGTAAACTGGTTACAAACCCTGAATAAAGCGGGTATAACATCACGATAGCAGCAATGATTAATAGTATGTATAGCAGTGTCTTGCCGGTGACCTTGAGCAAACGAGAAGATTTTTTCATTCGTAATTAACCCTCCTTTCTAGTACGCCAAATTGGATGATTGTCAATGCCAGGATAATTACGAACAGTACCAAGGCCTCTGCGGAGGCGAGCCCATATTGGCCATTAAAATAGAAGCTCCGGAATATTTCCTGTACTATGACATCGGTGGAGTTTACAGGTCCTCCCGCAGTTAGAACGTTTACTTCAGTGAATGTTTGGAATGCCCCTAAGGTTGTCACAACTAGGAGGAAAAACAAGCTAGGGGTAATCAATGGTAGGGTGATATGTCTCCAGCTTTGCCAGAATCCAGCGCCATCGATCTTGGCTGCTTCGTAGTATTCTTCAGAGATACCTTGCATACCTGCCAACAGCAGCACAGTGGAAAAACCAGTACCAAGCCAGATACGTGGAATCGCCACAGCGATTAACGCCCACTTGACATCAATTAGCCATGGAATCGGTGCGACACCAATAAAACTGAGAAGGTAATTAAAACTTCCGAGGAGCGGGTGATACAGGAACATAAAGAGAAGTGCGGCTGTTGCACCAGAAATCGAAATGGTCAGCGAAAATATGATTCTGAAAGCCGAAATGCCCCTGAGGCGTAGATTCCCTAGTGTTGACAAAACCAATCCCATAAAGAGAATTGGAGGGACGGTATACAGGACAAATTTTAAAGTTACTACAATACTATTTCTAAATGCCTCAGAGCTCAATAACCGCATGTAGTACTTAAAACCGACATAGGTAGTCATTTGTCCAATTGGGTTAGTCGCATGCATACTCAAAATAACCGAACGGACGAGAGGGATGAATACAAAAACTGTGAAAAATAACAACGAAGGAGCTAGGAACGGAAATGCTTGCAGCCAATCCCTTATGTCCCGCCAAAAATGCTTAAAATTTATTTTTTGGTGTTTATTCACGGTTTCCAAATGTTCCTCCTACTCAATCGGTTAATTTACTGGCAGATACCAAAATTTGATCATTCAGTGTACCTGTGAGTTACGTAAATTTATATGAATAATGAATAAAACTGAAGGAAATGTTTAATGCTGTATCATTAGATAATGCCATTGAGTTTCTCACTATGGCTTCATCGATATATAATTTTCCGACCCCAATGTATTAATGTTTTTTCATTGTATTGAAATTATCTATGATTGTCAAGGAATTAACTTGGGTGTGTTGAGAAGGGGTCTGTTAGATTGGGTCGTTACATATGAAGCATTTCCGGGCATGCTGCCATTCGTCAACCAGGAACCTTTAACGAATGTAATTCGTTGTATGATTAATTAAAATGTCAGAATGAAAAAGCGGAAATTCATTCTCCTCGCAATTATTACTCTCCTGGCAGGAAGTCTCACCTCGC
>CAZAAJ010000133.1:0-5157 GCA_964483135.1 uncultured Anaerolinea sp. | reverse complement strand
GATTCACCAGTTCACCTCGTTCAAGAAAGACGGCAAGGTGATGTCGAGCTTACCGGTCACCGAGGACATCGCCACCCGCGAGGTGACGCTGCCGCTGTATCCTCTGATGTCCGATGAGCAGGTGCAGCTGGTAGCTTATGCGGTACGCAAGGCTTACTCCTAGGAATGCCAGTTTACTTGAGAATTAATAATTGAACAAATCCCGTAACGAATCCAGGTACTCCTCTCCAGAAGCCAGGCTGGCCATTGCTTGCCTGGGGTATGAACTTGGTTGTGTGGGTGAGATCACCCTCCCTGAAGGGTTGGATTGGGCACGTTTTTACCAGTTCATTGAAGAGAATCGCCTGGCACCTCATTTTGCGGTGCTTGCAAAACGCCTGCCGATTGCTTTTCCGGAGGATATTAAGCAAAAACTCAAGTATGCACGTTACCAGAACCTGCTGTACGGGGATCTCTGCAAAATCCAGGTGCACCAGGTACTGGCAGCCCTGAAGGCTGCCGGAATCCCGGTGATCGTGCTCAAGGGCTGGGCGGTGATCCAATGGCTGTACGGCGGGGATCATGGGCAGCGGGTCTACGATGATATCGATATATTGGTACCGGTCCTGCGCAAGGAAGCAGCTGAAGCAGTCCTGGAAAAGGGTGGTTACGCAACTGTATTGGCTGTTGACCCGGGATTTGCAGACCGCTTTTCCAATGCTAAAGCCTATATAAAACAAGGGGAGGAGTCCGATGCCTCGAGGCATTTTTCGATTGGATTCCACTGGGGGTTGACGCACTTTCCCTATTATGACAAGGCGCGGGTCAATACTACTGAATTATTTGAACGGAGCCTGCCGCTGCAAATTGCGGGTATTGATGTTGCTGAATTATCGCTGGAAGATCAGCTGATCTACACCTGCGCGCATCTCGCGCTGCATCACCGTAATGACGAGACGCTGTTGCAATATTTTGAGATCGCTGCCATCCTCCAGCGGGCGGGGGCAGCATTGGACTGGAACGCCCTGATCGCGCGCGCCCGGCAGTGGGGATATCTCGCCCAGTTGCGTGTAGTATTATCAACAATTAATTCTTTGTGGAAATATATCTTGGATAAAAAGCTTCTGGATATGCTCGAACATGTATCCATTCCCTGGAAAGAGCGTTGGCTGGACCGCCTGGTGGCTGGCGTGAAGGGGAATCCCATCCGCGCCGCTTTTGTTGAGGTGCTGGCGCTGCCCGGGATTGCCAATAAGCTCCGCGCCATCTGGTTCAATATGTTTCCCCCTCGCAAATATATGGAGCACAGGTATAATCAAGGAAATTCCTTAGTAGGTCTATACTGGATGCGGGTGAGGGGAGCGATGAATCGTTTCTTTCATTCCAGAAATCGGTCAGGCGTGAAGATCAAGCCAACATGAAAACTGCTGCCGGGTCAACGATGCCGAAAAACACGAAAAGAAAACCCGCGGAGGACTCTCCTGTATATTGCTTGAGCGAGAACGCAGCCTTTGAAGCCTTTGATGACGGCGCGCTGATCCTCAACCTGGAAAAGGTGACCTTCACGGAATTGAACCCTACCGCCCGCGACATTCTCCAGGCGACGGACGGCAAGAACTCACTGCAGGATGTGGCAGCAAGGCTGGCAACGGAATACGAGATCGACTTGGAAGTCGCGCTCGCGGATACCATGGAACTGTATGAAGACCTGGTCAAACAGGGGCTGATCGAAGTGGTGAAAAATGAAAAGGCGAAGGAGAACGAATCATGAGCGAAACGGTCTTGAAGAACACCCCGCTGATGTGCAACCCGGATGTGGTGCTGCGTGAAGAGGATGAGGATGGCGGTCTGCTGTACAACCCCGACACCAATCAGGTGAAGGTGGTCAACACTTCAGGATTGTTCATCTGGAAGCAGTTCGAAGAAGTGAATACCTCTGAAAAGGTTGCCGATGCCGTCTTGAAGAATTTCGAGGATACCACGCTGGAGGTTGTACAAACCGATCTGGCTGAATTCCTGCAGGATATGCTGGCTACAGGGTTTATCGGCGAAGTGACCCAACAATAATGACCTTATTTTCTGAGACTTTTACTGGTAGAGGAAAACATGAGTGAGAATGCGACCGGAATGAAAGTGATGGCCACCCCGCGCAACGTGGATATTGCCGTGACGGGGAAATGCAACCTGTCCTGCGCGTATTGCTTCTATGCGGACGAGATGACCAGCCGAAGTGACCTTTCGACGGGTCAATGGCTGGATTTTTTCAAGAAATTGGGCGAGATGGGGGTGATGACCGTTTGCCTGACAGGCGGGGAAGCGCTCAGCCGTCCGGATTTCTTTGAGCTGGTGGACGGGGTGATCGCCAACCGCATGCGCTATAACATATTATCCAACGGCACGTTGATCACAGAGAAAACGGTGGCAGAGTTTGCGGTGGGCAAGCGCAGGATGCGCCTGGATTCCATCCAGATCTCGATCGACGGATCGTCAGAGGAAGTGCACAACCAGAGCCGTCCCAATAGCTTCAGCCGCGCCATCCGTGGGTTGAAACTGCTCAAGGCGGAGGGATTCCCCCTGACCGTGCGCGTGACCATCAACCGCTTTAATTACACGGACCTTGAAAATACTGCTCGCATGCTTTTGGAAGAGGTGGGGCTTGCCGGGTTTTCCACCAACGAGGCTTACCCCTGCGGCGCGACCAACCGGTATGAGGAAGAGATCATGTTGAACGTCGCCCAGCGGCGCGAGGTGATGGAGATCCTCACCAGGCTGAATGAAAAATACCACGACCGCATCAGTGCCACTGCGGGACCGTTGGCGCTTTCCCGTGAAGAGTGTGCCATTCACGAAGCCCAGATGCGGGGAGAGAGCTCCTTCCCCGGGCGCGGCAAGCTAACCGCCTGCGGCGGGGTTTTTGAGAAGGTGGCCATCTTGCACGACGGTACAATCGTTCCCTGCCACATAATAAGTGACCTGCACCTGGGCAACATCCTCACGGATGACCTGGTGGAGGTCTGGCAGCGGCACCCCCTGATGACTGCCATGCGTGAGCGGCGGGGGATCTCACTGGACACGATCCAACCCTGCAAGGATTGTGATTACAAGGGGTATTGCACCGGAGGATGCCCTGGAGGGGCTTTGTTCCTCAACCATGATTTCAACCAGCGTAATCCGATGGATTGTTACCGTATTTTGACCGGTGAAGAGACCTATTCCCCCTCCGAGGAGACCCGACGATGACCGAGCGCATAGCACTCCCTGAGGGTGTACCACCTTTGACCCAATATTATGTGTATATGACCGCCGGCTGCAACCTGGCGTGCCAGCACTGCTGGCTCTCGCCGGTATATCAACCCAAAGGCACCACGGGCGGGCACCTGGATTATGAGCTTTTCAAGTTGGCGATTGAGGAAGGCATTCCTCTTGGGTTGCAAGGGGTGAAACTAACTGGCGGCGAACCTTTGTTGCATCCGGAATTCCTGCGTTTTGTGGACCTGCTCAAAGAAAAGAACCTCGGGCTCACCATTGAAACCAACGCTACCCTGATGACCCCGGAGATCGCCAGGCATTTGAAGGAAAAAAGTACTCTAAGCCATATTTCGGTGAGTATCGATGGGGCGAATGCGAACTCGCATGATTCATTCCGCGGGGTTCCTGGCGCGTTTGAAAAAGCAGTGGCCGGGATCAAGATGCTGGTGGAGGTGGGTTACCATCCCCAGGTGATCATGAGTCTGCACAGCAGGAATGTAGATGAGATTGAAGAACTGGTGCATCTGGCGGAGAGCTGGGGGGCAGGGTCTGTGAAATTCAATTTGATCCAGCCCACTGGACGCGGTGAAACGATGACCGATCGCGGACAGGTACTGGATATCACTCGGTTGGTAGAGCTTGGAAAATGGGTGGAGCATGACCTGCAGAAACGGGTAGGCATTCCCTTATTCTACAGCTGGCCAATGGCTTTTTATAGTCTTAATCGGCTTTTATCGATGGTTGGATCTTCATGCAATTTAAACAGTATTATGGGTATAATATCAACAGGTCAATATGCCTTATGCGGTATTGGGGTGCAAATTCCAGAATTATGTTTTGGTTCTTTAGGCATAAACAATCTCAATGAAATTTGGATAAATAACTCAACTTTATTGAATTTAAGGAGTATAATTCCATCAGAGATGCAAGGTATTTGCCAAAAGTGTCTTCACAAAAGTATTTGCAAAGGATCTTGTGTGGCTCAAAATTATTTAAAGTCAGGTCAATTGAATTCTGCTTTTTGGTTTTGTAATGAAGTGGATGGGATTGGAAAATTTCCAATCTCTCGCTATTTAGATAATAAACACACAAAATAGTTAGTGGGAGAAAAATGATCACAAATAAGAAAGTTAAATATGCAAAACCGATGGGTCATAGTCTTAATGATATATTCATGGCTGAAGGTGCATGTTATCAAGGGAGTTCAGCTGCTAGCCCTTGTAATACTGGCACCGGTCCTTTACAACCTTGGAACGGTTGCGCATCAGGTAGTAATGTGATAGTTTTATGTGCCTCGGGGAGTTCTGCAGGTTTTGGCTGTACCCAAGGTTTAAGCGCTGCATAATCTCTTTTTGGTTTATATTCCTAACTGTAATTAGAATCAAAATTTACCATAAAACTCTTCAAATTGAACAAGTTTTAGTTGGGAGTTTTAAATTTTATTAAAGTAATAATCAAATCTAGAACTAAATTTACTTGATATAAGAAAAGGCATCGTGGCAAAAAAATTGTAATAGGGAGTTGGATATATAGAACTTATCTCCTGGTTCTATATATTTTCTTGTTGTGTATTAATACCGATTATTTCTTAAACTCTAATTGTAGGAAAAGGGACTTAGATCAAAGAACCAGAAATGGATTTCACTACAAAATGAAATTCAATGAGTTAAGGAATTTCATTATTTGTTAGAGTAGCTAATTAGCTCCATACCAAGGACCAGAAGGCTAGCTATCCTAAGTTGATGGCTCAATGCGTTAAGAGGTGACAGACGCACTTGCAAAAGCAATGTATTGGAGGTTGATTAGGCGGATAGCGTGAGCAAAGAAACTAATATGTATTCACATATCATGCTAATTCGACACCATTATTGATGGAATAGATCTTCAGCTTGGTTTTTTAAAGTTCGTCTATATTTCCCTTAAATAACC
>CAZAAJ010000132.1:0-5230 GCA_964483135.1 uncultured Anaerolinea sp. | reverse complement strand
CAACCTGTGATATTATTTTTTGGAGAATATAGACATGATCTCTCTGATAAAATGGTGTGTAATAACAGGAAGTGTGGCTACCCTCTTTGTTTCTGTTGTACAGGCAGAAACAATGTATGTCAGGGATATATTAAAGATAACGATGAGAGCAGGACGGGGGGTTGAATATAAGATTACAGAGGTGCTTGAATCCGGACATGAAGTTGAAGTGCTCTCAATAGATGATGAATGGGCAAATGTGCGCCTTCAAAACGGAAGGGAAGGCTGGGTGTCGGGCAAATACCTTACTTCAGAAAAAACCAGCAGCCTGGTTTTGAAAAAAATACAGGAAAAAGAATCTTTGCTTGGCTCCCGGATTTCCTTATTGCGCGCGGAGAATGCAAAGTTAAAGGACGAAGTAAAAGGACTCGGTCTCCAGCTTGCTGAAAGCCGGCAGAGCCTTTTTGAAATTAATAAAGCCTATGATAATTTAAAAAGCAGTTCCGGAGACTATATTCAGCTCGAATCGGACTATAAAAAGGCTGCCCGGAAGCTTGCGGAACAAGGTAATAAAGCCGAAAGCCTTGAAGATGAGTTGACAAGGGTTTTACAGCAGCAGAATATCAAATGGTTCTTCAGCGGGGCTGCTGTTCTTATTGTAGGATTCATAATAGGATACAGCGCCAGGCGCGAAAAACGGAGTTCATTATTATAAAGAGATATAGAGGATTCAAGGGGCCGGGGGTTCAGGGGTTCCAGTGAAAGGAAAGACTGTTGGGAGAAGAACAATAAATCAGGAAAGATTGAATCTTGGATATTAAAACGGATTATTTAATAATCGGAAGCGGTGTTGCAGGGCTGACATTTGCGCTTAAAGTTGCAGATTACGGAAGTGTCGCGATTGTAACCAAAAGAGGGATAATGGACAGCAATACCGCACTTGCACAGGGGGGAATAGCTTCGGTATTCGGCTCTCTCGATTCTTTTGATCTTCACATCCGTGATACCCTCGACTCGGGCGACGGCCTTTGCAACAGAGACGTTGTTGAGATGGTTGTTAAAAACGGGCCTGAGAGAATCTGTGAACTTATAGACCTTGGCGTGCAATTCAACATAAGGAACGGGAAAGACCGTCCGGAAAAGACGCCGCCGGAACTCGATCTCGGTCGTGAAGGCGGGCATTCTCAAAAACGTATAGTCCATGCCCAGGACATGACTGGAAGAGAACTCGAAAGAGTCCTCGTTGAACATGCAAAGAGTCATAAAAATATCGCTCTTTTCGAAGATCATATCGCGATTGATCTTATTACCTGCTCAACCCGCATGAAAAGAGGTTTGGTAACAACAACCCATGAGGACTACTGCTGCGGGGCTTATGTTCTTGACAGGACGACCAACAGAGTTAAAACCTTTTCCTCAAAAATAACGTTTCTTGCGACCGGCGGGGCCGGAAAGGTTTATCTTTACACGAGCAATCCCGATGTCGCAACAGGGGACGGAATTGCCATGTCATACAGGGCAGGCGCCACTTTGGCCAACCTGGAGTTTGTCCAGTTTCATCCGACCTGCCTTTATCATCCTGATGCCAAGAATTTCCTTATCTCGGAGGCTGTGAGGGGTGAGGGAGGAATCCTGATAGATTCTTCGGGGAATCCTTTCATGGGAAAATACAGTCCTTTGAAGGATCTTGCCTGCAGGGATGTTGTTGCCCGCGCTATAGATACCGAATTGAAGAAAACAGGTCAAGACTCCGTGTTCCTTGATATATCCCATAAAAGTCCGGAATTTGTAAGGGATCGGTTTCCGAATCTTTATGAGCAGTGCCTTGTGTTCGGAATCGACATGACCGCAGGTCCGATTCCGGTTGTTCCTGCAGCACACTACATGTGTGGCGGGGTTGTGACGGATATGACGGGGCGGACCGATATTCACAGCCTGTATGCGATAGGCGAAACAGCCTGTACCGGCCTTCACGGGGCCAACAGGCTTGCAAGCAATTCTCTGCTTGAAGCCCTTGTGTATGCGCATGCCGCTGCCGGCGAGGCGGTAAAAGAGATAAGGTCTCCGGATTTCAAATCATTTCCTGACAGCCCTGTGTGGGATGAGGTCGGCACAACAGACAGCGATGAGCTTATAATGGTTACGCAGAACTGGGATGAAATAAGAAGGTTCATGTGGAACTATGTCGGAATAGTAAGATCCGATAAAAGGCTTGCAAGGGCGCAGAGGCGCGTTGAGATTATACAAAATGAAATCAGGGAATATTACTGGAATTTCAAAGTCAGCGCCGACCTCATCGAACTCAGGAACATTGCGACAGTTGCCGAGCTCATAATAAAATGCGCGATGCACAGGAAAGAGAGCCGGGGTCTTCATTATAATCTCGAATATCCCCAGCGCGATGATTCAAGATGGCAGAAGGATACCGTAATAAGGCGACCGTTTGTCGGATAACCGCATATTCGGGTGGGAGGCACGGGGCGCGCGAGGAGATATGAATAATGTTCTTTCCGGTTTCAGGGGTTGAAGTATTCCCCCTTATTCCTTTTATTGTGGCTTTTGTAGTCTCATTTTTTACTTCCATGGGCGGAATATCGGGAGCCTTCCTCCTTCTTCCTTTTCAGATAAGCGTGCTCGGCTTTACAAGCCCTGCCGTCAGTTCCACCAATCTGGTTTACAATATTGTCGCGATTCCAAGCGGAGTTTACAGATATATTAAAGAAGGCAGAATGGCCTGGCCTCTTGCGTGGGTTATAATTGTGGGGACTCTTCCCGGGGTGATTATAGGAGCAATTGTCAGAATAAAATATCTTCCGGATCCTAAAAATTTCAAATTTTTTGCAGGATGCGTTCTTTTGTATATCGGCATAAGGCTCTTATACGGCCTTACCGGAAAAGGCGATTCAAATTCCGTAAAGACAAAGGAGCTTGAAGAACGTTTCAATAAAAGAGCAAGCCTGCTCAGGAATGGGGCAGGTTCTTCCGATAAGCATGAGGCGCTGGTTAAGACGGTTAATTTTTCTCTGACAAATTATACTTACAGTTTTTACGGTGAAACATTTTCGTTTAACACAGTCTCGCTCTTTGCCCTTACCTTTGTTGTGGGGATAGTGGGTGGAGTTTACGGCATCGGCGGCGGGGCAATCATTGCTCCTTTTCTCGTGGCTTTTTTCGGACTTCCCGTCTATACGATAGCGGGAGCTGCCCTCCTCGGAACATTTGTCACTTCAGTTGCCGGGGTTATTGTTTACACTGTTATAGGGCTGTATTTTTCCGGTGCCGGCCTTGCCGTAGCCCCGGACTGGGCTCTTGGCGCCTTGTTCGGGGCAGGCGGTTTTGCGGGCATGTATCTTGGCGCAAGATTGCAGAAATATATGCCGGCAAAAGTCATCAAGGTCATACTTGCGCTCGCCATAACCTTCCTTGCGGTAAAATACATAGCAGGAATATTCTGATGGTTTCGTAAAAACTCATGGACTCGAAAAAGTCAAAATTCAGACGGCAAAGTAAAAAGCTCATTATGCAAGGCGCGCGAATCTTGAGGAATGAAGCGTACTTATTGGTACGCTGCAATGACGAAAGATGAAGTGCAACACAGCAGAATGACTTTTTACGAAGCCGTCAGAGTTCTTCGGGAGTAAATGCCACAACATCATCAATTCTCCCTGTGTCGGCAAAGAGCATGACAAGCCTGTCCAGACCCAGGGCGTTTCCTGAGGAATCCGGCATGCATGAAAGGGATTCAAGAAATTTTTCAGGCATGGGATATTCCTTCTTTCCCGCCTTTTTGCGGAAAGACAGTTCTTTTTCAAAGCGCGCTCTCTGCTCTTTGGGGTCGGTCAGTTCCGTGAAGCCATTGCATAGTTCAAGCCCGCAGATATAGAGTTCAAAACGCTCGGCAATAGAACTGTTTCCGGTTTTCAGTTTTGCCAGCGCTCCGCAGGAAGCAGGATAATCATAAAGAAAAATGGGCGCGCTTTGCCCGAGGGCAGGTTCAATTTCCGCAATTGTTTCATCGAAACGATCGTCTGAAAGAGCTTTATCAACAGATACGGAAGCGTATCTGTCAAAAGCTTCGGCAACCGTCATTCTCGTCCATGGTTTATCAAGATCGATTCTGCCACCCTGATAGTTTATTGAATAGCCTGACCCCGATTTTAAGGCAACATGTTTAATCAGGGCTTCGGTTCCCTCCATCATGTCAAAATAATCCGAATCCGCGCGGTACCATTCAAGCATTGTAAATTCAGGAATATGCCTTGAACCTCTTTCTTTTTGTCTGAAACACCTGCATATCTGGAATATCCGGGGATAGCCTGAAGCAAGAAGCCGCTTCATGCATAATTCAGGTGAGGTGTGAAGGAACCGGTCTTCAGACTCTATTGCATCAATGTGAGCTTCGGGCGCCGGAGACGGAATCCTTATGGGAGTTTCCACTTCAAGATAATTGTGTGCGGCAAAAAAGATGCGGATTGATCTTATGATATTTGCCCTCATTTCAAGATTTTTATTATGATATGGAAGATTATAAGTTAAGGCCATTTCTTCGATTGTGTCTGGAGGATTGGATTCAATGCAATCCAGAATTTTCTGGGAACTTTTCTGGGAACCTTTGAGTGGAATTTGCTGATTATTGATTTTTGTCTCAAATCCAGATTGGCAAACCTCTTATCCAATTCTTATGCCGCTATTGTATGCACGTCTATCGGGAGTTTGTTGAGCGTCAACTCTTTTAAAGAAACTTTTTTGCTGGCATTATCAATATCAATGCCAACCAAGCGCCCGTTTTCATCATAATCAAGAACTACTCCTTCTGAAATCTCCAAACTGCTTGCGCTGGATTTTTCCAAAAGGTCGATATACAGGGTGTCTGTTTCTGGATAATACTCTAATTTCATGGCTTAAATCCTCTGTCTGGAAAAGCATTATGTATTGTTATTTTATCTTCAAGGGTGATAACCCGCAATATACGGCCTTCCAATTCTTCAATCCCGCCCCAAAACCGGTGTCGGTTATGTTCCTGCGGCTCGCTTTTTAAAGGATTTTCCAAAACGCGCGCACACCATTCCTTTTTCAAATAAGGACGTTTCCGCAATACCGTATTCTCAAAATATGCCGTATATTTATATGATACCATATTTAACACGATCACCCAATACTTAATGTAAAGGAAATCAACAACCACCTCCGACTAACTTTTTGGTAGCGTAGAATTTAAGAGACCAAAAGAATAAAAGACAATAATTGCCCT
>CAZAAJ010000131.1:0-5300 GCA_964483135.1 uncultured Anaerolinea sp. | reverse complement strand
CTCTTTTCAGTACCCCCTTGAGGGGTAGAAAAACGCAGGAAATAATCTCTTACTTGCTAAAAAGGCGCTTCCTGGCATTTCATGGATATGACCGCAAATAAGCAGTTGTGGCTGGGGGGCACCATGGGGCCCATGTAATTATGCGTTCCTATTCTTTTCAGGGGGACGAGTCGGATACGCCCTTAACTTCTGAAACTTCTCCGCACCTGTTATTAAAAATGTTACCGTTATTTAAGCTTGCCTTCATAAAGCTTTCCGCTGCGTTGATCTCAAAGCCCCATTAAAGAGGCTGAAAAACGTCAATCAGCCCGAAGCTGGGTGAGCCAGCCGCCGATATACTCTGCGACATCCTGCCATCCAGGCTCGGGCATGATTTGTGAATTCCTTATAGGTTGCATCCCTGTATTTCCTTGCCACCCGGGCGAAATTTATCAATCCTCCCATATTCCGGCGATATTACATTAATGGCGCCTCTGGCTTTTACCGTAAACGGTTTTTTTCAGCAACCATTACCTGTTTTGGACAGCTTCTGCGTTGAATTTTTACATGGATCGTCGTCCCAAGGACCTCCGATACACGGCAAACAAAATAAAGCTAACCGACGCACTGCTTTTTTGTGCGCCCTGTTGACTGTTTTGATGTTAGACTGCCAGACTTAATAGCTTGATTGACCAACCGCAACTCAAGGCGACAACCGAGGGCATTAGCATATTTTTGCAATGTGGCAAGTGATGGTGAGTGCTTTCCACTCCCGGATTCCAGGCGTGCTACCGCGGACTGAGTTGTGCCGATGCGTTCGGCAACCTCCGCCTGCGTAATGCCGGCGGTTGCGCGTGCCTTCATAAACTGATCGAGAAGGGTAAACTCCTCATCAAGCCGGACATATTCGGCCTTAACGTCTGCACGATCGAGAGCGCGAGCCTTAAGTTCTTTGTGTGTGAGCATTTTTTACATCCTTCATCCGCCGTCGGACTATTTCAATCTCTCCGGGCGGGGTTTTGTCTGTTTTCTTGATGAACTGATGCAGAACTACTATCTTTCTGCCAACCATGAAATATTATAGCGTATTTGCTATATTGAGGCAAGTGGAAAATGATATATAATTTTCAGTGGGTCAGCAAAAGCCTTCGTATAATCTTCCCCTGGAAAGTTTCGACCGCCTTCAGCGCTCCTTCGGGGCAGACCTCGATGCAGCAATAACACCTGATGCATTTGTCGTAATCAAAAGATACTTTCTCCTTATCGTGTGAAATTGCTTCCGCAGGGCAGTATTTCCAGCATTCTCCGCACAATTTGCATAAATTTTTATCTGCTGCAGGTCTTTGAACAAGATGCTTCCGAAAAATCCTGTGTAACGGCCTGGGCCCGAATGTGAGCGGATCCTGGATCGGAAAAACAAAATTATTTATGCCTTCATAATCGCCGATGACATCAACATTATAATCGGTTAATTCGAGCTCTCTCGCCGCCTTGTTTGTAGGAAGCCTGTCCGGATCGGCCCCAAGCATCCTGCATATTGCGACATCAACGGCAAACGCGCTGCTTCCTCCGGCAAGCACGCCAAGCCTGCGCGGAGCGCCGCCCTTACCCGGCCCCTGCCCTTCCATTCCAAGGATGCCGTCCACAATTGTAACATGCGGGCTGACCGCCCTATGGATACGGACAAGGAGCCTTGCAAACATCTCCCTGTCAATTCCGCTTCTTAAATGCCATTCGGGTTTTCTCAGACCGACTATGCACCCGAAAAGGTTTTTTACTCCGAGGGTAAGAAACATCTGGGCATGGGTTTTGAGCTTTGCAATATTTATGACCGCGTCCGCCTCAAGGGCATCCTTTGCAATATCGATAAATCCGAACGGTTTCCCGATATCTATTTTAACCGATGTCTTGAATTCCTTAAAATCGACATCGAGCCCTTCAAAAGCCTTTCTGTATCCGCCGTCTTTCAATATTTTCGCGAACAGGCCTATGGCAGGGCTGTCCGATATTTTAACGATTCCTCCTTTTTCAAGCGCATATTCCGCCGCCGCTTTAACCACCAGAGGATGAGTGATAACCGCGGCTTCGGGCTTTGCCGGCAAAGCAGGTTCGGTTTGATCAGAACCCTCGTTCCTTTCCCGATTGAAGCCCTGCAGGCGGAATCGATCATCTCAAAGAGGAGAGTCTTAAGAACGGTGTAATCATATTCGGCTTTTCTGAAAAAAACCTTATCCATATCAACCCTCGGGAAATTCCTTTCTTGCGAAAATAGACATTCTTGAATATATAGAATAAATTATAAACCAGATAAAGGGTCAAAAAGCAAGGAGGATGGAGGCTAAGGCCTAGTAATGAAACGCGCAGAAAATATCAAAACTCCCAGGCTGGGATATATATATGTAATGATAGCAGCTTTACTCTGGGCCGTATCCGGCTCATCCGCAAAGTTTTTATTCAATTCAGGAGTATCGCCTTTTCAGCTTGCGCAGCTCCGCCTCACAATCTCGTCCGCACTGCTTTTTCCGGCGCTTTTTATCCGGCGCCGCAACCTCATGCGGATAATGCCGGGCGATCTTTTTTATTTCATATTCTTCGGCGCTGTTGTTATGGCCGCGGTACAGTTCACATACCTTTTTGCAATCAGCAAAATAAATGTTGCCGCAGCCATTCTTCTCCAGTACCTCGCCCCGGCCTTTATCGCCATATATTCATTCATCTTTGCAAAGGAAAAGCCGGGCATCATAACTGTCCTATCAATTGCAGGCGCCATAACAGGCTGTTACCTCGTGGTCGGAGCCTATAATCTCAATCTCTTCTCATTGAACAAAACAGGAATAATCGCGGGCATCTTTTCCGCCATCGCCTTTGCGTGGTATTCTGTCCAGGGTGAGTACGGGATGCGGAGATACGATCCTGTAACCGTACTTTTTTTTACTCTTCTCTTTGCCGCAATTGCATGGAACTTACTCCATCCGCCTTTGGAAGCCTTTTTTCATACCCGTTCATTGCTTCAATGGGGGCTGATCTTTTATATTGGCATCTTCGGAACAGTTGTTCCATTCGGTTTTTATTTTGAAGGGATCAACCTCATTCGTTCCACGAGAGCCAGCATAACCGGGACACTTGAACCGATAACCGCAGCCGCAATTTCATACTTTTTTTTAAATGAAATTCTTGAATTCTGGCAGATGGCAGGCGGCATAATGGTGATTGCATCAATTGTTCTGCTGCAATTTAAAATGGAATATGATGATAAGTCGCCAAGCATTATCAGGGCAAAAAACCGTGAAAAATCAGGCGAGTGACTCATCCCTTTTAAAACGCATCAAACGGCGCGTAACCGGACGTGAAAAAAAGTTTTTTGCCGCAACATCTCCCGGACTCGAATCTCTTTGCCTTTATGAGCTCAAAACCATTGCCGGAACAGGCAAAGAGTTCATCGAAACGGAAGGGGGCGTGCAATTTACGGGGCGGATAACGGACTGCTTTTCCGCCAACCTGAATCTTCGCACGGCAAACAGGATCCTGATGCGGATCGGAGAATTCAAGGCCACAAACTTCCTGCAGCTTGAAAAGAAGCTTTCAGGTTTTCCCTGGGAGCTTTATCTTCCGGCAGATTCCAGTCCCGGAATAAGCGCTTCAACCAAGCAATCGCGACTCTACCATAAATATGCAATTGCAGAAATATTTGCCGCAAGCATCGAAAAAAGATTCGCATTAAACGGCATCCCTAATTCGGCAAAAGATGATTCAACAGATCAACAGGTTTTTGTCCGCGCAACAAATGACAGGTTTATCGTTTCTTTGGACAGCAGCGGAGATCTCCTTTACAGGCGCGGCATTAAAACCCACAGGGCAACCGCTCCGTTAAGGGAAACAACGGCGGCAGCCATACTCAGGATTTCCGGATATGATGGAATCGAACCGTTGCTCGATCCCATGTGTGGGTCCGGCACTTTTTCCTTTGAAGCCGCCATGATTTCACAAAACATCCCGGCAGGCTTGTTCCGGAACTTTGCTTTCATGAACTGGCCTTGCTTCAGCCCCAAAAGATGGGCATATATAAAACGAAAAGCGGAATCCGGTATAAAAATGATTTCCTCACCTCATATTTTTGCATCCGACATCGACCCCAAAGCCTGTGATTCGCTTATATCATGCATAAACAAATATGATATGTTGAAAACGGTTGAGGCGGCACAAAAAGATTTTTTTGATCTCTCACCTCACTCTTTGACAAAAGATAAAGGCCTCGTGGTTATCAATCCGCCGTACGGGCACAGGATGGGAAGCAGATATGAAAGCAATAAACTCTTTGGCGCAGTGTGCGAAAAGCTCAAAAAAGATTTTTCAGGCTGGAAAGCCGCCCTGATCGCCCCGGATGCGAAGATTGCGGAAAAAGTTCCTTTCAGCCTCAAAGCAGCAACTTTATTTCACGGTGGTCTGAAAATATCCCTTCTCTATGGGAAAATATTTTAGACAGGATTAACAGGATTGACATGATGTTGCCTGCCCGCCGGAAGCGGGACAGGCAATAAGCCATCTCCCGCATTTGATCCGTCAAATCCTGTAAATCCTGTCGGAAGGAAAGTGCAGAATGCAAATAGATTTTCATCTTTGTGTAACTTACGTTGTATCCCGCATAGCAGGTTTCGGGCACAGGGAAGCTGAAACAGTGGCGCATTGCGCTCAGTATGTCGATGATGCGACAAATTCAGGAACCATAAAGTTCGACAACGGGGCAATGTGTTGCCGAACAAGCTCAGCCCATAAAATTCTCGACTACAGGAATTTTGATGAGCTTGCAGACCGTCACGTATGGATACCTTTCCATTTTCTTCCCGGAAACAACGGGAAAAAAGCAGGTGAAAATCCTGAAGGGACTTTTATTGAAAAGCTTATCTGCCGCCCCGGAAGCTTTGTGGCAAAAGAGATGATCAACGCCTGCATAACAGGCGGCAATGCTCTTTACGGACTTCACAGGCTTGGTATAGCCCTGCATGTCTATGCCGACACTTGGGCGCACCAGGGATTTGCAGGCGTGATCCACAAGGTTAACGCGGTAAAAAAGCTGGATGATGACGACAATATCGATTCATCATTCGGAGCAAAGCTTAAAAACTTTTTCGGCGATCTTTTCGATGATATTTCCGGTGAATTCGCCGGCGGGATTCTTCCGCTCGGCCACGGCGCCGCCTTATCTCTCCCGGACAGGCCTTATCTGAAATGGATTTATAAAGACAGCCGCGGAAACACGGTGGTGCGTGACAATCCCACGGAATTTCTTGAAGCAGCCCACGAGATGTGCAGGGCGGTCCAGC
>CAZAAJ010000130.1:0-5328 GCA_964483135.1 uncultured Anaerolinea sp. | reverse complement strand
AGCACGGTCGGCAGGTTGGGGTCGGCATCAACGAGGCAGCTTTGCAGGTAACGGGTCAGCTTGTTTTCCAGTTCCTCCAGGGCGTCAACAGGATTGTCCCGCGTCGCGGGATTGTCAACGCTCACTTCCTGGGCTGCCAGTAAACCGGAGCGCGTCACCCAGGGCAGCGCGATCACCTGCAGGGGCAGTCCCTCCAGATCGGCCGGAGTCAGGAAGGTCGGCTTGTTGATCACAGTCACATGCGGTACCGCCAGGGTTTCAAATTCTTGGATGGCATGCGCGTGGCTGGCGGAGGGCGAAATATCATGGTTGCCTGTCAGCAGCAGGGTGGGAATGCCCGCACGCGATAGGCGCATGATGCGCCTGCCCCATTCGCGCTGATAGGTCGGCGCTGGCGAACGGTCTTTGTAGGCATCCCCGGCGAAGATCACCAGGTCCACCTTCTCAGCAATGGCGGTGTCCACTATTTCATCCAAAGACTTGAGGAAGTCGATCACGCGCATGGCAAGCCCGGATTCGGGGTCATGCCGGCCGAAGTTGGCCATATCAATATGAGCATCGGCAAAGTGCAGGATTTTGATCATGAAGTAATTATAAAGGATAGTCGAGAGGCTGACTAAAAAGGTCACAAAAAGAGCCAAAGTGCTATTGCGGGCAAAGAGCGACCATTTTAATCCCAGTTCATTTATGGGACAAGTCGCATTTGCCCGTGCAAGGTTCGTTGGCGATAGCCCCTGCTTCTTTGGCGGGTAACCTTGCCAAGTTGAAAAGTTAGTGGTATAAATACCATCACAATTCCATAGCCCCAAGCGGCGCACTTATCCAGAGAGGTGGAGGGACCGGCCCTATGATACCTCGGCAACCATCAGGCGTAAGCCTGCAAGGTGCCAACTCCGGCAGATGTTTTTTTCTGGAAGATGAGAGGCGTGCCAGCATTCAATCAATGCCCCCCTCTCTGCAAGGGGTTTTTTATTTCTAGAGACTGGAGGTTTCTATATGACAACGACTTTTATGAAGTCACCCAAATATCTATTCACATCCGAATCCGTGACGGAAGGTCACCCGGACAAAATGTGCGATCAGATCAGCGATGCCATCCTGGATGCAATGCTCAAGGACGACCCGTCCTCGCGCGTGGCATGCGAGACCGTCACCAAAACCGGCTTTGTGATGGTGATCGGCGAAGTCACCACCAAAACCTATGTGGATATTGACTCCATCGTGCGGAAGGTGGTCAATGAGATTGGCTACGACCGCGGCAAGAAAGGCTTTGACGGTTCCACCTGCGCTGTGCAAATTGCCCTGTCAGGACAATCGCCTGACATTTCACGGGGTGTTGACCAGAACGGTAAGACCCTGCCCGTGGAATACAGCGAGGAATACATCAACCAGGGCGGAGCGGGCGACCAGGGCATGATGTTCGGCTTTGCCTGCGATGAGACCGAGCAATTAATGCCGCTGCCGATCTACCTGGCGCACAAGCTGACGCGCAAGATGGCAGAAGTGCGCAAGAACGGCACGCTGGAATGGATGTACCCGGATGGCAAGAGCCAGGTGACGGTGGAATATCATTACGGCAAGCCGGCGAGGATCCACACCGTTTTGGTCAGCACACAGCACGCCGATAAATTCAACAGTGTCGAACTCTCACAGGCGCAAATTGAAAAAGATGTAAAAGAATACGTGATTGATCCAGTGCTGCCCAAGGAACTAGTGGATGATCACATCAAAATATTAGTCAATCCAACCGGACGCTTCGTGGTAGGCGGACCGATGGGCGATTCCGGGCTGACCGGGCGCAAGATCATCGTGGACACCTACGGCGGGATGGGACGTCACGGCGGCGGCTCCTTCAGCGGCAAGGATCCCACCAAGGTGGATCGTTCAGCCTCTTATGCGGCACGCTGGGTTGCCAAAAACGTGGTGGCTGCCGGACTTGCGAAACGCTGCGAAGTGCAGATCGCCTATGCCATTGGTAAGGCAGAGCCACTCTCGATCAACGTAGAGACGTTCGGCACTGGGGCGGTTGAGGACAAGAAAATCGCTGATGCCATCGGCAAGGTGTTTGACCTGCGACCGCGCGCCATCATCCATGAGCTGGACCTGCTGCGACCGATCTACCAAAAGCTGGCAGCCTACGGTCACTTCGGCAGGGATGACCTGGATCTGACCTGGGAGCGCACCAACAAAGTAGCTGATTTACGCAAGGTAGTCGGTGTTTAATCGAACGCACTGATCTCATCATATGCAGAGCACGCCCGGATCTGGGCGTGTTCTGATTTTAACCGACCTGGCGCCTGACCCATTTCGTGCAGACAGGAATCAAATTATCAGGTACAATGCTCTGCATGCCTTAAGTAAGTTGCTTTCTTATCCCATCGTTTTGTCAGCTCAACTTCGTCAAACATCATAACGGTGATCAATAAGAACTCCAAGGATGATTTGAATGAGCCAGAGAAGCGTTTCCATCATAAAAGCCTTCGTGAACGCCTACAAGCCAATCAGAAAGGTTAACTTTTTATATGAGGCGGTGAGGGCAGTGGTCTGGCTATATGCGCGTGTGATGCTGCGCATGGATATCGTGCGGCATGCGCCTTTACCCAAAGGACCAAAAATCTTCACTGCCAATCACCCCAGCTTTAACGATCCGTTCCTGATCCACCTGCACTCAAAAATGAGCGTGATGATCACCCACAAGGCGTTTGCCTTTCCGCCGTTTGGCTTCGTGCTGCGCAAGATCGGGCAGATCTCGGTGAGCCCCGGCGGAGACTCACTACAGCAAGCTATTCGCAGGCTGCAGGAGGAAAAATCGGTCGGGATCTTCCCGGAGGGAGCCTTCAGCCCCCTGGAGGGCGGGTTTGGCAAAGCGCACAGCGGAGCAGCCCGGCTGGCGCTGAGCACGGGCGCAAGTGTGATCCCGATCGGGATCCACCTGAAGCGCGAGCGCATGCTGCGCACCAATGCGAGGGGATTGCCCAAGGTTGGCTTTGTGTACGTGCGCGGTCCTTATGCGGTCACGATTGGCGAGGCAATGCGGTTTGAGGGCGATGTGGAAGACAGGGCGCTGGTGAACAAGGTCAGTGAAGTGATCATGGACAAGATCAAGCTGCTTGCACTGGAGAGCGAAGACAGGATGCTCATGAAGGGGAGACCCATGCAGATCATCGCGGACGCCATCAAAAAATTGGTCATGCTCAACCATTTAGGGTTGAATTGACATTGTTTTAAAAGTGCTCAAGCTTAAACGAAAAGAGCTGCCTGCTGAAAAAAGGTGGGCAGCCTTGATCATCTTAAAGGGAAGGGGGTCAACGCTTGCGACGCAGGACGAGGGCAGTGATGCCCAGACCAAGGGCGAGTGCACCCAGACCGATTTCAACCCATTGGATGGGGGTGAGGGCAAGGCGCTGCGTCTCAACCTGTGCGCCGCTGTCGACACTTTGTGAGATGACCTGCCCACCCTCTTCGGTGTTCAATCCAAGGATGAGCGCTTCCTGGTCAATGTCCGAGGTCTCAACAGGGGTTGCTTCCACCTGATCGGGGGAAACTTCCTCCTCAGAATTTTCCACCGGGGGAGGTGCTGCTTCAGGTAAAGCGAGACTCTCTTTTCCTGCCATGGTGTCTGCTCCTCCACCCATACCCTTTGTAGCAGATTGTGCATTCCAGAAGATAAGGGGTTCCTCGGTTGCCTCGCTGGAAGCCATTGGCATTTTTACCACCGCCGCCTCGGTGGCTGCGGTTTTGCTGCGGGTGGACTGGAGCGCAGGAGCGAGCAGATATTCGCCGGCAAAGACGACGACCAGCAAGACGGTGGCAATCACCGATGCAAGACGAAAGGCAGGGAACATGGGTGAAACAGATTTACGCTGCTTGACCATCTCAGGCGTGAGCATGAAATCACGCGGCGCCTTTTTGGTGGGCAGGGCACGCAGAGCAGCTTTCAGACGTTTCTGCTCGAGCATGGTGCGCTTGAGATCCTCTGAGGCTGCAAGCTGACGCTCAAAACGAGCCCTCTCCTTTGTGGAAAGGGCGCCGTCCAGGTAAGCCATCAGTCTGTTAAAGTCTTTTGGATTGATATTGCGCGCACTCATTACTATTTATCCTCGTTATGTAGACGAAAATCTGCCGGTAAAAGTTCCCAAACCCCCTGCAGGCAATCCTGCAATTTCTTCCGCGCGCGTGCAAGGCGGCTCTTGACTGTGCCCATGGGGGCTTGAAGAATGGTGGATGCGGTATCATAGTCTTCACCGGCAACATCGACCAACACAACAACAACCCTGAATTTTTCCTCCAGACCTTCGATACAATGCTGGATGGTTTGCTCGAGTTCAGATCTATCCATAATGTCGTCAGGGGATGGGGATTCATCAACCAGCCAGCGAGGGGATTCGACAATATCGCCATCGTCCGTTTCGGGCTCAAGGGGGACGGTGGGGCGCCTCCGTTGGCGACGAAGTTCATCGTAACAGGCGTTGGTGACAATGCGCAGCATCCAGGCTTTGAATGAGCCCCCGCGATAGGTATACAACTTCTGATACATGGAAATGAAAGCTTCCTGTGTGGCATCCTCAGCCGCCTGATCATCGCCCATGATGCGGTAGGCGGTGTTAAAAGCCATGTTCTGATAGTTCAAGACAAGGCTGTTGAAGGCGTTCATGTCGCCTTCAAGTGCCGCCTGAATTAATGCTTGTTCATCCATGGTTGCTCAAATCACTAGTGATGAAGGTTTGATCAAGAGCATAAACAATCCTATCACTCTTTTATCATATGATTATTTATGCAAGTTGTCAAACTCAATCGTTGCAGCATTTATGCCAATTCGCAAAGCTATTCATCTTCGCGATTGCGCAGGTGCGGGAAGAGGATGACCTCACGCATGTTGTGTTTGCCGGTGAGGAGCATGACCAGTCGGTCAACACCGATGCCAAAGCCACCAGTGGGCGGCATGCCGTAGGAGAGGGCATGGGCAGCCACTTTCCGCGACACTTGTACCCTTAGGGCACTTGTACCCATGCGGGGCACTTGCTGTCCCGGACGGCCTTTTTCATCTCCGGCTGCATCTTGAAGTGTTTCCCATTGCACTTTTTATAGGGACATTTTTCAGGTTTTGTTATTTGAGCGGGATTTACTCCTGGTAAAATCAGTTTGAGGCGCATATGTTCCATGTGTCTCCTGTTTGGATTTCCGGGAGGATTGCCTAATCTTCCCGGATTTCCTTTTATACCAGTTTTGTAACGGTCATCAAATACAAGTCATCAAATACCAGCAATTCTCAGTATGAATAAGATAAGTATTGTCCAATATGTTTTTTTAGTGCTTTATGTTAATATC
>CAZAAJ010000129.1:0-5336 GCA_964483135.1 uncultured Anaerolinea sp. | reverse complement strand
CACTAATGATAGTGTACACTACTTCGTAAGGAAAAGCAATATTCAAATATGGATCGTTGTTGCAGCCGAGGATTTCTACAAAAGGAGGAATACTTGCAAATTCTTATTTCTCATCCATCATCCTCTCCGTAGAATTATTCGCGTTGTCCCACCCTAAGATAGGTTAAAGACAGGAACTTCTTCCTAACACAGCAAATAAAGGGAGAACAACGGCGTTGTTAATCCATAGCAGCATTAGTTCAAGAATTAAACCCCTTTTAATACATTAGTAATATGTGAGAATAATCACATATTACATATGATGTATGTGGAACCATTCCAATATAAAGTATAATAATTGTGATAAATCAGATTTTAATAAGATCGAAAAATGGTGTCGACGTAAGAGTGATCTGGTATGAAGGGACGGATAATAATATGAAACGAAATGCAATGTCTGAATTGACTCGGTGGAAAGAATCGAAGTTGCGGAAGCCACTCATCATCCGGGGCGCACGTCAGGTGGGAAAAACCTGGTTGATGAAAGAATTTGGACGGAATAAATTCAGTGATGTTGCTTACATCAATTTTGAAAACAACGAACGCATGGCTAGGCTATTTCAGAATGATTATGATATCTCTCGTATTTTATTAGGACTTCAAATTGAAACGGGGATGAAGATCAATAAAAATACCCTCCTAATATTTGATGAAATTCAAGAAGTACCCATGGCACTTACCGCGTTGAAATATTTTTTTGAAAATGCTCCTGAGTACTACATACTTGCAGCTGGAAGTGCTCTGGGTATTGCATTACACGAGGGGTTCTCATTTCCAGTTGGAAAAGTCGATTTTCTGGATCTTCATCCCTTATCATTTCGAGAATTTCTAGGGGGGACTGGAAACGATCAACTTCTTGAAATTATTGAGTCTAGAGAATTGGAATTGATGGGGACCTTTTCAACGAAATTGATTGAATTATTGAAATTGTATTATTTCGTTGGAGGTATGCCTGAGGCAGTTCTGGTATATTCCAATACCGGTGATCTAAAAGAAGTGCGAAGCGTCCATCACCGGTTATTGTCAGCGTACGAACTGGACTTTTCAAAACACGTTCCCAGCACGTTATTACCACGATTACGCCAGGCGTGGAATTCCATTCCAACCCAACTCGCAAAAGAAAACAAGAAATTCATTTATGGTCTTGTTAAAGAAGGAGCCAGAGCCAGGGAGTACGAGATGGCGCTAGAGTGGTTGTTAGATATGGGGCTAGTATACAAAGTAAACCGAATTACAAAGCCTGGCATACCCTTGAGTGCCTACCAAGATCAGAATGCCTTCAAACTCTACATGCTTGATGTAGGATTGCTTAGTGCTTTCAGCAATTTGGATGCGCATAGCCTTTTGGAAGATAATCTTATTTTTGAAGAATTCAAAGGTGCGCTTACTGAACAATACGTCTTCCAAGAAATTACCACTGGGCCTATTCAGAAATTATTTTACTGGTCTGCTGACAAGGGGATTGCAGAAGTAGATTTTGTTTGTCAAAATAATGACAGGATCATCCCAATCGAAGTGAAAGCAGGTGAGAATTTGCGTTCTAAAAGTCTAAAAAGTTATTTTGAGCGCTATAATCCAGAGAAAGCTGTGCGCACTTCTATTGCTGATTTTCGGGAGGAAGACTGGCTTATAAATATTCCTCTGTATGCGATTGGTGTGCTTCCTGCTTTTTTATGACAAAAAATTCGCCTGATCTACTACATCTGGATCAGGTGAGATTATCTGATATTCAATAACGAATAATGGATTTTTCACTTTATTTTCTACTTCAACCACAGATTAGATGACTTAAAGTCAGGAATTACTTCCATATACAGTACATCAATAGAGAATTTCGGCGCTGTTATTCCATAACAACAACAGTTCAAGAATCAAACTTCTCCTAATTCATTACTATTATGTGAGAATATTCACATTTTACATATGATATATGTGAATTCTTTCCATTATAAAGTATCTATCCTGAGCTACCTTTTGTTATTGTTTTTTTGGTAGTGCTTATAGTCTTTTCGATTGAGCTGGTGTTTGGACCTTTGGTCAAGGAAAAGACGGTAGGTCTGCACAAAATCCCTGGTTTGCCACTTCGATTTATTGCAGAACTCTTGATGCAAATTATGCAGATGTTGTTCTGGACTCATCACGATGGAATAAAAATAGAGATGTAGTTTTTTCTATCCGTTCGTGTGGATGCACCTTAGGCAAGTATAACTTTATTGTCCCTGACCTAAACGTTCTGCCAGCCACATCTTTATGACAGACTGGCGAGTTACACCCAAGCGGCGTGCTTCCCGGTCAAGAGAAGCCAACATCCAAGCAGGAAAGTCTAAATTAATACGCTTTATTTCTTCTCCGGGTCGACGAGCGCGAGCAAGATCAAGTTCGGCAATGATATTTTCGCCGTTATCAAATTTTTTATCGAATTCAGAAGCTTTCATAGATTTCTATCTCCTCATCGCGTGATCGCCTAACCGAGATGATTCGAATATTCTCACCTCGATAGGTAATTACAGCTGACCAATATTTGTTATTAATCTTTCCAACCACGAGAAAACGCAGTTCATCCAGCGTTTTTGCAGGTATTTCAAGGCGGTCTTCGTCATCCCACAAAGATTGTGCCTCATCGAAATCAATCCCATGCTTCCCACGATTCCTTTGACTTTTAGACGAATCAAATTCGAAGGTCATAGTATGATAATTATACCAATTTTACTCAATATTGTTATACCAATTCATCTTTAGATAATACATTTCACATCATTGTCTTCCTGATCAAAGCTCATAGGAGCTAACATTTCGGTCATAGTTTTCAACCATAATAAACTTTGGAAGCATCCACTCTATTTAAATGGGTTCACATCGCAAGGAATTCGGATAAAAACTTGAGCTATTCAAAAATGTGTTCTAATCTCGTAACTACTCGAAAAAAGGATTAACAATCCTCATCGTACCTATCTCCTGTCCATGTTTCATGTCTTCCGTGTAAATAACACTACATTCTCCCTGTAAGGCAGCAGCCAGGATAAGGGAATCGTAAAAAGAATATCTTTTTTCTTCCATTATCTCTAAGGATTGTTGATAGATCTCTAAGTTTGGGTGTATATGGCAGAGAGGAGAAAGCACCTTTTGTAAATAGACGGTTGCATCTTCTACTTTTATGGGGACTGCAAATTTCCGGGTGGCAACATTGAGGAACTCCTGGATAACCTGCCAACTAATCATTCCATTACCGTTTTGTAAGGCATCTGAAATTAATGCCAACGCGCGTTCTTTTTTGGCAGGTTGCCCCTCATCATAGCAGTAGACAAATACGTTGGTGTCAATGAAATACTTAACGCGCATTCATCTCCTCTCGCGTAAAAGTCTTACCAGGATTGACGTATGAAAAGCGTTTCATTAGTTCATCCAAGTCCGATCGTGTCTGGGGCGATTCAACATACTGCTCCAACCAACGGCGAAACTCGGCATTGAGAGTCGTGTCGTTTGATTCAGCGCACTGCCGCGCCTTTTCAATCAAGGTTTTATCTGCACTTAGAGTAATATTCTTTAGCATCAGGTTTCTCCAATATTAGTAGTGTACACTAATGATAGTGTACACTACTTCGTAAGGAAAAGCAATATTCAAATATGGATCTTAGTTGCAGCGGAGGTTTTTCGTAAAGAAGAAATAATTGCAAATACAGATTTCTCATCCATCATCCTCTCCGTAGAAATATTCGCGCTGTTCCACCATAAGATCAGTTAACGGCAGGTAAAATGTCAGTAAATGTCAGTAAATGTCAGCTTTTTTGAGCTTCAAGCTATCTCGTGTGGCTTTGGTCATGTAATAGCAGAGTTTTTCGGGAGGAATGCCGAAGCTGGGATTTGAGTAGTCAATAAGCTCTACTTCATCTCTTATGTATTTAAGCCAGTCCAACATATCTTTTTTGGTTTGTATCTTGGCTTCGAACTTTTGCCTTACGATTTGGTTGGCGGTCATTAGCCTTCCGGCGCAAACTTGGTTTCGGTAGCCGTGAACCACTTCCATAAAGGCAGCATCTTTTTCCAGCGATAGATTTGTCTTTCACTCATTCCCAGTGCGTATGCAGTTGCCTTTACGGTGCTCGTCTTTCCCAGCAGAATGGCAGCGTCCTCTTTTTTACCTTTTAGACTGTTTTCTATCTTGATCATGTTATTCTCCTACCAATAAATCTGACAATAAGCTTAGTCGTAGCTCGCATGTTTTACAATTACACAGTACATCTTTTTCAAAAAATGTCAATTTGTATGAATTTACGCGGAGACGGATTAGTGATTGATCAAAAGGTTGGTACTTTCCCAACCTTATCTCCCCACCGATTCCAGAATTTGAGTAGACCGATCAGGAACCCAGATCCATAACTGATATGTAGAATTGCGAAAGTGACAGGTAATAGGAAGAAATATTGCCAGCCTTTCTTAGCTGCAGTCATTAAGGAGGTAGTTAAGTTTGCTAAAAAATAACTACCTGCCATTACTGCTAAAAGCATCCCCCCCCAACGGAACGATAAGGCTAGAACCAAAGAACCGACTAAGGCTCCTACGAATATCGGTGGCACAAATTGTCTTAATCGCATTTGTTTTGGATGCTTCTGTAAGACACGCACTTTCCAGTAGCCATATTGGTAGTATTGTTTCCAAAGTGATCGAAATGTAGCTCTATTAAAATATTGACTTCGTATTTTCGGATTGCAAATAATCATTCCACCATGATCGAGGAGGCGGTAGCTTAGTTCATCATCTTGGTTCCGCACCATTTCTTCATCAAAACCACCAATTTCCGTATATAGATTCCGAGAACAAAAACCCATATAAACTGTATCAACGATTTCTTCTTTGTCTGTATAGTGAAATCGAGCTCCCCCCATTCCAAATGGATTGCTTGTTGCTATTGAAATTGTCTTTGCTATCTTATTATTGCCTATCGCAATCATTGGACCGCCAACAAGATCAGCACCAGTGCGTTGTAACGTTTCGATTGCATTTGAAACATAATCACTTGCAAGTATTGAATGTGCGCTAACAATTGTTACGATTTCACCATGTGACTTTTCGATTCCCAAGTTCCATGCAGCAGATTGTATGATTTTAGGATTTTTAATTAAATCGTACCGGTTCTTTGCTTCAATTAGTTTTTCAACCTCTTCGCAAGAATTATCTGTGGACATACCATCCATAATTAATACTTCAATATTCTCTGGAAAGTAATTTTGAGAAAAAATTGACTCTAAACAATCCGAAATATACTTTCCTTCACCCCCACACCAAACACACCCAACACA
>CAZAAJ010000128.1:0-5371 GCA_964483135.1 uncultured Anaerolinea sp. | reverse complement strand
GAGGGATTGCGCTCTACTATTACGACGGGGACGGAAACATGGTGAAGTCGGTGATCGATGACATCACCACCTACTACCCCAGCGCAGCCTACCAGGTGAAAACGGATGGAACCTACACCAATACCCGCAAATACTACAGCTTTAATGGCGTGGTGGTGGCTATGCGGGAAAATGATGTAGTGACCTGGCTGTTACAGGACCAGGTGAACTCCACAACTGTTACGGCAGATGCAGATGGCAGCTTCGCCTCCGAGATTAGGTATAGCGCTTACGGCGAGGTGCGTTACAGCAACGGAACCACAGTGACCGACAAGCTGTATACCGGGCAGCAGCAGGAGACGGAGATCGGACTGGATTACTACATTGCCCGCTTCTACGATTCGGTAATTGCGCATTTCATCCAGCCTGATTCGCTGATCCCACAAGCGAGTGCTTCTTCTTCGTATGACCGGTATGGGTATGTAAACGGGAATCCGATCAACCTTAATGATCCAACAGGAAATTATGCTTGTGCGGATTTCGATGAAAATGGGAAGTGCATCCCGGAAGTAAAGAGTAAAACGGTAGCCCCGGTTTCTTTAATTGCACGCTCATCAGACTACGACATACTTGTAAACAAAAATCTCCAACAGACCTCTGCCAACAACTGTGGCCCTTGGGCGGTTAGTCAGGAGAACAAAACAATCAGTGATGCAATAGTAAATCTTATGGTAAAAAACGATAAGGGTTTTGCACAGAGGTTTGCACCTTCTGGTGGAGGGATCAAACCAAGCGACCTTCAAAAATATACAGAGATGTATTATGCTGATAAATCCTTAGTCAATGTAAAAGAGGATATTTTCATAACAAATATGTATGAAGCTCTTCGCGATGATGGAATTGTCGTTGTGGATTTAATGGTTCACAATACAGCATCTGGTTATGCTGTTGGGGAGGCGGAACCTAAAAATACAGTAGCACATTTTGCCCGGGTAGTGGAAGTTGATGTAGCAAATCAAAAAATCACATTGGTAAATTCGCTTGATAAGGGTTATGGTCAGTTATGGGAAATCTCATGGGACGAGTACATTGCAGCCGCAAAAAATGCAGAGCAGTATTCAAAATACCCTGATGGAAAAGTAACTATTAATAGATGGATGCTGACCATTTATCCACTTAATTGATTTTGGAGAAATATCATGAACCGGAAAAAGCGTTCCATCTCATTGGTGATAGTGGTATTCACCATCGCCTTGCTTGTTTACCTCGCCACCCGACCGCTGGCCGGCATCCAGTTACTGCAGCTATACCCCTGGAAAGAGGGCGTGGAAGGTGCTCTATTTAGATATGGAGATGGGTATGTGTCGGCCGATGGAAAGTGGCTTATGATCCAGAATAGTGATCAAATTGCTCCTCAATTCACTTTTTATGCCACAACCTTCCCATACGAAAAGATCGACATCACTTTGCCTAAACCGCCAACAGACTACCTGTACACCATAAGTGGTTGGTATGCCAACTCATGGTCTTCGCAGGGAAATCGCTTGTTTATTGCCATGATGCGTTGGGGGCCTATCATTCGCATGAACCGTTACTGCTTCGTCGAGGTTGAAAGAAATGAACAAGCGGAGTCGAATTGTTATAACCTCCCGGAGGACTATTATGGATTCTCCTGGTCTACCAGGGACAAAACAGGGTTGATCTATAGGGTTTTGGATGATGGAACAGTACAACTTGAAGTAATTGACAACAGCGGGAAAAGCATTCGAGAGGTTTCGATTAATCAACTTGTTCATTCGCCTGTTAAAGGTAAAAGCCAAACCATGTGGGCATTATGGGATGGTTCCACTGTCTATTTTTCACAACTATACTTAAGTCAACCAGTTCAAGGTGAGACAGACCCTATTTGGAACATAGAAGTGTTTTCCATCCCCATTGAAAAATCGGGAAGTAGTGAACTCATTTATAGTGAACGACATGATGAGTTAGACAGCCGTGGAGTGGAATCACAGGACCCTGAAAGCGGCAATTTACTGTTGATAGGTTACACCCAGGGATCCCCTGCATTTCTAGTTATGGATCCAGAAACAAAAGCGGTCATTAAGAAAGTTGAGATATACCCGCCTGAGGGGAAAATCGACACATTCGGTATGAATAGTTATTGCTTGTTTGATTGTACAAAGACTGCTTGGGAGGTAAGTATAGAGAGTGGTTCATCAAATAAAAACTATGTAATGGTTTGGTCATGGGAAGATGAGTCGTACCATTTCATTCGACAAACGCAAATAAAAGGAAAATTTCATTCACTCGGTGGCTTTTTATGTTCAAGGGATATTTATGTTCCTCTCCTGAAAAATCCCATACTACTATTCTCGGTTTGTCGATAGTTACTTCAGCTGATATGGCAATACCTGCACGAGAATAGTTAAACCTGATAGGGGCAGTGCAAAGAGGAGGCGAGGTCAAGAAGGAAAAACAGCTCAACCTTGTCCCTACAGCGATGCTGCGGGGTGTTCCGCTCCGCTCCGTAAAACGGCACTCTCACCTGGCTGCTGCACACCTGCCCTGGCGGGCGATGCCAGGGAGACCAGGTGAACTCCACCACGGTGACGGCAGATGCCAATGGGAATTTGCTTTCCGAAACAAGATATTCTGCTTTTGGAGAAATCCGATACAGCAATGGCGCCACTGTTACTGACAAACTGTATACCGGGCAGCAGCAGGAGACGGAGATCGGACTGGATTACTACATTGCCCGCTTCTACGATCCGGTAATTGCGCATTTCATCCAGCCTGATTCGCTGATCCCACAAGCGAGTGCCTCAGCTTCTTATGACCGCTATGCGTATGTGAACGGGAATCCGATCAATTTCAATGATCCGAGCGGACACTCACCAGAGTGTATTTTAGGGAGTGCTAGTGGATGTCTACAATGGGCTGGACTAACGGGTGTAAATGCGGCTGCAGGACTAGAGAAGTATTCAGACGATGTTCATGCAAATCTATCTATTTATGGGGTTGACGCGAGCAATGTTAGACTTGACCTTGCTCAGAAGGCCCTAATGGCAGTGGCGGCAGCTGCAAATGCAGTCTCGACTGTAAATGGCCTTCCCCCGCAACTAGCCTTGCAAAAAGCGGCGGGAAGCTTCTCAATTCATCAAGTATATGATCCTGAGTTCCTCGGTTTTGCCCCACCTTTTACAAGGGCGGTTTTCATCGGGCCAACTAGTTCAATAACAAACATAGTTCATGAAATTGGTCATCGTATTGACTTTTATGGTTCTGGTGGAAACCCGCTTAGATACAAATCACAAACTTTCATCGAGATGAACAGTCCAGGATGTAAACCTGGATATGTCGGTTGCCTAAATAATTCAGCAGATAATCTTTATGCGTTCGTGAATTTTCTCACAAGTGGCTCTCCGCGAGGTACCTATTCTGTGTTATCAGAAACTTGGACTACCGCCTATGGACAAAGGGCATCAATCGAAGATTATGCTGAAAGTTTTACGGTATGGGTTCGAAATACAGCAGATTTTGGTTTAGATCCAAATATTCGTGTCGATCCCGCAAGGTTGGCCTTGATAGTAGATTCATTAAATTAAAAAAATGAACGGAGGTTATTAGGATGAAATCAAGCAAATTAAATACTAATCTCAAGTTCAATTTGATATTTACTTTAATTCTCATGTTTACAACAGGGTGCGTGTTAATAAAGAAGGCAACGGTTCTACCTACCCCTGTTTTTAGTGACTGGACAACTAGGTTTTTCGATGAGACTCTATGTCAATTACCTTGTTGGGAGGGAATCATACCTGGAAAAACCACAATTTACGAGGCTACAGATATATTGAGAGAAACCTCGATATACAAGAATGTCAAGGATCCTGTTGAAGTGATGAATAGGCCTTTGAATTACCACTATGTTAGCTGGCTAACAAGCCAGGGAAATGGCGGGGGGATGGTTTGGTCACTCGAAGGTGAGGAGGCGATTTCAAAAATCACACTTGCTCTTCAGAATGAAAGCCCAAAAATAACTTTAATAAACATCTTGTATTTTTTTGGTGACCCCGATTCTCTGATAGTTGAGGAAGTTAGAGGAAATATTTGTGTTGCCCATATCTTCTATTTGAAAAAAGGTATGGAAATAGTGCTAATAAAAAATTGTAATAATAAGAGTATCAAGCTAGAGTCCCAAAGTGAAATTTACGAAGTATCCCTGTTTCCGTTAAACTCACCAAGCTTTCCTGAAGTCAAAGGATGGGCAACGGATATTAAAAGGTATTTAGTTGCTTGGAATGGATATGGAAAATATATGGTAACAAAGGATTCTAGGTCTGATTAATCCGATAACAAAGGTTTTTATTGATAATTAAAATTTAAGAAAAACAAAATGAGCTTTACTTTGGGTAACAACCACCAACATTATCGTCTATATGTTCCTGAGAATGGTTACGCCTTTTGCGATCTTGTGGGTATCCGAGGAAACGAAGGAAGAAGGAGAATATGGTGAAGTCCGTGATCGATGACATCACCACCTACTACCCCAGCGCAGCCTACCAGGTGAAGACGGATGGAACCTACACCAATACCCGCAAGTACTACAGCTTCAATGGCGCAGTGGTGGCCATGAGTGAAAATGGCGTAGTTACCTGGCTGTTACAGGACCAGGTGAACTCCACCACGGTGACAGCAGATGCCAACGGGAATTTGCTTTCCGAAACGAGATATTCCGCATTCGGAGAGGTGCGCTATTCCAATGGCGCCACTGTTACTGACAAACTGTATACCGGGCAGCAGCAGGAGACGGAGATTGGGCTGGATTACTACATTGCCCGCTTCTACGACCCCGTCATAGCCCATTTCATCCAGCCTGATTCGCTGATTTCCCAGGCAAATGCCGCAACTTCTTTCGATCGTTACGGCTATTCAAATAACAACCCAATTAATTATACAGATCCTTCAGGGCATTTAGCATGTGGAGATGGCGAAAATGAACTGCAATGTGAAGCTATTCAAAACCACTATTATAAAAATAATTCAACACCTGAACAAATCTATCGGTCTTTTGATGAAGCGCATGGCGGAATGTATGGAGGTGCTTTTGCAGAAGCATATGCACTTCTCAACCAATATAATTTATTATCATCAAACCCATCTTCGAACCCGGAAGCCATAAAAGCAACGGCAGAAAATTATCGTGCTGCACAAAATCGCGCATTAAATTTAGTTCCACAAGGAAGTATTGACCCGGGGATGTTGGCAGGGGCTGCTGGTATTCAAGTAGCTGGAGCCATGGTTAGCATTGGAAAGGATGCAGGTTCTTCATGGGCTGGTACGTAATGCCTCATTAGAAAAGGTTACTTTGGAGGTAACGTTGACTCAATTAAAA
>CAZAAJ010000127.1:0-5475 GCA_964483135.1 uncultured Anaerolinea sp. | reverse complement strand
TATTCATCTCTTCCTTCAGTTTAGGCAGATTTTTTGCGGTATTTTTGGAAGCAGAAAGCTTCTTTTCAAGTTCTTCATACTCTGAACCAAGCTTCTGTATCTCCTGCATTTTTGGGAAAAACATAAAATAACCAAAAACACCCATTATAAGCAGTAATGTCCCGACAAAAATAAGAATCCTTTGCACCTTTGAAAGTTTTTCAAGCTTTTCAAATACAGGGGTGATCGATTTTGAGAGGCTCGGCTTTTGCATTATTTTTTTGCCTTACTTTTTGCTGCTTTTTTTCCTGCTTTAGTTTCCTCTTTCTTTTCTTCTTTTTTCACCGGTTTGCTGCATGATATGTCAAAACTCTTAAAAATTGCCTGTTTTACAACATTTTGTTTCAATGTTTTTAAATTGACTGTTTCGAAAAGCTTCGATCTTTCGAGACGTGTCATAAAATCGGCAACAGTCTGATTGTCTATCGCAACACCTGAAATATTTACGGTATTCCCCCTTCCATCCAAACTGACAAACCACATCCGTTTCGGAATAACAAGATTTGTCATTGCATCCAAAAGTCTTACCGGTTCATAGCGATTGGATTCAAGTGTCTTAATAACATCCATTTTAGCGTTAAGGATTTCAAGTTTTCCCTTAATCTCCGTGATCTCTTTATTAATTTTTTCGTATTTTTCAGTTTCACTTTTTGCCGTTTCAACTTTTGATTTGATCTCTTCAGCCTGACCGCTTAACTTTATATTATAATAAATCAAAAGTACAAAAACCAGGAATAAAGAGAAAAACAGTATTGATAACTGGTGGCGGACATTCTCTTTTTTTCTTGCGGTACGAAAAGGCAGAAGATTAATTTTTATCATTTATCATCAACCCTTCTAAGCGCCAGGCCCATGCATATAGCGGCCTGAGGAGCAATTTTTTCAAGGTATGAAGAATCAAGATCATCGGCCGCTTCCAACTTGTTAAACGGATTAATTATTTCCACTTCAGCGGAAGCTTCCGCAGCGAGCAGCTGGCGAAATTCCTTTATATTGGCGCCGCCGCCGCTTAATATTATTTTTGTTATGGCATCATCAGGATATGTCGAATAAAAAAAGTCGAGCGCGCGTTTGATTTCCGCACACCAATCCGATACAATCGAAGATACTATTTCATTTAAATCTTCAGGAGAAATTTTCCCATTCTGGCCGCCATATTTCATTTGTTCGGCTTCTTCCAAAGAACATCCCGCAAGAGAAACAATTTTTTGATTTATCTGCCCGCACCCCAGAGAGACATCTCTCATAAACAAGGAAGAAAGCCCTTTCAGGATATTTAATGATGTTTTACCTGCTCCAATATCAATTAAAGCAATTGTTTCATCTTTTGCATCATAATTGAATTCAAATATATTTTGCAGAGCAAAGGCTTCCACATCAATTATGCATGGATTAAGGCCGGCCATATGAACAAGGTTAATATATTCACTTACCATTTCCTTTTTTGCGGCAACAAGGAAAACACTCATCTGATTCGGATTATTTTCGTTCGCTCCGAGAATTTGAAAGTCAAGATTCACATCGCTTATGTCAAAAGGAATATATTGTTCAGCCTCGAACTGGATAGTCTCCTGCAGCTTGCTTTCATCCATTGTCTGAACATTAATTTTCTTTACAATAACAGAAAATCCGCCTATCGATACGGCAACATTTTGTTCCTTCAATTTGTTTGCCTTGAAGAGCTGGCGGACATAATCTGCAACAGACTCATGATCATTAATTGCGCCATCTTCAATTAACCCGGGGGGGATATCGATCATGCCGAATTTTTTCAGGCGTCGCCCCTTTTTCGTTTCAACAATTTCACCCGCTTTAAGGGTTCTTGACCCGATATCCAAGCCTATAAGATGATTTTTACTGCCGAATGCCATGAGAAACTCTCAATCGCCAAATATTTTGTCTTTATCCGAAAGCTTAAAACCCATAGCCAGTATAATCTTTCGTTTCGTCTCCATCCGACAAGGCATCCCATCTTCGATCCGCGAAATGGTAATTGGAGACACATTTGCCTCTCTAGCAAGTTCTGCCTTGCTCATCATAAGAGATTCTCTGAATTTTTTTAAAGAATTCTTTCCCATTAATCAGACACCCTGCTAATTTTCTTGAAAAAGTAACTGCTTTTTATCAAAAGATTGTTTTATAGATTACAGTTTATTTTATATATGTCAAGCAAAATTTATATAATTTATATATAATTATGCCTATATACATTATATTGCGTTTCTTTGTTAGATCATGGCAATATATTGTATTGCATGGTAAAATCATTACTTCCTTTTACCGTTAATATTTTAATTTATTTAAAGCATCCAGCATGGGCTGTGCCTTTTCCCTGTGTTCGGGAGGAATCATAAGTATTTTCAAATGATGATTTTTTATAAGAGCAGATGATGGATTGATCATTTTTGATGATAAAAGATTTTCACGATTTTCGGCATTTTCCAAAAACAACAAAACATCCGTCAGATTGCCGGAAAACCCTCCTGCATCAACATGCTCTATTACCTGCAGGAAAATATTATTCACAGTCAGCACAAAATCATCAACTGTTGCGCTTCCGCTTTCTGCGCAGTTTTGCTCAGAAATAAAGCATCTGCATCCGAAAGGCCTCTCATTATATACCGTGCATTCATTATCAATTAATAAGGGGCATTCACCCTGAAAGGCGTTATCCTCTTCGGGAACCACGCCCTCTTCCAGGGACATCTCTGCAAGCATGTTAACCGTTTCCCGGGGCCGGAATCTTTGCAGGGATGCAGCGCATCTTATTTTCTCAAATAAATGCCTTTTTTCTTCCGGAATAAGACTTTCGGCTATTTTACAGCCCTCGAGAGTGGTCATTGTAACATTTACGGTGCAGCATAACGAACAATATCTCCTGCACGCAACATCAAGAGTTGCTGCAAAATCACCGTAAATCCTGTAAATTTTTTCAAGCGCCGCAAGCTTCGAATTCAAATCCATTTTCTTTCCCTTGAAAATATATATTTCAAAATATTTCAAACGTCTTGACTTAAATCCGCCTTGTCGTTATTTTCACAAAAACACAAAAGTCAAATCATTTCAACATTTCCATAACGGGAGTATATCATGAAAAGCAAAGTTTTTTTCACAAATTTGAGAGCAACTCACAAGAAAAACCTGTTTAGAAAGTTGGAAAAGCTGCTTGAAACAGCCGGACTATCAGAAACTGTAAGCAAAAGAGATCTTGTTGCTGTAAAAATTCATTTTGGTGAAATGGGAAATGCCGCCTTTATACGCCCCGTATTTTTGCGCAAGATCGTTGAGTCCATTAAATCAAAGGGGGGAACGCCTTTTTTGACTGACGCAAACACATTGTATGCCGGAACCCGAAGTGATGCACCGCATCATCTTGCAACCGCAACACAAAACGGCTTTGCCTATTCCGTTGTAGAAGCTCCTCTTATCATTGCAGACGGGTTGCGCGGAAAATCGGAAACGACTGTTGAAATTAACCGGAAGCATTTTAAGCGGGTACATATAGGGTCTGAAATTGTCCAGGCAGATTCTATTGTATCTGTTGCCCACTTCAAATGCCACGAGCTTTCAGGGTTCGGCGGAACCATAAAAAATCTCGGCATGGGGTGCGCATCAAGAAGAGGGAAAATGGCTCAGCATTCAACAGTATCCCCTGCAGTGAAAAAGAAAAAATGCATAGGGTGCGGGAATTGCGTGGAGCATTGCTCGCAGCAGGCCATCTCGCTTGTTGAGGAAAAAGCGGTTATTGACCCCGGCAAGTGTATCGGCTGCGGCGAATGCATTCTCATATGCGCAAACAGCGCCATCCAGATTGAATGGAATCAGGCAATCCCCGTTTTTCTCGAAAAAATGGTCGAGTACACAATGGGCGTATTAAAAAACAAGGAAGACAAGGCTTTGTTTATAAATTTTATTACGGATATATCTCCGGCCTGTGACTGCTATCCGTATAACGATGCTCCAATTGTAAGAAATATCGGAATCGTAGCATCAAAAGATCCGGTTGCTATAGACCAGGCATCTGTCGATCTGGTAAACAGCGAGCAGGCTCTTCCGGGCTCGTGCCTGAAATCTTCTTTGGGTCCGGGTGAAGACAAAATCAAGGCTGTTTATCCCGGAGTTGACTGGCCGATACAGCTTGACTATGCTGAAAAGATAGGGCTCGGGAGCAGGAGTTATGAAATTGTAGAAATATGACCGGGCCTTCGGCTTCAAGCAACAAAAAACCACCGCACATCAATAGATTGAGTTATTCTATGCAACTTTCAAACAATAAAAAAATCTTATATACGGCAATCATAGCGCTTGCCCTGCTATCAATTCTGTTTGTTATTGATGAAATTGACAATAACCGCCGTAAAAAACCGGAGGATGTGAAAGCATTATATCCCGAGAGTTTCACGTTTTTTGATTTGGGAGCTAACGCCGAATTATCGGATGAAATAACGAAAAGGCTTTCCGGAGAACTCGGCTCTTACACTGTTGAAAAAATGACGACTCTCGATCTTGTAATACGCGACAGGATATTTTTGAACAAGTTTTCCCCGAAGCTTTATGAATTGAACCATAAATTGAACGATGAAGCGGGAGCAAGGATTGAGCACAATATTACAAACCTTGTTTTCAGATATCCACAGAAAGAAAACACACCCTTTGATAACGTGAAACTCGTCTTTTCAAACTACTCAAAAAAACCGCTGCTCTTTTCCATTACATCGAGGAAAAAGGAATCCGACATGGCGGATACTTTAAAGGAAAAATACGGCGAGCCTGTTTTAATAAACTGGGACGACGGGAAAAGCGTATCTTTGCTGTGGGGAAAAAGCGGGGACTATCTCGTTTTTTCAAAGATTTCGGAAAGGGGAGATTTTAAATACAGCATAATGATCTACTTCGCAAATAACATGGAACATCTTCTTAAGATAGAAGAAAACGAAGTTAAAAAAAGGGAAGAGGAAAGAAAGAAGGCAGGCAAAACGGCTTTTTGAACCGAAACAGCGAGCGAATTGAAATACAGATACTATTCCCTACGGTCGAAGATTTCCCGCTGCTTGCAGCGGAGAATTTTCAAAGAAGAAAAGTTTTATAAATTGACTCTTTCGAATAAGATATAAAAGAAAATCTAAACAGATAATCCGGCAGTTTTAAACCGCTGAAATATAGGAACTTTCATACTGTTCTGTGGCCAGAAAATATTCTTCCTGTTCTTTGTTTTCTTCTTTTTTTAGGATGCTGCTTGCACCCCTGAATGGGTCCTTCACCAAATCCGTATCATATCGATCTTCCATGGCATCTCGATCTTTTTGATTCTTTATATACTGCCGAACAGATAATATGCCTTCGGGACGGTAAATCGCATTTCGAGGATATTGAGATACCCCTTAACCCTACAACGATATTTAGTTTAATTTAATATTGTACAATGCAACTTAGTCT
>CAZAAJ010000126.1:0-5506 GCA_964483135.1 uncultured Anaerolinea sp. | reverse complement strand
ACTTACCCAATGGTGTTTCTGCGAAACAGTTTGTACGCAACGAGCTGGATCGACTCGGGATCGGAGTTGACTTGCAAACGATCCCGTGGGGCACGAAGCAGGTAAAATTGCCACCGAGTAGGCTTGTCTCTATGTAAGTGCTTAGGTGTAACCTGCTCATTCTAGATTAAGATTATTTTGAATTATCCGCATTCATTTCATCTGCAATCGCGGATGCTTTGATATACCAATCTCTAAAGACTTTTAGAATATCAATTAAGTTCTTTGCACCTCCAGTACCTATAAACTCCTCTTTTTCGATTCTGCACATGTACCAATTAAGCTCGTCAACTTCCACCGTGATCTTTTGCATAGAAATTTCACTTAAATCCGAATCGCGTAAATCAAATCTAAAATCCCAACCCGGATTATCGATATTAGATAATGAAAACCCATGTTCATGTTCCCATGATCCGTTGCAAAAGTCATCAGCGTAAACGTTTTGAAGCCATTCGAGCAAGTTATCCATTTTCACCTCATTTAGGTAATTCAAACCAAAAAGGTTGCCGAATTAATTTATTTAGGAAATCATGAACGTGGGGTAAGAGGTATTGATTAGTCCTTTTATCAAAGTGCGGTTCTCCATTCCCATCATACCTCAATATTTTTTGCCACGGATTTGGATTTTTTGGGTTTGTTTGCGGCTGATACGTCTCGTAATTAGTTGTTGTACCAGTTACCGGATCCTGTTTATAGGTTGAGTGCGCCCCAGTTGCATCAGGATCAGGATGAAGGTCATTCGTGTGTCGTTTACTGAATGCAAATCCCAGATTCTCACCCAGAGCAAGTGATCCTGAAGCCGTTGTCATTACCCCTGCGCCAATTACGGCTACTCCAGCTGCGACTGCTGGAGCGCTAGCCAGGCAAAGTGTAACCCCGCATCCTACAACTGCACCTCCACCTGCAATAGTTCCGCCACCTATTATTTCGGTTATACCAACGGCAAGTGTAGCTAAATCTGCTACTATCCTTCCGGCAAGCATAGCATTTGATTCACTTGCGGATGGTGCTAATGATTGGGCAACCGTTGGTGCTGTTATTGCGCCAACCCAATTATTGGTTCTTACAAACTCAGCAGAAAAACCATATAAGAAATTCCCAAACCAACCGGCTGAATGACCAGTAAAATCGTTATAATTAATTGGGTTGTTATTTGAATAGGCATACCTGTCATACGCCTGGCTGCTCCCTGGCTGCGGGATAAGCGTGTCCGCGCTGATAAACCTGCCAACCACCGGGTCATAGTATCTTGCCACGTAGTAATACAGTCCGATCTCGAATTCATCGCGTTGCCCGGTGTAGCGGTAATCCGTGGCGGTCGCGCCGTCGCGTATTTCACCACCCCATCCGTTTCACTCCGGGGCGCACAATTCGCGATGCACTGTACTTCACCACATCAAGCAGGCTGCCATCCGCAGCCGCAGTGGTGCTGGTGCTGCCCAGGTTGTCAGAGAGTAGCCAGCCCGAAGGGTGAGTTGAAAACCCACCAAAAGACAGTTGCAATTTGCGGCTCGATGCGCCCTAACGGCTTATCACGTAGAACTCTTCAACAGATATTCCAGGTATCGGCTTGAAAAATATTCACTGTCTACAGTTAAATGCATATTATTTATTAACCCAATATAACCGATAGTCATCGCGGACATACAAATTAAACCCTCAGCGGTTTCTCGAAGTTCACCGTGTTTCGCCCGACCTTGATGTTTTACTAACAAATTAGTTAAAGCTAGATTTAAATTTAATTCATTTTTATCAAGAATGGCTTGGAATGCTTCACCCATATAAACAATCTCTTTGTTTTTTGGTTTTTCAAGTAACTTTGCAATCCATATCGGACCATTTTTTTGACCTCCCAAAAAATCCATTGTACACATTGCATAAAAGAAGATTGGATATGTACTGATCGCAGTGGATTTACATAATTCTAATTCGTCAACCACTTGTGAATACAAATCACTTCTTCCGGCCATTACACAAATATCGACTAACCAATCCGTTTGTCCTGTGTCTATCCATGACTTCGGAAGAATAAACATAGCCTTTATTGATTGTGTGTAATATTTTTTGGCGTCAATGAAATTATCCATCCTAAGGTAACAGTTAGCAAGTTTATATAAGCTTTGCTTGCTGTAAACACTATTTTTATTAATTAATTCCTTTGAAAATTCAAAGTGCCGAGCAAATTTTTCATTCTTTGATATATCCATCACGAATCCTTATTAAGGTTCATTGCACTGTCTGAGAAGGTTTATTCGACCAGTTGGAGGGATTTGCCATAGATTGCGGCATAAAAATAATTGGTATATTCATCAAATATTTCATTGCAGATGCTAATGATGTCGCAACTCCGGGTAATGCTTTGATAGTTTCAGCAGTAGAATTCTTGAAATTAGAATAGACCCCATTAAAAACATCTTGAGCTTTCGAGGAAACACTTTTTGAAGTTGTTACTAAAACATTCTGAAGATTACCTGCTTCTTTTCCTTTTAAAATCGTTTCACTTTCAATTCTTAACTGTTGATTTGATGATTCTTCAAACCTAAATGCACTTCTGATTACTCTCGCAATGCTTCCACCATAGTCTGTTAATCTGCCGCTACTTTTTCCTAAAGTTCCAAGATTTACTTGTCCAGATACATCTTTCAGCTCAATTGTTAACACACGTATGACGGTTTCGCCCTGTTTTAGCACAGCTACCATGTCAGCTCCATTAGCATTAGGACTCTTATCAATTGGATTACCAATAATTATGTATCCCATAGCTTGGAAAAACTTCATAACTTCAGTAATAAAATCATTTACAGGAATAGAGTTGCCCACTCGGATCATTGAAGTTAATCGGATTGTTGTTGACATAGGAGTATCTATCATACGCCTGGCTGCTGCCGGGCTGCGGGACCAGCGTGTCCGCGCTGATAAACCTGCCAACCACCGGGTCGTAGTAGCGTGCCACGTAGTAGTACAGCCCGATCTCAAACTCGTCACGTTGCCCGGTGTAGAGCTTGTCGGTTATTGTGGTGCTATTGGCATAGCGTACCTCCCCGTAAGCGGAATACCGCATCTCGGAGTTAAAACTGCCATCCGCATCGGCGGTGATGGTGGTGGAGTTCACCTGGTCTTCCTGGCACCGCCCGCCAGGGCAGGTGTGCAGCAGCCAGGTAACCACGCCATTCTTGCGAAGCGAAGCATCCCCGAACCGATCTTGTGAGTGGGGCAAGCATGGCCACCACTGCGCCACTGAAGCTGTAGTACTTGCAGGTGTTGGTGTACGTGCCATCCGTTTTCACCTGGTAGGCGGCGCTGGGGTAGTAGGTGGTGATGTCATCGATCTCGGACTTCACCATATTCCCCCTCTCGCAAAACCGGCTCGGGGGTTCAAAGACCGCGACCGTCGCTATCGTAGTGGTAGCGGGCAATTCCTCCCTGCGGGGTGGAGGTGTGGGGTTTTTCTGCTGTTAAGGTGCTGTAAAACGATGAGTTTTCTACCCACCCGCTTAATGTTGGATCCTCGCTGACCTGTACTAACTATCATGTAGCTGGTTATTTTCAAAAAAATTGAATAGAAAAGGTCTTTAATGTAATTTATAATCTGCTAAGATTAGCGTCACAATCTCTTTTATAGGTGTATCAATGCGAAAACTCAGAGTTTTTGAAGTGTATATTTCTTGCCTGTCATTCTTAATACTTGAAGAAAAAGTCAAAATAATACTCTGATCAACCCATTCCAATCCGTATCCAATACTATTTTTGGCTAACTCTTTCCAGGATTTTAATCTAGTTGCTTCGAGCAAAGGTTTTTTTTGAGATTTCCATTCTTCAGCACTTATTTCAGCAAGTTGTTGCACTCCAGAATCTATAACTTTCTTGATATAAGCCACCAATTCATTTTCATTAATATCGCAAATATAAACTGGATTTATGTGTGTAATTATTCCAGAAGGATAAATACCAAAGCATGGTAAATATGCTTTGTCTTTGACCATAAATATGGCTACACCTTTATAACTCATTTTTTCTCCAATGGGCGATTACTTAATGCTTGCTGTTTGGAATAATATACCTAGGGTTATCAAGATAACATGTATATACTAATATTTATATTTTTTTGCGATTATTTCATATGATCCATATTCATCAAAATAGATCATAAAATGCTTATACTTGTGTGAAATGTTTTTTTCAATAAGCCAATCAGAATCTAAAACTAGACATATGTAGTTATAGGCCTCCATTACTTCTGGTTTAATATTTTCTTCAGAAATATGGCGATAATCAACTACATCGAAAAAAACGATTTTCTTTTCACTATAGTTCCCTTCATTTGGTTCATAATCAATGATGATTGATAAAATGTTGGCTTCCTGAATAATTCGTGGAGATTTCAAAAAGTTCTGGGCTAATTCATTTATTAATTCTTGTTTGCGAATAATCATTTAACACCATCATTTCAGAGAAGATATATTTTTTCCTAAGCCGGTTATTCGTAGGAACGTTGTTCCAAGGTTACTTAATCCATTTAATAGTAATCTTGCCGTGAGTTTAGATTCCACTAGTTCATTTCCTGTACGATTTATTAAATTCCATTTTTCTAGTGGAATTCCAGATCTTATTAATGCTATTACTGGCCGAGTATTTTCAATCAGTTTTACCCCTGCTCTTTCTACATAACCGACTGTAACCTTTTCAGTATTAACAATGCCGGTCGATAATTTGTTTGACAAACTACCTATTGTTTCGCCTGCAAAACTCCCTTCATTTGAAAAATTGGGCGACGCTGTATTTTGTGAAAATCGAAATCCTTGTTTAACAAAACTATCGTAAACAGGTTTACTAGAATTAAGAAGACTTGAAGCCTCATTAGTGCAATCCCCATCTGCACATGCCACCGCTCCAGCTGCTGGAATTAAGGCCGTAATACCTGCGGCAAGGGCTACACTGACTATTGTCACTCCACCAGCGATTACAGCTCCAGTTAACGCATCATATGCCACCTTTTCAGGATCAACTGAACCAACACCATTTTTCTGAGAAATATAGCTATAAACTCCACCACCGATTGCTCCTACTGCCATGATTCCACAAAAAACGGTATCCACAACTGCTCCGGAAAAACAGTGACCAGTAGGATCATTTTTGTTTATTGGGTTATATACGACGTACCCATACCGATCATACGAAGCAGAAGCACTTGCCTGGGGGATCAGCGAATCAGGTTGAATGAAATGCCCTATCACTGGGTCGTAGAAGCGGGCAATGTAGTAGTCCAACCCGATCTCTGCCTCTTGCTGCTGCCCGGTATACAGTTTGTCAGTAACAGTGGCGCCATTGGAATAGCGCACCTCTCCGAAGGCGGAGTATCTCGTTTCGGAAAGCAAATTCCCATTGGCATCTGCTGTCACCGTGTTGGAGGTCAGGCGGTTGAGCGCGTGTCCAGTAGGCACCAATTTCCTTTCCACCCAGCTTGTAT
>CAZAAJ010000125.1:0-5768 GCA_964483135.1 uncultured Anaerolinea sp. | reverse complement strand
TTTATTTTGAGTCAACGTTTTCTTGTAAAGTAAGATTAATTGTGAGTCAATTCGCTGAAAAAGGGGTGGTTTTTTGTTTGTTATAATAAACCTGTTTTTAATCGAAAGGATCAACCTATGCCCGCTATCGTTGTAGACCATATATCTAAAAACTTTGGCAGCTTAAAAGCTGTCGATGATGTGAGTTTCGATGTGCAACCCGGGGAAATCTTCGGTCTGCTGGGACCGAACGGTGCTGGAAAAACCACCATCATTCGCATCATCCTGGATATCTTTAAACCTGATAACGGATCAGTGAGCATCCTGGGCGGATCGATGACTGAAGATAAAAAGAATCAAATAGGATATTTGCCAGAGGAACGCGGACTGTACCAGGATATCCCCCTTGACCGCTGCCTGGTATACCTCGCCACATTAAAAGGGATGGACGAAAAAATTGCTCAACAGAAAGTGGGGGAATTCCTGGAGCGTTTTGACCTTGCCGAAGCGAAGAAGAAAAAGGTGAAGGAACTGAGCAAGGGAATGCAGCAAAAAGCGCAGCTGATCACCACGCTCATCCATGACCCCTCACTGGTGATCATCGACGAGCCCTTCAGCGCGCTCGACCCGGTGAATACCCAAATGGTGAAAGACCTTCTCCGTGAAGAACGAAATAAAGGAACCGCAGTGGTGATGTGCACACACCAGATGCACCAGGTGGAAGAACTAGCCGATCGCATCGTGTTGATCAATAACGGCAAGGCGATGCTTTATGGAAAACTCCAGGATATCCGCCAGCAATACAAAAGCCAGTCCGTTATCGTCCGCCCGGCGAAAGACCTGCCGGCTTCGATCCAGGGAGTGGAAAAAGTGGAAAAGCAAAATCAGCACTACCTGCTGCACCTGTGCCAGGGGTGCACTTCTCAGCAGGTGTTGAAATCGCTGATGGAACAGGGGATTGAGTTGGAGCAGTTCGAGATTGCCATCCCTTCGCTAGATGAAATTTTCATCGAGGTAGTCAAGAAAGAGCAGCCCGAATGAACAAGACCTGGTTGATCGGCTGGCATGAGTTCAAACGCCACGTCTTCCGCCGGCGTTTCATCTTAGCCGTGCTCAGCATGCCGTTTTTTGTTGGCGTGATCGGGCTGGTGTCATTCCTATCCGTGTGGATCCAATACGATGATACCCCGGTGGGGTATGTTGATGCATACCACATCCTGAAAACCCATCAACAGGTGACGAAAAAACCGAAAGATATTTTTAATCCGATCGCCCTGGTCGAATATGCGGATGAAATCACTGCGAAAACCGACCTGGAACAGAAAAAAATCCAAGCATATTATGTGTTATCAGAAAATTACCTCGACACGGGTGAAGTAACCATGGTTTCAGAGGGGAAAATCGGCATTAATGTCAGCGATGATATCAATACGTTTTTGACGCTTAACCTGTTGAGCGGAAAGGATCCTAAGGTGATCACCCGGTTGAGCGAAGGTACGAACATGATCATCCGCTCACTGGATGGGAAGCGCGAACTCAACATCGAGGATTGGTCTTTCATCCTTCTGCCCATGATCGCAGGACTGCTTTTTGTCATCGCGGTCAATGTGAGCGGGGGTTACCTTTTACAGGCGGTGGTGGAAGAGAAAGAAAATCGAACGATGGAAGTGCTGGTCACATCTGTATCCCCCGGTGAATTAATGGCTGGAAAGATCATCGGAAACCTGGCAGTAGGCTTGTTCCAATTGGTCATCTGGATCATTTTCACACTCATTGCTCTGAGAATCCTCCCGTCGTTTATTCCCATGGGAGAGGCTCCGAGCATACCTTTTTCGTATGTCCTGCTGATCGCTGCCACCTTCCTGCCGGCATTCGTGATGATCGCGGCTGCGATGGGAGCCCTTGGCGCGACTGCTACCGAAATGAAGGAAGCCCAGCAAATGGCGGGATTCTTTACCATGCCAATCGTCATTCCTTACTGGTTTATCACTGCCATCATGTTCAACCCGAATGGCGGAATCGCTGTTGGGATGAGTTTGTTCCCGTTGACAGCCCCGATTGCGCTGCCCATGCGAGCAGTATTCACAACAATCCCAGCCTGGCAGTTGATCTTATCAATCAGTATGTTGGTAATCCTCGCCGTTTTTGCAGTATGGCTGGCAGCCAGGATCTTCCGGTTAGGGATGCTAAGATACGGGAAAAAAGTGAAACTTGCGGAAGCATTCGCCAGAGGAAAGGCAGGCCAAAAATGAAAAAGACCCTGCTCATCCTAAAGACCGAATTGATCAATGTTGTTACCAGGCGCTCGTTTTTGATCACGCTGGTTTTGCTGCCGCTGATCGGAGCGGTCATTTTACTGGTCATTTCCGTATTCCAAAAATCTTCCGGCGCCAACCCATCAGACTTGCTGCAGCAGTTAATGGCGCCAGAACCAGCCAGTTCAATGGAAGGATTCATCGATCGAAGTGGATTGGTGAAGGCTGTTCCCCCGGGATATGAGTCGGAGCTGGTAGGTTTCGCAGATGAAGCAGCGGCAAAACAGGCATTGGCTAAAGGAACGATCACCGCGTATTACATCATCGAACCAGATTACCTTGAAACAGGTAATGTCCTTTATGTTCGACCTGATTTTAATCCTTTAGGTGCCTCCGTTGGTTCCAGCCCTATAGAAGCTTTGATGGCTTACGCATTGACAGATAACAATCTACAACTGGCATACCGCATTCAAGACCCGGTTAACCTGACCACTGTAGACCTTGCACCACAGCAAAACCGCGACCAGAGTAACCCATTAACCTTCTTACTGCCGTATATCGTAACGTTTCTCTTTTACGGGATAATCCTTTCTTCATCGACTCTAATGCTGAATAGTGTCACGAACGAGAAACAAAATCGCGTAATTGAGATCCTGATGACATCGGTTAAACCGATCGAGATCCTCACCGGGAAGATCATCGCGCTGGGGATTGCCGGATTGCTGCAGACGATCGTTTGGACTGGGTCTGGTTACCTGATGCTGCTCTTTTCAAATAAGCAGTTTGCGCTTGGCGACGCATTTAAATTGCCACCAACTGTCCTTGTCTGGGGGATCCTCTTCTTCCTGTTGGGATATGCAGTTTATGCCAGCCTGATGGCAGGAGTTGGCGCATTGGTACCGAACCTGCGGGAAGCCTCTCAGTTGACGACGGTGATAATCATGCCGATGATCGTGCCCCTTGTATTCATCAGCGTGATGATCAACGCCCCGAACAGCCCGCTGGCGGTGGTGTTGAGCCTGTTCCCACTCACCTCCCCGGTGAGCATGATGACTCGCCTTGCTGCGGGTACGGTCCCGTTCTGGCAGTGCGCGCTGGCGGCAGTTTTTCTGGCGGTAACCGCCTGGCTGTTGCTGCAAGCCACTGCCCGCTTGTTCAGAGCCCAGAACCTGCTATCGGGTCAGAGCGTGAACCTGATGAGTTTTTTCAAAGCGCTGGCAGGGAAATAGAGTTTGGTATAATCGATCTTGACCGCCCCCGTAGCTCAATTGGACAGAGTGCCTGACTTCGAATCAGTAGGTTAAGGGTTCGAATCCCTTCGGGGGCGCCAGTATATGTGGGGGTTCGGGACATACCGACCCCCATATCTTCTACTAATAGATCAAAATTTAATGGTTTTTTCATCGTCTGCCTGCAATTTGCCTGCAATTAATTTATAGGTTGATCACATCTGGATTTATTGGTAAAGGCTTTTGTACAGGCATTGAAGGTACAGTCGGATCATCTCCGATCAATCCTTCGATCATTGAGGCTGCTTCATTCTGGATGGTTGGGATTGCATGCGAATAAAGCTGTAAGGTGATTCGGATATCAGAATGCCCTAGACGCTCACTTACCACCTTCGGGTGTACGTTCATTAATAATAGAAGAGTGGCACAGGTATGTCGGATGTCGTGAAAGCGGATTGCCGGCAAATTTGCTAGAGCTAATTGTTTACGGAAATCTTTGAGCAAATTATTGGGGTCAATTGGGTTCCCCACCAAATTAGGAAACACAAGATCGTTATCTACCCATTTGCCGGCATTTACCATCTTTTGCATCGCCACCTGATTTCGCTGTTGCTTCAATTTTTCGATGGCTTGTGAACCAATAGGAACTCTGCGTAAACCAGCTTTACTTTTTGTGGGTTTGAAAAAGAACCTGGGAGCGCTTTTATCGGTATGATGGTCGACAATTTGAACCTGCCTTTTCACCATCAGGGATTGGCTGTTCCAATCAATATCACTCCACTTGAGTCCCAGGAGTTCACCCTCGCGCATCCCAGTGACAAACGCCAGGTAAAAGATGTTTTCAAAACGTTGACCTTTGATTTTTTCAAGAAAGAGTTTTACTTGATCCGCACTAAGCGTTTTCATTTCTGGAGCTTTGTAACGGATTGAAATACCATCCGCCGGGTTGTATAGAACCAAGCGTTTGAATTTCAAATCTGCAAAGAAAGCATGTAAGGTTGAAACAATATATTTTTGAGTTCGTACACCTACCCCTTTTTCCTCAGCAGCTTTGAGAATTGATTGTATATGCAGCGGCTTTACATCACTGAGTCTCAACCCCCTTTTTATGTACGGAGCAATATGTATCTGCGTGACTTCGCCATATCTGGAATACGTTTTAGGCTGCCAATTTCTGCTACCCTCAGCCAACCAGAGATTCATCGCCTCCAAAACAGTCAAGCGAGCACCACTGGCAAAAAGGCCGGCATCAGTATTGTTTTGCGTCTCACGGATCCATTTTTGAGCTTCAGTACGGGTGCCAAAGGTTTTGGTCACGCGCTTGCCCTGAATGGACACCTGAGCTTCCCAGTTACCGCGATCCTTGCGTTCGCGAATCGATCCTTCGCTGTTTCCTCGTCTAAAATGCTTTGGTTGGTCGGTCAAAGAACCCTCCTTGAATAATAAAAATGTTATTGAAATATGTTCTTATTTAGGAACATACACGAGTATATTTTAATCAAATAGGAATGTCAAGTTATGCCTCACATAAGCAGGAAACCTTCTATAGAAAGTACAACCTTCTTGATTACTACAGTCAAGAAATACATGGAAGTGAATGGGATTTCCCTTCGAAAAGCCGCGAAACAAATGGGGATCGGAGCATCGCATCTTTCCAATATTTTGAATGGTGAGAAAGTTCCTGATGCCGGCGTTTGTAATGCAATCGCTGATTTTCTTGAAATTCCTCGTGTTCAAGTTTATGGCTTGGCCGGTTGGCTTGACCTGGGCGAACAGGACGATGAAGCTCTGACAATTCTTCTCACTTCCTTCACGGCTACCCCTGAACAACTTTCGCAGCTTAAGTGGATTTACTACTGCATCGGTGATAAGGCCGCTCGGGGAAATTTTTTGAATTGGGTTCAGGAAAGCCATGATAATTCCTAAGGTAAGACTCTTAAATAGTAAGATTCGAACGAATATATTCTTCCAAGTCCTCCTGGCGGATGCGTTTGGCTCGGCCAAACTGGACCGCTGGTAATACCCCTTCATTGATCAGCGCATATAGGTGTGAGGTCGAAATATTGGTCATTTCGGCAACTTCCTCAATTCGTAATAATTTGATGTTCTTCGGTTCACAAGTCTGAACCGTAGCATTGCAATTTATCATTCATTTCTCCTAAAATTTAGATTTGGTTTTTTGTCTTACAAATCCATTATGACAAATGAAATGCCGTCATCCTAGGTGGGTTATAGTACAAATATTCTTACAATTATGTAAAGTGAAGAACGATAATGTAGAGAGGTTCACAATAACAATAAATCG
>CAZAAJ010000124.1:0-5793 GCA_964483135.1 uncultured Anaerolinea sp. | reverse complement strand
TATATAGTAAACAGCGCTGTTCAGATTTGGGGGGATCGATTTCAGCTGGGAACATGACACTCACCTGTACCTGAAAAGGGCAAAGAACCTGAGTTTGTCCTTTGGAGATGGTGACTATCACAGAGGTCGGGTGGATGATTTAATAGGTCTGGGTGGATGATGCAACGCAGGTAAAGTTCAGATAAATAACAAAAAAAAGGAGGAGTTTAGTAATGAAGCTAAAGGATAGAGTGGCGATTGTGACAGGTGCGGGCAGAGGTCTCGGCAAGGCCATTGCCGGGACCTTTGCCAAAGAGGGTGCGAAGGTTGTGATTGCCGAATATGATTATGATATTGCATCGGAGACTGCGGGTGAAATTAATAAGAGTGGCGGTGCCGCTCTTGCGGTCAAGACTGATGTGTCCAGCAGGAACAGTGTAAAGGAAGCCGTCGAAAGGACGCTATCTCAATTCGGCAGGGTGGATATCCTGGTGAATAATGCAGGGATCATTGTACCTGCCATGTTGCATAAGATGACTGATGAACAGTTTGACAAGGTGCTGGCGGTTCACCTGAAAGGGACGTTCATATGCATTCAGAGTGTAATCCCCTATATGATGGAGAAGAAATACGGGCGAATTGTCAATGTTACCTCGGCGGCGGGGATTTGTGGAACGATAGGTCAGATTAACTACAGTTCAGCCAAGGGCGGCATCATCAGTATTACCAAATCAGCCGCAAAGGAGCTTGCCCGTTACAACATCACGGTAAACTGCATCGCTCCCGGCGCCGCCACTAGGATGACGGAGACCATAAGGACGGATGAAAAATTCAAAGACAAATACCTTTCCAGGATACCGCTGGGACGCTGGGCTGAACCTGAGGAGGTAGCGCCTGCCTTTGTGTTTTTTGCGTCAGACGATGCGAGTTACATCACAGGTCAGGTGCTCAACGTCGATGGCGGCATGGTTATGTGATGGAGAATCTATTGAGATCAGGAGCAAAAACGAATTGAATATTTTCTATGTCCAAGAAAGGAGTACTTCTATGATTGGTGTTAAAGCATATGGTGTATCGATTCCACGTTATCGAATGAACCGCAGCGATGTGCACAACACATGGCTGACATCGCCGATGAGAGGTGAGAGGACTGTGGCCAACTTTGATGAGGACAGTCTTACCATGGCAGTGGCGGCCGGTATTGACTGCCTGACTGGAATGGAACGCAAACGAATTGATGGGATATTTTGTTCCTCGACCACTTTTTCATACAAAGAGAAGCTATGTGCTGCGATAGCTGCAGCCGCACTTGACCTCAGAAGTGACCTTCGTGCTGCTGATTTTTCCAACAGCCTGAGGAGCGGGACCATTGCGATGAATGCTGCTTTGGATGCCATTTCTGCCGGTTCGATGGAGAATGTTCTCGTTACTACCGCTGATTGCCGTTTGGGAGCTCCGGGTAGTGATCTCGAACAATCGATTGGAGACGGCGCCGCCGCCTTGCTGCTTGGGAAAGGTGATGTAATCGCAGAGGTGAAAGAACGCTATACTCTAACGGATGAATTTTGCGGTATGTGGCGTTCCCACGAAGATATCTTTGTTCGCATGTGGGAAGACCGAATGGTGCATGATGAGGGTTATTCCAAGATCATGGCCAAAGTCATACCCGAGTTTCTAAACCGCTCGGGGGTGTCCATTCAGGATCTTGATAAGATAGTCTGTGACGTCCCTGCAGATGGTAGAAGACATGCCGGTCTGGCTAAAATACTTGGAGCAACCAAGGAACAGATGCAGACACCTTTTCTTGATGAGATCGGCAATACCGGCACTGCCATGGGAACCATGATGCTGGCGGCGGCGCTGGATGCAGCCAAAGCCGGCGACAGGATATTATTTGCCAGCTACGGTAATGGTGTAGATGTGTTCCTTCTTCAGGTAACAGATGCCATCGCAAGCGTGAAAAACAAGGGAACCTTCACAAGGCAGATCAACACGAGGGCGATTATTCACAATTATCCCGCGTACCTCAAGTGGAGAGGCCTCGTACCGATGGCAGAGGCCAGCCGGCCTTCTCTCCCCGCCACCTCTATCTCAAACCTGCACCGCAACGAAAAAATTCTCCTTAGGCTCTACGGAGTAAAGTGCAAGAAATGTGGCACCGCTCAATACACACAGGCCGGCATGTTTTCATGCTATGTCATGCCTCAAAGGATCTGTATCGAATGTGGCGCCAAGGACGGCTTTGAAGACTATCCCTTTGCCGACAAGAAGGGGAAGGTCTTTTCCTACACCCAGGATAAATTGACGGCGGCTATGGATCCTCCATTGACCGTTGCCATTGTGGATTTTGAGGGGGGTGGTCGCGGGGCCTTTGAAGTTACAGACCGGTCCGCCAAGGAGATTGAAGTGGGAATGCGGGTGGAAATGACGTTTCGACATCTATTTTATGATCGCGGCATTCACAATTACTATTGGAAAGTCAAACCTGTTAGAATAAAAGAATGAACGGAGGGGGAAAATGGCAGAGAGCATTAAAGATCGGGTGGCCATTATTGGCATGGGCTGTACGAAATTTGGCGAATTATGGAATAAGAGTGCGTCAGACTTGCTGGTTGACGCTGCATACGAGGCATTTGAGGATGCGGGAATTGGACCTAAAGATATTGAGGCTGCGTGGATAGGAGCAGTTTACGACTCATCGGGCAAGACCGGAATTGGTCTGACCGCACCGCTGAGACTGCAGGGGATACCGGTCACTCGGGTGGAAAATGCGTGTGCCACGGGGTCCGACGCCGTTCGCAATGCGTGCTATGCTGTGGCGGCCGGTATCTACGACATTGTGCTGGTAGTGGGTGTTGAAAAAATTAAAGACCAGGGTTTCAGCGGATTGTCCGTAGGGTACTATCCAGGCGTATCCAATACACAGCCTATGCTGACGGCCCCGGGGGCTTTTGCTTTCCTGGCTACCAGTTATTTTAACAAGTATGGTCTGAGTTATGAGGAGGGAAAGCGCGCTATCGGAGCCATCTCAGTCAAAAGTCATGCGAATGGATCAATGAATCCGAGGGCGCACTTCCGGAACAAGATTACCCTGGAACAGGTTATGAATGCGCCCATTATGGCTGAGCCGCTGGGTCTTTTTGACTGTTGCGGAGTAAGCGATGGAAGTGCGGCGGCCATAATCACGCGAGCGGATATAGCGAAGAAATTCAAGCCCGACCCTATTTATATAAAGGCCCTGGAAATCTGCGTCAGCGCCGACTACGGGCGCATTGACCCTAAATATGATTTCACAAGCGTTCCTGAAACCGAGCTTGCCGGCCAGCGGGCCTATGCTGCAGCGGGTATCAAAAATCCACGAGAGGAAATCAGTATGGCGGAGGTGCATGATTGCTTCTCCATTACCGAACTGGTAACCATGGAGGATCTGCATTTTTCACCGCGTGGCAGGGCCAAAGAAGATATTGAATCAGGCTTTTTCAATCTTGATGGCGGCTTGCCGGTTCAGCCGGATGGTGGCTTGAAGTGTTTTGGACACCCTGCTGGCGCTTCCGGGATAAGAATGATCTTTGAATCGTACCTGCAGCTGCGGCAGCGTGCCGGTGAACGTCAGATCAAGAATCCCCGATTGGCGCTTACTCACAACCTGGGGGGACAGCCGGGAGGAAACACTATCTTCGTGGGTATTTTTGGAAATGAGCTGGGTTGAGCCATGGTCGTCATGCCGGTGAATTTTTAGTTTCCTTCTCCGGCTTGCTGCCAACAAGATGCCCAGCAAAACCGAATCGTGGCAAGTTTTTTCTGATCCCGTTTATCGGGGTTAGGTGGTAGTGGACGGTTGGGCAAAACTCTCACACCGATGTTTCAAAAAATGGATGATTACGATGAATGAAGAAAATGTAAACAATATAAGTGACCTTTTTGTCCTCGAAGAATATGAGGGGGAAAACAAGGTAACCACCCTTGAAAGGGCTGTACGGGACCATGTCCGGCCCGGTATGAATCTTTACATTACACCGGAAGGGGGGTCTGCAATCTGTGAATTGATAAGACAATTTCGAGGAACAAAGCCAAAATTCACCCTCACAATAGCAGGGTCCACAGAACACGCGCTAAATCTTGTTCACTGTGGCATGGCAAGAAAATTGATTACAACCAACTGCTCTCATCCATATCCTAATCCAGGAGGCATCAAGCTCATCCAGCAGGCCTACGAAAGGAAAGAGATTGAAATTGAGAGCTGGTCACTGTATTCCCATCAACAGAGGCTAATGGCTGGCGCTCTGGGTGTAGGGTTTATGCCGACAAAATCGATTTTGGATTCCAGTATGGCTGAGGAAAACACCGACTCCTTTTTGCAAATAAATAATCCTTTCGACAACAGCGAGAAGGTGGGTTTGGTGAAGGGACTTAATCCTGATCTCGCGTTAGTTCATGCCTGGGCGGCTGATCGTTTTGGCAACACCATTGGGATATCCATATCCCCACAGACGTCAACAGACCACAATATGTGGGGAGCCAAAGCAAGCAAAGAGGGTGTTATTGTTACAGTGGAGAGAATTGTTTCAACGGAATTTATCAGGAAGTATTCTTCCCTCGTTGGCATACCCGGGTCCTTGGTAAAAGCGGTTTGCCATGTTCCTTACGGCGCTCATCCGGCGGGGATGTTCAGTCCCATTCCTGGTCTGTTTGAGTCATACGCTCCCGATTATGATTTTATTGTGAAACACAGGAAGGCCTCCGGTGATTCTCATGCTTTGGATAGCTGGCTTGCCGAATGGGTGTTTGGATGCAAAAGTCATGAGGACTACGTTTCCAGGCTTGGTCAAAAAAGAACGGCACTTCTCGGGGAGAAGGCGAAACCGGATTTTGCGGAGAAGGAATATGGCTACTTACTTTCCGGAAAGGCGGGTGATCAGATTGCCAATGAAACGGAAATCATGATTCTGGTGGCGGCCCGGCAGATAATGGAAAGGGTGTTAAAGGGCCGGCACAAAATCCTTCTGGGGGGCATTGGTGTGAGCATGCTTTCGTCATGGATGGCATTTTACCTCCTGCGCAAAGCGGGTTATCATCTGGATATGGTGGTTGGTTCAGGTACTTATGGGTTTGAACCGCGACCTGGCGACCCGTTTTACGGAACTTTTAATAACCTACACACTTGCAAGGCTCTCTTTGACACGGCGACGATATACGGTTACTTTATTGCCGGTAAAAACAGCCGGAGTTTAAGTGTGCTTGGGGCCGGCGAGATGGACAAATACGGGAATATCAATTCCACCAAGACGGAAAGCGGTTATCTCATCGGTTCGGGAGGCGCCAATGATGCGGCAAATGCTTCCGATGTTTTTATTGTTGCCAAACAGTCCAGGCATAGATTTGTGGACAAGGTTTCGTATATTACCTGCCCGGGTCGAAATGTGAGGACCGTCATTTCTAACATGGGGGTGTTCGAAAAGCCGGAAGATGCCCAGGAATTAATGCTTGTTGGATGTCTCCCCGATTTGAAGAGGGAAGAGATGGATAACAAAATAAGAAGAATAAAAGAGGAGTGCGGCTGGAACCTGAAGGTGGCAGATGACATCAAAGAATACGCGATGCCAACCGGTGAAGATCTCAGTCTATTGAGAGCATTTGATCCGGAATCGGTTGTTCTTGGAGGTAGTAGATGAAGCAAGCTGATCAGTTGTTAATTGTGACAATTGATCATTGTGTAAACAATGATGCTCCTGTATCAGTTTCTGAAAACGCTGCTCTTCAGACGGACGGACGGGCCGTACAAGGACTTGTGAAAGGTTCAACACGGTTACCCCC
>CAZAAJ010000123.1:0-5884 GCA_964483135.1 uncultured Anaerolinea sp. | reverse complement strand
GTCAGCCTCTCCTGTTTTATCGGTTCACTTGCTGCCTGTTGATCGATCAATTCTTGAAGATGATCGGCAGGTAAAGGTCGTAGATATTATGAACGGTGATGGTGACGGTCACAGGTTCTGAATAATCAGTCCCATCAAAGGCACGATAAGTGAAGCTGTCCTCGCCACTGAAGTCTACATCCGGAGTGTAAACGAACGAGCCATCCTCTGCCAGAATAAGCGTCCCATTCAGCACATCAACCACCAGAAAAGCAGTCAACGGGTCATTTTCCACATCGCTGTCATTAGCCAACACACCCGTCAGTGCATCCACCGTCAAAACGTTATCCTCATCGGTTGTATAGGCATCTTCAACAGCTATAGGGGCATCGTTGACAGCCAAATGTGTGATAATCACAGATACGGGGGAAGACTCTAACGTGCCATCGCTAACTTTGTACACGAAAACATCCGTTCCAGTGAAATTAGGCTCAGGAGTGTAACTGAAGGAGCCATCTGCATTTAGGGTGAGTGTCCCAATCCCGCCGGACACCAATATGGCGTAAAGTGTATCTCCATCGACATCGCTGTCATTTGCCAATACTCCAAGAATAGCATTCACTTCCAATTGGGTGTCTTCGTTTGTCACATAAGAATCATCAACAGCCACTGGGGCATCATTGACAGAATAAACCGTGATTGTCACTGTGGCGATCTCAGAGTATTTGACGCCATCGAAAGCACGGTAAGTAAAGCTGTCCTCGCCATGGAAGTTAGCATTCGGATTGTAACTGAATGTGCCATCCGCGTTTAGTACCAGGGTACCGTGGGACACATTTGTTTCCAGTACTACTGTAAGCGGCTCGCCTTCCGGATCGGTATCATTGCCGAGCACACCTGGGGCTGCCACCCCCAAAACGGTATCTTCATCGGTCACGTAAGCATCTGCTACTGCCACAGGGGGGTAATTGAGATTGAGGGTGATGATCACCGGGTCATGGTCGGAGGAGCGGTAGGCGTCGGGTGCATAGAGCGCATCCTGCGGGTCCAGCTTGAAGCTCATGTCATAGTCGATCAGGCTGGGTTCGTCGGCGTTGATGTGCCAGAAGTTCATGTCCACCACGTTATCCACAATGGCAGTGTTAGCCATGGCATAATCCAGGTATCCCAACTGCCCGTCATAGACATAGCCATAAGCCTCTTCTCCCCGCACCGCATCCATCATGTCGTGGTAATCATCCGAAGTCCCTGGCGTGTCATCTGCGCCCAACTTGATCATGTCAAGTGGGTCTTCCTTGTCATAGGAGTTCAGGTCACCGATGATCAGGGCATTCTCAACATCTGGGAAGTAGGTTGGGTTGGCAAGCCAGTCCACCAGGGCTTCGGCGGCGGTTTTGCGGGTCAGGTTGCAGTTGCCAGCCCCATCGAGCAGGTCAGGGTCGTCAGCACAGGCAGATCCCTTGGACTTGAGGTGATTGACCGCCAAGGTGAAGAGCTCACCAGTCAGGTTGTCCGTAAAGACCTGTGCCAGGGTTGGGCGGTTGAGCGTATCAATGAACCTCGGGTCAATCGCTGTGGTGAGCAGTTTATACTCCCCCAGCGGGGTCACGGCTGCCGGTTTGTAGAGAATGGCCTGCTTGATGGCGTCCGTACCGATCGCACCCGTGTGAATGTAATCATAGGTGCCTGCGCCCAGGACGGCATTCAAGCCGTTCACCAGGTCAGCCACCGCATAATCCGGGGTTTCGCCTTCGCCTAACGGTTTGTCATTCTCAATCTCCATCAAGCCAAAGATATCCGCATCGATCTCAATCAACGCAGCCAGGATCTTGTCCCGCTGGCGCACCAGTTCTTCAGGCGTATCTGCGCCACGACATTCCAGTGTGCCGGATGGGCTGCAGATGTCTGGTCCGAGGTCGAGGGTGGTAAAGTAATTGAGCACGTTGAAACTTGCCACTTTCAAGTCACCCTCCACCACCTCATAGGTCTCGGGGCGGGGGTTGGCAGGTGTGTAATCGGCGCCCTGGAGGGGTTGAATACGATACAGATCATAGGCATGGTCAAAGATGCCGGTCACATTGGCAACCGTGTCACCCCCGCGGAAGAGGTTATCCAAAGTGAATTCAGCGCCATTGGGGTGCCACGCCGGGTCGGGGTTCTGGCTGGTGCGACCGTCATCCAACGTGATACTGTTGAGCAGGTATGCTGCATTCCAGGCGGCAAACCCGTCGATGTCTGGTTCATACGCTGCTGTGTAGGTCATAAAGCGCGAAGTGGTTAGTTTGATCTCACCATACCTGCCAAAGTTGTAATACTCTGAGATGATCAAGCTCTGCGGGACGGTCACCAGCATGCCCTCATACCTTTCAAAATCAAGCAGGTTGCCCGCAGGAAGGACAAATTCAGTGGGGGGAATGCTAAGACCTGTGGCACAAGTTTGAATCTCGCTGATCGTGGAGAGTTGGGTCAGGCTTTGTGTGTAACCGGAGGGGATATATTCTGCCACTGTACCGCTCACACGCACATGCTCCCCAACCAGGACGTCTTTCAGATAGGAGTAGACAAAGATGCCTTCCGAGGTCGTCGGGTCGGCATCACCTGTGATCGCCTGGATGTAAAAGCCATTCTTGCTGCCCGAAACGTAGGCATTCGTCTGGTAATCCCCCACCACCACGCCCTCCGTGGTCACTACCTGTCCAACCAGGGGTGAGGTCATGTCGGAGCCCTGGATTGCGGCGATCGGGGTGAAGGGGTCGCCGCAGCCTGCAGCCACGCTGAAGCTGAAGATGTAATCCGCTGCCATGTTGTCAGGCGGGTCTTCCGTGTCATCGTCAGCCACGCCGCTTGCGTAAATGCTGACGGTGCAGCTTTCCAGCGCCTGGAAGTCAGTATCCGGGTTGAGCGTGAAGACCGGGTCTGCATCGGTCACCACGGCGATATGGTTGCCGGAGGAGGCGCAGGTGATGTCATACCAGGTGCCTGTCACGGTCACCGGCTCACTGAAGGTGATTACAATATCGTCAGTCTTGAGGGCGTTTGACGCGCCATCAGCAGGGGTAGTATTTGTGACAGTGGGGGCTTCCTCAGTGGGCGATGTGCATACGTTTGCGGGAGATGCGCTGTTATGCGGCGTTGGAGCCCCTATGGTAAAGTCAGCAGCATTATCATCTGTGTCCACACAACCCCCTGAATTGCGGATGGCTGCGGTTGTATTCGTTAATGCCGGGGTTGCACCCGATCCTTCATAACAATTAGCGGACCCATATCCGACAAAATCAACAAGACCTGCAGGACATGCTCCTGTTAATGGCGTTGTATTATTTACCAAGGCTACCTTGCCGTTTGAACCTGACATTGGAATGCTGCCAATTGCATCCGGTGTGGGCAGAGGTGTGGTTCCGCCTGCCCCTTGCGCTTCTTGGATAAGGTAATATGCACCGGGTTGAATGGTGCCGGTGAGAACCGTCACCTGCCATGATGTACCTGTTGAAGAGGCATATTGCACACTCCAGTTCGTGATATCAACAGGTGAACCTCCTGCATTAAAAAGTTCAATGAAGTCATGAGTATAGGTGGCGCCAGTGTTGCCACCGCCACCATATACTTGGCTGATGCGAATAATGCCTGGCTCACTGCTGGTCACAGTGAAAGAACAGGCGGGGTCAATGCTCTGTGGCGTTGCATCGTCACCGATCCAATTTGCATTATTGCTGATATATGCCAGCAACGCTGCTTTGGTGCCGGAATGATTTTCAGCACAATTCAATTTAACATTGTCAAGCTCATTCACTGCAACTGCTGTCTCACCGTTGATTAACCCTGTTGGTAAAGCAGATGTGCTTGTACTGGTTGCATCAGCCTGCCATTCGCCAGCGCCTTCATCATTTAAGGCATAAACCATTGCATAAGTGGTGGCATTGCCTTGAAATTCAATAAGTTGATCGCCACCAACAGCCAGGCTGACCCCAGTTGAACCCATCCCGACATCCTCTGCAATAGACCAACCGTTGCTATTAAATGGGGAGGATTTAAAAACAATTGATCCGGCTGCCAACCCGCCGGGTTGAACAGTGTACCTGACAGCCCCTTCATTCAGCCTGAAACCGCCAGCAGCCAGCCAACCATTATCGGTAAAAATGAAGCTTTCTCCTTCAGGCAGGTCTGCCAAGGCAACAAATGCAATTGAATCTGGATCATCTGTGTTCATCAAGATGACCGCAATATCTCCTGCAGCCAATGTTTCCGTTTGGGCGACTGCAGCTTTGGGTAGAAACCCGAGCGCGCTGAATAATAAGATCACCACCAGCGCCACATTGATTGTTCGAAGCCTGTTATGAGTCATGCAAATATACCTCCTCCTTTGAATTGGGTGGGTTTTTTAGAGACAGAATTATTATATTATACCATTTTGATTTCATAGGGTATTTATGCAGAATCTTACGTCGTTAACAAAACATTTACGATCAAATGCCATTATACGTATGTTCATAAACAGATAAGTTTCGTGGTTGATGATGGCGGGTCGGCTCCAGAAAAGAACCGGGAATAAATAAACCTGACCTACATTATTGTGGGTTCGAACACGATCGAGGTGAGGTTTACAATTCACCGCGCTATGATCGTGCCGGTCTTGCCCTGCACCCCGGCGCCGCTTTTGGCGGTGCGTGTGGGCTGACCGTGCGCGATGCCTTGACCTTTGGTCTCCCCTAGGGGTACATGCATTTTTTTGGCGATCTTGGCGATCTTGCGCTGCGTCTATTGGAGATTGTACTCCTGGCACAACCTGATAAATCTCAAACTCTTCTGAGCCACCCAATTATTCAACTATAAGACTATATGACTACCCGGCTACTCAACTACCCGACCACGCCCCTAAGCGGTCTGAAACTCCTTCGGTGCAGCGTACACGCTCCCCGTTCCTCAATCCTAATGAGGTGCAGCTTTGTACCGTAGCCCTTGTGTCGTCCAAAACCGTAGCCCGGGAATGCAACCTCATAAGCTTCCATAAGCGCGTCCCGTGTCGTCTTTGCCAGCACCGAGGCACATGCAATGCTCAAAACGCGTGCATCCCCCTTGACCAAAGCAGTCTGCGGCAGATTGATCTCCGGCAGGTGCATGTAATCCACCAGCAGGTGCTGCGGGTGCAGGTCAAGCGTGTTCACCGCCCTTCCGGCTGCCAGGCAGGTGGCATCCACAATCCCCATATCATCAATCTCATCTGCCTGGCTGTAGGCAACCGACCAACTCAGCGCCACCTGCTTAATGATCTCTGCCCAGATTTCGCGCTGTGCGGCACTCATCTGCTTGGAATCGTGCACGCCGTGGAGTGCATGCATCAAGTCCGGGTTGTCATGTGGCAGAATGACAGCCCCCACCGCCACAGGTCCTGCCAGCGCACCCCGCCCGGCTTCATCAATCCCCGCCACCAAAGTTACGCCAGACTGCCATAATGCCGTCTCAAAATTAATATGAGGAGATGCAGGCAGCAAGCTGAGGTTGAATTTAACGCGGGTCATACATGCCCAAGCGTGCATTACGACGGATGGTGAAAAGGTCCAGCGCCATGCGGAAGGAGTCTTTAAAGAGCTTGACCCGGCTGTCAGAGTTAAAATACCAGTTGATCGGCACCTCCTGGATGGTAAATCCATGACGGCGCGCAATCACAAGCACTTCGGCATCAAATGACATACCGTTCAGCTTCTGCAAGGGGAAAATTCGCTGCGTCACATCAGCGCGGAAGCATTTAAAGCCGCATTGGGTATCCTGCAAACCTGGCAGCGTCAAAACTCGCACCAGCGCATTAAAGCCCCTGCCGATCGCATGCCGGTAGGCGGGCTCGTCAATGCGCCTGGCGCCTGGCAGTTCGCGGGATGCGATCACTACCTGGCAATCCTCAAGAACGGGG
>CAZAAJ010000122.1:0-5931 GCA_964483135.1 uncultured Anaerolinea sp. | reverse complement strand
TGTGTTGGGTGTGTTTGGGACGTATCCCATTTCATACGCCTTGTACGGTCGGTCAAATCAGGTTACGAAATTGAAATCATGAAAAAGGCGGCTTTCTTCTCCGATATGGTTGCAAAGAAAGCAAAAGAGCATCTTGAGGAGGGTATAACCGAAATCGAATTTGCCGGGAAAGTCGAAGCTGAAGCCCGCAAACTTGGTCATCAGGGCATTGTAAGGATGAGGCTCTGGGGAAGCGAAATGTTTTACGGGCACATCATGGCCGGTCCATCCGCCGCTATTCCGAGTTTCCTTTCATCTCCGACAGGAGGTCTTGGCGTCGGGCAGGCCGTTGCTCAGGGTCCGGGTTTTATTGCCATACAAAAGCATCAGCCCGTGCTTGTCGATTATGTCTTTGCCTGGATGGGATACCTTTCGGACAACACACGGATTTTTTCAATAGGCGAGCTTCCTGATGAACTCATAAAAGCTCACCAGGCAATGCTTGATGTTCATACCATGATCAAAAAAGAAGCAAAGCCGGGTGTAAAGGCAGGCGATCTTTATGAAATGGCAACAGAGATGGCAGAGCGCCTCGGATACGGTGAGCATTTCATGGGAGTCGGCGACCAGAGGATACGTTTTGTGGGACATGGACTCGGGCTTGAAATCGATGAGTACCCCTTCATTGCAAAAGGCCAGAAAATGGCCTTAAAGGAAGGGATGTCAATAGCTGTCGAACCCAAGCTTGTTTTTCCGGGCAAGGGCGTAGTCGGGATTGAAAACACACATATTGTTACAAAAGATGGCCTTAAGCAGCTTACTGTTGCCGATGAACAGATAACGATTGTTTAAATATTTGTAACTAAGTCGGAATTATGCTAAAATAAGTCATGATGAATTCATGAAAAAGCCGTCAAAATTGAATTTTATAGACAGGTTTTATGCTGCCGAAATATATCAGGCCTTTTCTCTGGTCATATGACGCCGGCCGTCTGGACAAGGACAAGGATAAAAAAACAATAATAAAGAACATCCTTAATTTCGGTTCGCACCGGGCCGTCATCTGGCTGTTTAAAACTTATCCTGAAAATGAAATAAGGAATTTTGTCGTTCATCCGGCTCCGGGTGAATGGTCAAAAAAATCCCTTAATTATTGGTCGCTGATATTTGGAGTAAAGCCGGAAGTCAAAGGCAGAAAAATAAAGTGATCTGTGCTAATGAGCGCGATTCATAACCGGGAAATATGTTTTATAATATCTTAGACAAGAAAAGAATTGATATACTGCCTTTCTTAAAGGAATTCAGAAAAGATTTTTATCTGGCAGGCGGCACGGCTTTAGCCTTGCAGATCGGCCATCGGGACAGTCTTGATTTTGATTTTTTTTGCGCTGAGGATCTTGATACGAAAAAACTGTTCGAAAAGATAAAAACCGTCTTTAAAGAACACGCGATATTGAAAACCCAGGAAGAAAAAAACACTTTATCGGTTTTTATCGATAATCATATCAAGCTGAGTTTTTTTACCTTTGAATATAAGCTGATCGGAAAAACTCTAAATGATGAATATTTTCGTATGGCTTCAATTTCCGATATCGCCTGCATGAAATTTTCAGCCATCACAAGCCGTGCAGTCAACAAGGATTATATCGATCTGTATTTCATTCTGAGGACAAACCGCCTGGAAGACCTCCTGAAGAAATGCTCCAGAAAAATGCCTGCTCTGGACACCAACCTGATTTTAAAAAGCTTGGTGTTTTTCGAAGATATTGAAGAGGTAAAGATTAAATTTAAGAATAACAACAAAGTCAGTTTCAGCCAAATCAGGGAATTTTTAAAAAAGGAAGTAAAAAAAACCGCCTTGAAGCAATTCAGACGCTAAGATTCTATCGAGCAGTCCGGCTGGATGATGTTTCCGTTTACCTCCGTTAAGATGTCAACAAATAGACGGCTCAAAGCTGAGGGAGCACTTGTGACTGCTGACCGTTGACCGGCTTCGTTCAGTCTAAGTATTTGATTCTCAATAAAAGACGAAATGATTTCATTCCGTGGGCCTTTTCTAAGTTCCAGTCCTGCTTTCTTTGCGGCAAGGATTGATTTCTCTACCGTCTCCCTGCTTGTCTTGTCATGCGGTATTACCTCCAGCAGGCGGTTTTTTGCAGGATGATAAAAATAATGAAGGCCGACGAAACGGTCGGGGCGGGATGTCTTTTCCGCAAGCTCTTTAACAAAAAAACTGGAAGTATTCGTGGCAAGGATTGTTTCAGGAGAACAGATTTTGTCCAGTTTTCCGAAGAGTTCCGATTTTACCTCCTTGTTTTCAAAAACGGCCTCTATCACAATATCTGCATCCGAAAGAGCATTAATATCTGTTGTTGCTGTAATACGGGAGAGGGTTTCCTGAACCTTTGCAGGCGTAAAGAACTTGCGCTCTATTCCTTCTTCAAGGATTTTTTTTATGTTTGACAGGCCGCGGCTTACAAATTCTTCCTTTACATCGAGCATTACCACATTTATGCCTTCCTGAGCTATCTTCTGGGCTATGCCGCTTCCCATGTTGCCTGCTCCAACAACTCCTATTTTGCTTATTCCTTTTTTTGACTGAGACATTGCCTCCTGATGTAAGAACACTATCCTGTTTTGGTTCAAGTTTTGTCCGGCCTGCTGCTACCTGTTCTTCCATGCCGGTTTTCGCTTTTCATAGAAACTTTTGATGCCTTCAAGCGTATCTTCGGTTTTCATAAGTGTGTTGAGAAAAAGATCGCTCACGTCATTAATCGATCTGGAAAAATCCTTCCCTGTATTCTGCTTTACGGCTCTTTTGTTAAGCCTGATTATAAGCGGACTGCATGCGCATATTTCCCTTACATAGGCATCAACTTCAGATGCAAACTTATCATCTTCCGCCACACGTGAAACAAACCCCATCATCCTCGCATCGTCTGCGGTATAAATTTTTCCTGTGGTGCATATTTCAATGGCTTTAGCCGGACCTACTATCATGGGAAGACGGATTGCGGCATAAGGGGGGAAAAACCCAAGCTTTATTTCCGGCTGTCCGAAAACAGCCTTTTTTGAGGCAATGATAATGTCGCAGGCTATGGCTGCTTCCATTCCGCCTCCGAGGCATGCGCCTTGTACGGCGGCTATTGTCGGAACTTCAAGCCTGTCTGTAAGTTCGAATACCCGGTTGAATGTCGAGATCATTTGATCCACGAGTTCGGGTTTGTGGTCGCCCACATCGACTCCGGCGCACCAGCTTGGTCCTTGTGCCCTGAAAACAACGCATTTTATTTCAGCATCTTTCGTGAGACCCTCAAGGACAGAATTGAGCTCATTCAACATTTCGATGTTGAAAACATTGTGTTTCGGACGGTCAAATATAACATTTGCAACACCTTCCCGTATCTCAAGCTTGATGTATTTATGTTCAGGCATTTTTGATCCTTTCTTTTTTTTTATGAAATCTCCGGTTTTGATGAACTCGTAAAAAGTGGTAAAAACGTAATAAATTATAAAGCCACGAAGAACACGAAGCCGAAAAGATTATATATTTTTTCCTCCTTCGTGACCTTCGTGGTAAAAATTGAACTTTTTACGAAAACATCAGTTTTCACGCTTTGTAATCATTGATGTTGTTACTCCTCCGCCTCCGCATATGGCGTCGCAGAGGAATTCCCTGTTTCTTGCCCTGAGGGCATAATGGCCGGTAACGAGTATGCGGCAGCCGCTGATGCCTGTCGGATGACCGAGAGCAATCGCGTCCCCGTGTATATTCAGCTTATCCCGGTCCAGTCCGAATGTGAGTTATTCAAAGATCTCAAAGCGATCGGGCAAAAGAGGGCGCTGTGAAAAGATATGAGAAATCAGGCAGGGCGTTTGAAAACACCCTGCCTGATTCGTTTATGGTGACAGATGCAGTGCAGATTACTTCTTTGGTTTCCCCAGCACTTCCGCGAACATATCCATATCCCAGGTCTTCATGTCAGCTATATTTTGACGGAATTTGATAAAGTCGATTGTGTCCTGGCCCGTTATTTTCTTGGTATTGAAGGCCCCGAAGCCCAGGAATGCCTCGCCGCCCATGTTGGCCGCCAGCCAGTGCCGGTGGGCGTTTTTCATCGTGTCCCAGAAAAACTTTTTCTTTTGGCGGATACTGTCAATGGACTCGATCAGGCATCCGGGGAAAAGGTTGGAAAATGTCCAGACTATTTTATTTACTTCCTTGTCAAGCAGATCAAAGTCGGCATTGGGTTGATGGACTTTGACAAACTCCCGCGCCTCTTTTAAGGCATCCCCTTTCTTGTATTCGCCATAGACGATTTCACCGTCTTCAACATACTTATCGGTGATAATCATGGGATTGCGCACCCATTTGTCGTCCATCTTGAGCACGGGCACTACCTTGCTGATCAGGTTCTTGGCTTTCATCTTATAGGCCGACCACATTTCGCAGGAGACGCAGTTCCACATTGCGTCTTCCATGGAAAGGTACCAGGGCAGAAAATCGGAGGCGCCGCCCACCGGGGCCGAGCCGTGCCTGGGACCAGCCTGACCGAAGATGGCCAGATCCGAGGAGATGGCCAGGTCACAGGCCATTCCGATTTCCTGGCCGCCTGCCACACGCATGCCGTTAACCCGGCAGATAACCGGTTTTTTGCAGGCCAGGATCGAATCCACCATATGGTTAAAGAGTTCCATATACTGGCCGTACTCATCACATCTTAAGCTGTAAAACTCACTGTATTCCTTGGTATTCCCTCCGGTACAGAAGGCAAAAGGACCGGTTCCGGTGAACACAACGGCTACAACGCTTCTGTCCAGCGAGGCGTTTTCAAACCCTGCAATGACTCCCTTGACCATTTTCGTTGTGTAGGAATTATACTGGTTGGGATTGTTCAGGCGAATCCATGACACGAACAGCTTATCAACTACTTTTCCATCCGGGCCTGTCAGGGGGCGTTTTTCATAAACGACGCATGGAGCTTCCGTGCCCCAGTGACCACCGGTATGCAGTGCATGGTCTTTTGGTTGATTTTCTCTGGGCATCCATTCTAAAGCCATAATCTCATCTCCTTTAAGTTATAAATTTTATTTAAAAAATCAAATCATCAAAAATCAGGCGTAAGTACAATCCTTTTTGCAGGAGATCCTGCCTTGTGGACTTCTTCAAATGTCTTAACGATGGCACTCATGGGCCGTGTTTCCACAAAGGGTGCGATATCGATTTTCTTGGACAGGACCATGTCCAGGACTATGGGATAATACTCGGGCAGACATCCCCAGGTTCCAATGATTTCGGCATCAAATGCCATCAAACGGCTGATGGCATATTCGATTTTTGCCATCCCGAATCCCACAACAATCAGCTTGCCGATAAAACTCAGCAGTTCCAGCGCAATTTCCTGGCCAGGTTTGCTGCCTGTCACTTCAAATATTTTCCAGCCAATACCCGGCAAACCGTTACTTTTGCAGATGCCTTTGAATTCCACGGATACTGTTCGAGCGTCCTTACCCTTGGAATTAATGACGAAATCAGCGCCAAACCGGAGAGACCTGTCCAGCTTGTTCTGGTCTATGTCAATACCAATGATGGTTTTGGCACAAAGTGTTCTGGCAATCTGCCCCATGTATTGACCAACTCCTCCACCGATACCGACGACGATGACGTTATCACCTGGTCTCAAATCAGCCCGTCTGGCTGCATGGTACGGGGTGGCGGCCGCATCGGCGACAACGGCCAGGTGAGAAAGCGGGATATCGCCCCGTTTTTTGACCTCGCATAAATCAATGCTTGGAACCGGAATATGACTGGAAAAACCGCCATACAAACCAATGCTGTTACCAGGCATTTTTTGATCCAGGCACCTGTTTCCTCTGCCGGTTTTGCAGAGGATACACTTTCTGCACGGCATCACCGCGGGAATGATGACTTCTTTGCCGATCCATGCCGCA
>CAZAAJ010000121.1:0-5955 GCA_964483135.1 uncultured Anaerolinea sp. | reverse complement strand
CCACCTGTACTAACAATTGTCCCGCGAGCCAGGATCACGTTTTTTGCCGTCAGGTTTACCAATTTCACTTCACCTGTTGCCTTAGACTTGGGGATGCTCACTTTTCCGGTACTATCACCTGCAAGTTCACCACTTACAGTAATGTTAATTTCCTTCGCAGGCAAATTCCCATTTACCATCACTGTACTTATCGCAGGGTCAGCAATTACTTTGTATGAAATTTCCTGCGTGGTCAATTCAGGGAAAAAGATGATTTTGGCAGAAGGGATAAAATGCATTGAAGAAATGCTCATTAAAATCATCAACAAAATGAGAGTAATGATTCTTTGTACTCTTACCGGAGATATCTTTTTTTGCGGGGTTGTTGCCCCGTTCTTCTGCTTAATGATACTCTCCGCTCCTTGAATAGTTCTTTGAATTATCTTCTCCTGTGGCCCGGGCCATATTTTTTTCTCAGCCTGAGGAGCCGATGCAAAACATGGGATTCCCTGTTCGCCAGCGATCTCACGCATGATACGATTGCGGGTGACAAGTGCCACTCGAGCGCCGTTGGTTTCTGCATAACGCCTTATTAACTTCATTGTTAATGGGCTTTGATCCAGTGGATAACCATTTGGGAAAAATAAAAGCATTCGTGAGCTTTTAGCCCAGGTCATTTTATCTTTGATCGAGGTCAGATCATCGTGGGGATCAATTTGGATCAAGGTCGTTTTCATGCTTTCCTAATTATACTTGCCGCTCAGAATAGACTTCAAGATTCATTCTTCCCGCTATAATAAACATGAAAGGAATAAGCAAATGAGAAAAACTATTACTGTCGTACTTATATGCATATTTTGTCTCTCGGCGTGTAATTTACCTATCCCTTCTCCGACGCAAGACTCTGCAGGTATCGTGGCTACCCGGGTTGCCCAAACCCTCAATGCTGCACCACCATCAGTTACAGCCTCCCCATTACCTGTAATACCCACGAATTCACTCCCGACATTGACATCTCCAACGATCACGCCCCCGCAAACAGCAACCGTAACACCTACGGTCACAGCCACACTCGCAGATCCTAAACTGAGTCTTGGAAACTCTGCCTACACGAATACTTTTACCAGCGGAAAGGATTTTGGCTTGTCTTCACCTTATACAGATGATTCAGTCAAACTCTGGGTCCATGATGGTGTATTGGATTTTTCAAGTCTGGCATTGAACTATGGAAGAAGATACCAACTTACCTATCCAAAACCAAAAGACTTTTATCTTGAAGGAGTATTCCAACCCGTCAACTGCTCTGGATTTGATCATTATGGGCTGGTAACCCGTGCCCCCAACTATAACGATGGTTATGGGTATTATCTGGGCTTTTCATGTGATGGTCAGTTCATCATACAAAAATGGGACAACAATGGTGTAGCGACGTTAGTCAATTGGACTTCGGATTCTCATATCCTCTCCGGATCCGGACAGACCAATCGACTTGGAGTATGGATGAAAGGAAATGACATCAGACTCTATGCCAATGGAGCATTGATCGAAGAATTCTCCGATTCATCTTTTCCAAATACCGGCCACTTTGGAATTTATGGCGGCGCTGTCGATACTGCCAATTTCAATTTCCAAGTGGCAGAGATTAGCCAGTGGAACCTGCCTTGATCAATAATAACCCTTCACAAATTAATCCCTCAGTAAAACAGGAAACAATTGAAATTGCCGCCAAAGCTATTGCCCGTCATCCTGTATACATCGATACTGAAACCACCGGGTTGGAAAAACAGGACGAGATAGTGGAGATCTCAATTTTGGAATCCGATGGATCAACACTATTCCAATCCCTGGTAAAACCAATTGACCGAATTCCTTTATCTGCCACGACTGTTCATGGAATCACAAACGAAGATGTTTTCAAGGCACCTGCCTGGCCATCAATCTGGCCGTCGGTCAGGAGCTTTCTGTTTGGACGATTGATCGTTGCCTACAATGCCCCCTTTGACCTGCGGATGATGCAGCAAACGCATGTCAGGTATCGGTTACCCTGGCGTGAAACCTTTGAGTGGCTTGACGTAATGTCGCTCTATTCCAGTTATAGGGGGATATGGGATCCGCTTCGCAGGTCAATGCGTCTGTTTTCTCTGGAGGCTGCTGGAAAAGAATTCCAAATCTCTCTCAAAAATACTCATCGTGCAACTGCGGACGCAGAGCTTACGCGGGCAGTTCTTTATTCAGTCGCTCAATTACCATATTAAGCAAATGGCTTCTAGCATTATGAAGCTTCAGCTTTCAAGTCAACAACAGGAAATCGTCGATTTCTCTGATAAAGGCTTTCTGGCAGTAACCGGTCAAGCAGGAACTGGTAAAACCACAGCTGCCTTGGAACGTTTTAAACGGTTGTGCTCATTAATCGAAGATCCTGACACGATCCTCATTCTCGCACCTCAGAGAAGCCTGGCGAATCCATATAGGCAGGCGGTCCGCTCACCTGATTTCCTTTTGCCAGCCCCTCATTCAATAATGACTGTTGGTGGTCTTGCACAACGGTCTATTACCCTGTTCTGGCCGTTAATTGCTCGCGATGCAGGATTTCAACTTTACAAACAACCTCCAGTCTTCCTGACACTTGAACTAACCCAGTTTTTCCTGGCCAGGCTTATTGACCCGCTAATTCAAAAGGGGTATTTCAGCGAAATCTCCCTTGATCGCTTGAGACTGTACAGCCAGATCATCGATAATTTGAATAAAAGCGCAGTCGTTGGTTTTGATCCTGCACAAATTTCAGAAAAACTCACAAGTGCCTGGGCAGGCAAGACCGACCAAGCCAGTGTCTTTGAGCAGGTACAGGAATGTTCCCTGATTTTTCGGAAATACTGTTTTGAGCATAATCTGCTTGATTTCTCACTGCAAATCCAAGTTTTCCGGAACACCCTTTGGAAATCATTTGTTTTTAGACAGTATTTGAAAACAAAATACCAGCATTTGATCTATGATAACGTGGAGGAAGATTATCCTGTTGCACATGATATCGTCGAAGAGTGGCTTCCCGATTTTCATTCTGCCATGATCATAAATGATGAAAATGGCGGATTCCGAACCTTTTTAGGTGCCGACCCTGTATCAGCCAATCGCTTATTGAAGATGGCGGATAGAACGATTACACTCAACAAGGCATTTACCTCCCCAAAGGAAATTTCTACCTTTTCGTCCACCCTTACTGAAGCGATCATAAACCACTCAATTAAGCAACCCCCACAAAAGGAAATACTCGAAGCTTTTGAAGTCCATTCCTTCCGTTTTGTTCCTGAAACAATCGAAGCTGTTGCCTCACAGGTAAAGCACCTCATCGAAGATGAACATGTTTCCCCGGGAGAGATTGCCATACTCACTCCTTATCTGAGTGATTCGATGCTTTTTTCGACACTTGAGCAATTTTCTAATCAAAAAATACCGATCTCTGCATTTCGCCCATCCCGCGGTTTGAAGGATGAACCTGCGGTGAAAGCGGTTTTAACACTTGCAAAATTGGCATTCCCTGACATGGGGCTTATTCCTGAAAAAGAGGATGTCCGCAATACGCTTATGACGGTAATCGCAGGTTGTGATCTGATCCGTGCTGATCTATTAACCCAGATGGTATTTTCCGTCCCGAATGGACAACCAGCACTTCGTCCCTATAATACGGAGAAAAACTCTATCCGTGAAAGAATATCCATAGAAGTTGGAATTCGTTTTGAACTGCTTCGCCAATGGTTGGTTAATAATTCTGAATTAATTGAAATGGAATTGGATGTTTTTATTGGCCGGATGTTTGGCGAATTATTATCCCAACCGGGATTCAATTTCCACACCGATCTTTACCAGTCTACCCTTATCAATCAATTGGTCCAATCCAGCCGTAAATTTCGACAGACCTTATCTGCCGATGGAAGTATTTCCAAAAAAGAATTTCCAAAAACCTATATCGAACTGGTAGAAACCGGACTGCTCTCAACTCAATTCTATGAATTCAACGAAAGCCTTGAACCAGAAGATTTTGTCATCATCTCTCCTGCCCATTCGTTTCTGATGCGAAATAAACCGGTTAGCTATCAGTTTTGGCTCGAAATTGGATCTCCGGGCTGGTGGGCTCGGCTGGACCAGCCTCTCACCCAGCCCTATGTCCTCAACCGTAACTGGAAAGAGGGTTCCCGCTGGACGGATATAGAAGAATACAATACAAATCAATCCAATTTGGCCAGGGTAGTCAATGGGTTACTCGCCCGTTGTAAAGAGAAAGTGATCCTTGTATCCGTTGACATCAACCAGCAAGGAGATGAACAACGCGGAGCGTTGATGGTCGCTTTACAAACTTTGTTAAAACGGATGCACCGTGAAGGGAACGGAGTATGATTTTTAAACCGCGCCCCAAACAGGAAGAGATAATTAAATACAAAACTGGAAGAATGGGCATTCCTGCAGTTCCAGGCAGTGGAAAAACGCATACTCTTTCCTACCTGGCTGCCCAGTTGATTACCAGGGAGTTAATTGCTGATGATCAGGAGATTCTGGTCGTTACCCTTGTGAATTCTGCAGTTGAGAATTTTTCAAGCCGAATATCCGGCTTTGTCAAACAGGCTGGATTGCTTCAAAAAATGGGGTACCGCGTGCGTACATTGCATGGGCTGTCACACGACATTATCCGTGAACGCCCCGATCTCGCTGGTGTATCGGAACAATTTTCAATTGCTGATGAAAATGAGTGCCGAGCCATGATCGAGCAAATCAGTACAGCTTACCTGCGAGAACATTCTGAGTTATCTGAAATGTATCTTGACCCTGCGATCGATCTCGATCAGGATTTTTTGGCAAAAAAACAATGGTTTTCGCTGTTTGCCGACATTGGAGCTAATTTCATCAGGCAGGCAAAAGATTTACAGCTCGATCCAATAAAGCTGAAATCCCTGGTTGACACTAATTCTTTAGATGAGCCTCTATTCTTCTTCGGACTTGAAGTCTTTACGGAATACCAGAGGGGACTGCGTTTCCGCAATGCGGTCGATTTCACTGATCTCACCCGCCTGGCAATGAGAGTGCTCGAATCAGACCCTGATTTCCTTGCGCGCTTGCAATATCGCTGGCCTTATATATTGGAGGATGAAGCTCAGGATTCTTCAGCAATCCAGGAAGCTATAATAAGAAAGTTGGTTGGCGAGAATGGTAACTGGGTGCGTGTCGGTGATACCAACCAGGCGATTTACGATACTTTCACAACCGCCGATCCCCAATTCCTGCGTGATTTTCTTGTCGAAGAAAACGTTGTATCTAAAGACCTTCCCAATTCCGGCAGGTCCAATTTGAGTATCATTTCGCTGGCCAATTACCTGGTTGAATGGACCAATAATTCTCATCCGGTGGAGCAATTACGGTCTTCCCTGGCGACACCGTATATCGAGCCAGCCCCACCTGGTGATCCTCAGCCTAATCCCCCTGATCAAGCAAACGCGATATATATACAAAAAAGATCTCACACACCTGAGGAAGAAATTATCTCGGTTATTAAATCGTTGAAAAACTGGCTGCCGGAAAACGAGGATAAAACTACAGCCATCCTTTGCCCAACAAATCTTTTCGCGAAAGAGGTGATTGAGAAACTTCAAATGAATGGCATTGAGGTTGTTGAAATGCTGCAAAGCTCCGATCGAACGCGGAAAGTAACCAGGTTGATCGAAAAATGCATTGGTTCAGTATCAGAACCTACAAATATTGCAAAATTTTGTATTGCTTTCGATCTTTTTACCCGATTTAAGAATGCGACTGAACTGGATGACCATCTCCTGGCTGAATTTTTAAGCAAGTTACGAAAAACCAGGTTGCTTGAATCCCTTCTTTATCCTTTTGATGATCAAGCAAAAAGCGAACTGGTAGATCCCGGATTAACGAGACTATTTAAGCTTGACACTTTCGTTACATATATGCAGCGGTGGCATGCCTCAT
>CAZAAJ010000120.1:0-5955 GCA_964483135.1 uncultured Anaerolinea sp. | reverse complement strand
TTATAAAGTTTGGAGACATTATAAACGGTATATTAGTAAATTTCAACACCCTTAGGTCAATCAGGATGGTATCCAGATCAGCATGGATGGCCGAAGGACGAGTATTCGATAATGTCTTTATCGAGAGGCTCTGGCGATCCGTTAAATACGAGGAGGTCTATCTTCGCCAGTACCAAACGGTTTCCGAGGTGCGTACGCTTCTGACCAGGTACTTCCTCTTTTATAACATGAAGCGGCTTCATGAGTCCTTGGAATATCAAACCCCTTATCAGGCCTATGTCAAAGAACGATTATCTTTTAACCCTGGGCGGACTTCAACAATGCACCTTATACAACCCAATTTTTTGTCTTGAAAATGGGGAGAACCTCAGTTTTAGCGGGAGAATGGAATCCTCTACGATAGTTTTTGAGTCAAACATTAACCATATAACAAAGGAGAATAATTATGCGATTAAAGGATAAAATTGCCGTGGTTACCGGCTCTAGCACAGGGATTGGGCGAGCGGTTGCAGAGCTTTTTGCCAAGGAAGGGGCCAAGATATTGATAGTCGATGTAAATGAAAAAGATGGTGATGACGCGGTGAAGACCATCAAAGAAAATGGTGGAGAGGCGGTATTTCAATATACTGACGTTACGGATGAAAAAAGTGTTCAGGAAATGGCCGCGAAGACATTGGAATTATACGGCGCCACTAATATCCTGGTTAATAATGCGGGAATTGAGTTGGTAAAGCCGATAGAAACCGTGAGTGTGGATGAATGGGATAAGTTGATGTCGATAAACGTCAGGGGCTATTTTCTTTGTATTAAATATATTCTGCCTCAAATGAAAGAAAATGGCGGCGTAATTATAAACACCTCGTCCGCAGGCGGCATTGCCGGTTCACCCCTGGCATCATTATATTGTTCATCAAAAGGGGCTATTGTTTTACTGACCAAGGCTCTTTCCGGTGAGTTTAAGCCTTATAACATACGGGTAAATTGTGTGTGTCCAGCGCTTATACGGACGCCATTGGGTGATAGATTTGCCCAATCTTACGAGGATCAGGGGGTCCCTTTCCGCGAAATCCTTAAGCAGAGGCAGGGAGATCCGGGAACCCCGGAAGAGCTTGCCCCCTCATATCTGTATCTGGCGACGGATGATTCAAAATTAATGAATGGCCATGCGCTTGTTCTGGATGGCGGAATGTCTGTAACATAAATTGCGTAGGTACTGTCAAAAGTATTATGAAAAAAAGGGGCTTTGTTATGAGGAACAAAAACTGTGGAATCCTTAGCTGGCTTGAGCTTGAGCTATGCAAGGGCTCCGCTCAAGCTGGCTAAGGAGGGGGGGAGGAAGCTCAAATGAGCTTCCAAAGATTACAACTCGCTGATTTTACGGATATTATTACTGAAATAAAAGCCATTATGTGAGAAAACTTTTGACAGTACTATTGCGTATTACAGGAGGTAACTAATGGAAAAATTAATAATTACAGTGGCACAGACCGGCGGATTTCATGGAAAAGACGCCAATCCAGCTCTTCCGGAACAGCCTGACGAGATAATTCAATCAGCATATGAATGCTATAATGCGGGGGCGGCAATTGTTCATATCCATGCAAGGGAAAAGGACGGTTCCGTGTCGACTAATTCTGAACTATTCAAGGAAATAGACGACGGAATAAGGGATAAATGCAATATTGTCTTGCAGAATACAACAGGAGGCGGCCCTAATTTAACCTTTGAAGACAGGATAAGATCCCTTGCTGCAAATCCTGAGATGGCCTCGTTGAATATGGGCACAGGCGTTGTTATGTGGAAAAACGGCGAAAGTTTCATGGAAAATAGCCCTGATCAAATTCAACGGGCAGCCGGTGAAATGAAAAAACGGGGCATTAAACCGGAGATGGAAGTTTATAATCTGTCTATGATTGAAGATGTCAAAAGGCTGATCAAACTGGGTCTGGTTGAAAAACCTTACTATATAAATTTTGTATTGGGCATGCAAAATGTATTTCAAGGGGGTCTCCCCTATACACCAAAGATATTGCTCCATTTGGTTGAGCACTGTCCTGCGGATTCAATTATTAATGTTACGGCAATAGCCTACAGTCAACTGCCTGCAAGCCTTATGTCAATGCTTTTGGGTGGAAACGTCCGTGTCGGATTTGAAGATAATATCTATTATGGAAGAGATGAACTTGCAAAAAGCAATGCCCAGCTAGTTGAAAGGGCCGTGCGTATGGCAAGGGAGTTGGGGCGTGAAATAGCAAACCCGAATGAAGCAAGAGAGATATTAAATATAAAGAAAAGGTAGATTTAATTATGATGCAAGAGAATCTGGGTTTTAGGGACTTACTTGGCCTGCACGAGCCGTTTTGTGGGAAGGTATGGCCACTATGGCTGTTCCGACCCTGGATTACATGAAAGGAGGTGATAATCGATAATACGGGTTGGAGTCAACCATGGATAGGAGTGAAGAAATTATGATTATTAACGGATGGGCTTTGGTAAAACGCTAGATTATGCCGCTTCGCGGTAGCTGTTTCATGCCTTTTACGAAGTCATCAAAATTTTAACGAAAAGGAGAAAAAAATGGCTAAAAATTATGATGTCGTTATTGTAGGTGCCGGGCATGCGGGCTTGACTGTTGGGTGTTATTTACTGAAGGCAGGGTTAAGCGTGTGTATTTTGGAGCAGTTGCCTTATGTGGGTGGCGGCGTTGTCTCACTTGAAGCTGCCGCCCCCGGTTTTAAGACCGATCCATGCGCAGTATGGCACGGAATCCTGCAGGCGAACCCGCTTATCCTGAACGATGAATTGAACCTGTTTTCTAAATACGGGATGGAATATGTGCCGGCTCCGTCAAAGCAGAATACGGTGCTTTTTGATGATAATGAATATATTACACTCTCTCACAGCGTAGATGATACGTGCGAGAGCATTGCTAAATTTTCTCAAAAGGATGCGGAAGCATACAGAAAATTCTACGAATGGTGGAGTCCTGCAGTCGATTTCATGCTTGGGGGTCTGTATAATCCGGCAGTGCCCTACAGCGCTTTTGCTTCATTGTGCGAGCAGAGTGAAATGGGAAGATCCACATGGCGCGCATTGCATCAAAGTGCGGATGATCTGGTTTCCGACTGGTTTGAATCGGCGGAGACAAAGGCAATGTTAACAAGGTATACAACAGAAGGACTTTTATCCCCGCGGACCAAGGGAACCGGATTTGCCGTGTTTGCCATGTGCGGCCTTACGCATAAGTATCCGGCGACGCTGCCCAAGGGCGGTTCCGGTTCCTTGAGCCTGGCAATGGAACGTTGCATCCTTGCGCAGGGCGGTGAGATAAAATGCAATGCCGAGGTCAAAAAGATAAAAGTAGTAGGAGGAGAAGCAAAGAGCGTGATCCTGAAAAGCGGTGAGGAAATTGTGGCCAAAAAGGCGGTTGTATCCAACCTGCATGTCAAACAGCTTTTTCCGGATATGGTGGGCGAAGATAACCTCCCGCCCGATTTTGTAAGAGATGTTAAGGGTACAAGCTTGTCTGATTTTGGGTGCATGAACCAGCAACTGGCCTTAAATGAAGCGCCGAACTTTATAGCGGGCGATGATGTCAACAACTCCTTTTTTATTGAATTCGGACCTCGTGATTATGAGAAATATTTGAGGGCATTTGACGAGCTTTGTTACGGATATCCGGTATTCGATGTGCCGCTCGTAGTATGCCAGACCAGATTTGATCCTACAAGGGCCCCTGCGGGCAAGCACACATTGTATCTATATTCATATGCCCCATATAAGCTGAAAGAAGGAGGTGTTGAGCGGTGGAAAGATATTGGGCAGGAGGTTGCCGACAAGATTCTGGAAACACTCAGAAAGCAAACGACCAATATGGGAGACGAAAACATTATCGGTCGTTTTATAGAGACTCCCCCCGATATTGAACGCCGCACCAAATCAATGCTGGGAAGCGACTTTTGTCATCTCGGAACATATGTCCATCAGATAATGGGCGCAAGGCCTTGCATGGGGTGGAGCGGGAGGACGCCCATAAGCAAGCTGTATATGTGCGGTCCAAGCGTTCACCCGGGAGGTGGCGTGACAGGTGGAGGAAGGGCCCAGGTCCAGCCTGTAATGGAAGATCTGGGGATTGATTTCTTTCAAGTAATCAAATAGAAGGTTTTCCTGATGGGACTAAGAAGCGGGGATGTGAGGTTTTTTCAACCATAGCATATAGTATATAATACCCCTCCTCCGCATATTCTCGCCTCTTGTCTTTCTTATCAGGCATTGAGACAGTAAGAAGGAGTCAGGTTATGAACAAGAATGCAAGCGGTAATAATATGCGGCTATATTATCCTAACGGCCAGGTTCTGATCGAGGCCATCTCTCTCAAAAAAGAGGGAAGGGATCTTGTTATGAAAGCCAAGGTAATGAATTCAATGGTAACTGCTGTATGCGTTCGCCCGGAAGAGCTATGGAAGGGGAAGAGACTGATATCCTTGTCTGTAATTTTATATCTCCCCGTTATGATTATTAGGGGCATATGGGGCTCATTAAGGAAAAAGTGACGGATTGGGATCATGTTAATTAGTGTCTGAACGAAAAGGCTGAATATGTTTTAAAATCAATATGTTATTGTAATTTTTGACATCGAATCTTTTTGGCTAACAAATACTCGTCCATTGTGAAGAGAAAAACTTATAATGAATTCTTCAGGTTATAGTATGGCATAGATATTGCTTTAACAAAACATTCGTCTCAAAAAAATGTCAGAAATCAATCATCCAACAGCCATAACATATTGATTTTATTGATCCCAGCTTTCGATAAAGGGGGTTTTCGTTCAGACACTAATTAGTCGATACTGAAAAACTCATATTTTGCCAGATATCTGGCAAAAATTTGTTCTTTGAAAAAATATAAGCCAAAGAAAAATTTGGCGTAAAAAGTCAGCCGCCCACTTGAGCAGCTTACAGAAGTTCATACCGGCAGCACTCAGAATCGCATTGATCCGGTCTCCCTCAGCTCCCTTGAGACGATTACGATCCATTCGATGTTCTCGCTTAAGATGACCTATTCCAGGTTCTATGGCTGCGCGGCGCTTCATCCATCGCCAGAGGCTCCTGACGGTTTTACCCCTTCGGATCTTGTCAACATGTACCTCGGCATCGCCTTTGTAATTATGGGCACGATAACCCCTATCAACAAAAACGTACTCAGGCGCCTTTACAATGCGCCCGACTTGAGGACAATGCATCGGAGAGTGCCCGTCATACGGATTACCGTGAAGCGCCATGGCCCCGACAAACCAACCCCCGCGGCTGGTGGCAGCAACACTCACCTTACAGCCAAATTCGTATCGTTTGTAAGCCTTTCCCTTACTTATACATTCTACTTCCGGAGCGTGGATACTGTAAATTTTGTTCTTCACATCTTTCGTTCTATTGTGAACCCTTGAGGCAATTTTTAACAAAGAGGTCAACTTTTCATCGGGAAAAGGCTGTTTTCTTTCAATGTCACGGATTACACGGCCAAGGTAGGTTTTAAGTTTTCTGGTGCATTTGCCCGCACGTTTCATCTGGCGGGCATCTGTAGGGAAGCGAACTTCTTTTTCTTGAACCGTCGTGTCCACGTTCACCCGTTTGAGTTGGCCAACCTTGACAGCCTTGAGCTTCAAACCCGCTTCGATGGTTTCTTTGAGAAGTTCTTCTGCACCGGACTCTCCGATCCGTTTTCGCCAGCGGGTCATGCTGGAAGAATCGATTGGAGATTCATGCTCAAAATGCTTCATCCCGCTCAGATGTTGCCAGTAAGGGTTTTCTACCCATCCAGAAACGACATCTTCATCAATTTAATTGTTATGGGGTGAAAAACTTGCAAATTCTATAGCACAATATTGACATTATTGTAAATTGTTTCTGTAAGATAAATTCTTTTTCAAGATCGACTAGTTAGCGAAGACGCTCAATT
>CAZAAJ010000119.1:0-6028 GCA_964483135.1 uncultured Anaerolinea sp. | reverse complement strand
TCTCATTAGCAACTGGGATGAATATTGATAAAGACAAACTATGGGAAATAGTCAGGCGGAACCGACTTTTGATTCGAGCCATTAACGTAAGAAGAGGCTTGAGGCGAAAAGATGAGAGGCCTCCAGAGAACCATTGGAAAAAAAGATTTCCCGAGCTTGAAGCTAAGCTCTTGGATACGTATTACAAATTTAAGGGGTGGAATAATCAGGGTATTCCTACCAAAGAGGCTTTACATGAATTGGCTTTGGATTACGTTGGTGAAGACTTAGAACAGAGAGGGATTATAAAAAGTGAGCAAAGTTAAAAAGAAAGTCAAGATAATCAAGATCGATCCTGATAAGTGCAGTGGTTGCCGGGCCTGTGAGGTAGCCTGCTCCGCCTTTCACGCTTCGCCAAAATACAGTAGCGATAATCCGGCGAGATCTCGTATTCGGGTGATTCATGAACCATTTAAAGATATATATCTTCCTGTATTTGCTGGTGAATATACTGCAGCCGAATGTGCCGGCAGAGACAAATACACGATTGACGGAAAGGAATACGACGAGTGTGCCTTCTGCAGGGCTTCCTGCCCATCCAGAGACCTTTTCAAAGAACCCGATTCCGGTCTCCCTCTAAAATGCGATATGTGTGAAGACGATCCGCCGCAAGAAGAGCCCTTGTGTGTTCAGTGGTGTTTATCAGATGCCCTGACTTATGAAGAAAGGGAAGAGGAAGTGGAAGAAGAAGTGAAGCTGGGTGATATTGAGATAGGATTGGAATCATTGGTAGATAAATATGGAATGCAGAAGATAATGGATACCGTAGCCCGAATGTCACAGAAGAACTAAATTATTAAGGCGAAAGAAGAGGATTAATAAAGACAGTGGAAACAGTCGCCCCCTTCAAAGAAGTAATACATGAGATAAAAGAGGCTGGTGGAGAAGCCTTCAGGTTTTGCTTTCAGTGCGGATTGTGCGATACTGTTTGTCCGTGGAACAGGGTCAGACAATTCAGCATTCGCAAGATAATCCGGCAAGCTGCATTCGGGTTGGCTGAGATAGAAAGTGAAGATATATGGCGTTGCACAACCTGCGGAAGATGCCCCCAGCGTTGCCCGAGAGGCGTAAAACAGATAGAAGTTGGGATATCCTTACGAAGGGTTGCCTCGAATTATGAGGTTTTTCCCGCTTCTGTCCGTCCTGCCCGTACTGCAAGAGCAAGCCTCATTTCTGAAGGTAACCCCTTACAGTTTGAACGAAAAAACCGGGCGGATTGGGCAAAGGATCTGTCTGTAAAAACATTCACCGAGGGGATGGAAGCTTTATATTTTGTCGGCTGTTACCTCAGCTATGACCCAAGAATGAAAAGGGTCGCTACTGCCACGGCCAATATCCTTAAAAAAGCAGGGGTGGATTTCGGGATATTGGGTTCCAAGGAAAACTGCTGTGGAGAAAGCATCCGAAAGACGGGTAGCGAGGAAGTATTCAGAAGCCTGGCCAGGGAAAACATCAAAACTTTTATCGATAACGGGGTGAAGAAAATCATTGTTTCTTCCCCTCATTGTTACCACACCTTTAAAAACGAGTATCCCGAATTCATGGTGAACTTTGAGGTGGTTCATATCTCCCAATATTTATTCGAGCTTATTAATGAGGGAAGGCTTGAACCCACCAAGGAGTACGGGAAGAAAGTGACGTATCATGATCCCTGTTACCTGGGTCGGCATAACGGCATATATGACGAACCCCGGGAAGTCCTAAAGAAGATACCTGGTTTAGAACTGATTGAGATGGCTGATTCACGCAAAGATAGTCTCTGTTGCGGCGGGGGAGGCGGCAGGATCTGGATGGACACGCCAAAGGGTGAAAGATTCTCCGACCTCAGATTAGAACAAGCCAATGATGTTGGGGCGCAGGTGCTGGTGACTTCCTGCCCATACTGCATCACCAATTTTGAGGAAAGCAGGTTAAACCTGGAGTATGGTGACGTCTTGGAGATTAAAGACATCACGGAAATTATCCAGGAAGTGATTTAGAGTAAGTATGGCTAAATCTGCCGACCCGGGCACGACGACCCAAAAAATACGATGAGGAGATAGAAAGTGGGAAACGAAGTATTGCCAAAAGAAATAATTCATCAATTTCCTGGAAGTCTTGGCGAGAATAATTTTGGAGACGTTATGGTTGTCGGCGGAGGGATCAGCGGTATTCAAGCCTCTCTTGATCTTGCCACTGCCGGTTTTAAGGTTTACCTGGTTGAAAAAGCGCCGAGCATTGGGGGCCACATGGCCCAGCTTGACAAGACCTTTCCCACCAATGACTGCTCCATGTGAATACTCGCACCCAAACTGGTCGAGGTCGGCCGGCATCCCAATATAGAGGTCCTCACCTATACTGAAGTTGACGGTGTAGAAGGGGAAGTAGGAAACTTTAAGGCAACGCTGATTAAAAAGCCCAGGTATATTCTAGAGGACAAATGCACGGGTTGTACTACCTGTGTAGAATACTGCCCGGTCAAATACCCTGATCAATATAATCAGGAAATATCGAAGAATAAAGCAGTACATGTATATTTCGCTCAGGCAATTCCACTCGTCACTTATATAGATGAAAGCTGTCTTTACCTTAAAGAGAAGAAATGTCGTATTTGCGAAGCAGTATGTAAGAATAACGCCATAGATTTCAATCAAGCGCCGGAGAAGGTAGAAATAAATGTAGCGGCGATAATTCTGTCTGCTGGTCTTGAGCCATTTGATCCTAAGGTGAGGGAGGAATATCGCTACGGAGAGTTTGTGAACGTGGTAACCAGTATGGACTATGAACGGCTGTTATGCGCCACCGGGCCATACGAAGGTGAGATACTGCGTGCTTCCGACAAGAAGCATCCCCATAAAATAGCCTGGATTCAATGCGTCGGTTCCAGACGGGTTACTCCGGGCGGTAACAGCTATTGTTCCATGGTATGCTGCACCTATACCCAGAAGCAGGTGATTTTGACAAAAGAGCATGACGCAGAGGCAGAGTGTACGATATTCCATAACGATATTCGTTCCTATGGGAAGGATTTTGAGCGATTCTACGAAAGAACAGAGAAACTTCCCGGGGTTCGGTTTATCAGAAGCTACACATCAATAGTAAAAGAGAACCCGGAAACCAAGAATGTAACCATACGGTATTCTACACCCGACGATGGTGTAAAAGAGGAAGAATTCGATATGGTGGTATTATCCATCGGATTGAATCCTCCCGCTGATGTGAAGGGCCTGGCAAAAAAATACGGCATTGAACTCGATCCTCACGATTTTTGTAAGCTCAATCCTGTCAATCCTATGAAGACCACCAGGCCTGGGATCTTTGTAAGCGGAGCCTTCCAGGGTCCTATAGATATTCCCGAGTCGGTTTTTAGCGCCAGCGGAGCCGGCGCCCAATGTGGTGAACTCCTTGACTGCAGGCGAGGAAATCTTGCCAAAGAAAGGATATATCCGCCGGAAAGGGATGTCTCGGGAGAGGAGCCAAGGATAGGAGTCTTTGTGTGTCATTGTGGGGCTAATATCGGAAGGATAGTAAATGTTCCTTCCACAGTTGAATATGCCTTAACCTTACCCAATGTTGTCTACGCTCAGGAACAGCTATTTTCATGTGCTACTAATTCTGCCCAAGAAATAACAGACAAGACAAAGGAAAAAGGGCTCAATCGAGTGGTTGTCGCTGCCTGCTCCCCCAGGACCCTTGAACCGTTATTCCGGGACACTGTTCGGGAGGCTGGAATTAATCAATATTACTACGAAATGGCTAATATCAGGGAGCATAACTCCTGGGTCCACTCTAAAGAAAAGGAAGAGGCCACAGAGAAGGCACAGGATATAATCCGGATGTCGGTAGCACGAGCTTGCCATTTGGAGCCATTACAGGAATTCGATCTGCCAGTAAATAAAACGGCGTTAGTGGTTGGTGGAGGTATAGCCGGCATGAATTGTGCTCTCTCCATAGCGAATCAGGGACATGAGGTTTACCTGTTGGAAAAGGATACAGACCTTGGGGGAATAGCACGAAGAATTCATTCCACGCTGGAAGGACTCGATGTTCAGGCCTATTTGCGTGATCTTATGAGAAAGGTTTACCAGCACCCCTTAATACATGTATATACTGATGCCATCATCACGGAGGCTACAGGTTATGTTGGGAATTTCGTGACCAGGGTGAAGTCGGAAAGAGGGGCCATAGAGATAAAACATGGTGCAGTCGTCATCGCTATAGGTGCCGATGTATATACACCTACAGAATACCTTTATGGAGAAGATGACAGGGTAATGACCCACCTTGAGTTGGATGAGCGGATCAACAAAGGAGAAGAAAAGGTAATTAACGCAGAAAGTCTCGTGATGATCCAATGTGTAGGCTGCAGGCAGGAAGACAGAAATTACTGCAGCAGGATATGTTGCAGCGAATCTGTAAAGAATGCCTTGAAATTGAAAGAGATAAACCCTCAGATGGATATATATATTCTCTTCAGGGACATAAGAACGTATGGATTCAAAGAGGATTATTACCGGGAAGCGGCAGATAAAGATGTAAAGTTCATCCGCTATGAGCCGGAGGATAAACCTCAGGTGGAACCTGGTAAGTCGGATGAGGGTCGGCCTGTTCTAAAGGTTACTGCGACAGATTATATTCTAGGTAAAAAGCTTGAATTAGATGCTGATATCATTGCTTTGGCTGCTGCCATTGTTCCCTCCGCAGCAACCAACGAAGTAGCCGGACAATTCAAGGTAACTTTGAGCCCGGATGGCTTCTTCAAAGAAGCCCATGTCAAATTAAGACCTGTTGAGTTTGCTACAGACGGCGTTTACCTCTGTGGAATGGCTCACTATCCTAAGTTTATACAGGAAACGATTAACCAGGCTTATGGAGCTGCAGGCCGGGCTTTAACCCTTCTCTCGCATGATACAGTCGTTGCCTCCGGCTCTGTGTGCGAGGTGAATGAGAGTAAGTGTATGGGATGTGGGGCATGTATCTCAGTCTGTACGTATGGCGCCATAGAGTTTCGTGAGACGCGACAGGGCAAAAAGGCTGTAGTTAATCCTGTCCTCTGTAAAGGAGATGGTCTCTGTAATGCAAAGTGTCCAACAGGGGCTATTTCACTAAAGCACTTTACCGATGAAGAGATCTTGAGCCAAATTGATGCGGCAGTTCCAGAGGAAGAGATCATACAACAAATGGATGCGGCGGTTGGAGATGAGTAGAAGTATACGAATGAATATGACCAGGAATTTTCACAAAGGAAGTGAGAGCAAATGAGTACAGGACTTAAATTTAAACCAAGAGCATTAGGTTTTGTATGCCATTGGTGAGCATACGGCGCTGCTGACCTGGCTGGAGTTTCCAGACTGCAATATACAACTGAAATGAGGCTTATTCGCGTCATGTGTTCCGGTAGAGTCGACCTGGCATTTGTACTCAGAGCCTTCTCAAATGGAATGGATGGGGTGTTTATTGGTGGTTGCCATCTTAATGAATGTAATTACATTACTCATGGAAATTACCATGCACTAAACATGGTGCTTCTATGTAGAAAAATAATGGAACACATGGGGCTGAATCCCGAAAGATTAAGGATCACATTTATGTCCGGCGCTGAAGCAAACATTTTTGTCGAAGCTACTAATGATTTTGTCAAGACGGTGACGGAGTTAGGACCTCTTGGCAAAGGCGAAGGAATAGACGGAAATGAATTAAAGTCCAAACTTAAAGCAGTTACAAAGTTAGTCCCCTACATTAAGCTGGTGAAAAATGAGAAGCTGGCGTCACGTCTTGAGAACCCGGAAGAATATGACAAACTTTTCACCAAAGACGAAATAGACAGATTATTCAGCGAAGTCATCTCGTACTATATCAACCCGGATAAGTGCCAGGCCTGTATGATTTGTCTTAAGAAATGCCCTGTAGAGGCTATTGCAGGCGGCAAGAACCGGATCCATGTAATTGACCAGGAGAAATGCATAAAATGCGGAACTTGCTTTGAAGCTTGCCCCCCTCGATTTGGTGC
>CAZAAJ010000118.1:0-6235 GCA_964483135.1 uncultured Anaerolinea sp. | reverse complement strand
TTAGGAAAAGTTGAAAACCGGACACATATAAAGATGAAAACTGGACAGTTGTGTAGTTTATTTAAATGTATTAAACAACTGGCCAGTTTTCATCTTTATATGTGTCCGGTTTTCAACTTTTCCTAACACTGTTTCATTCCCCCCACACCTTCGCCACACGCAAACGAATTTTTTCCTCAAAAATTTCGATCAATTGCTTGGCATTTTTCACCATTAGATTTTCAGAATCAAGCTGCCTAATTATCTTTCTTTGTTCATCAACATCTGGAATTTGAATAGTAATACTTTTTAATATTGGAATGTTTAATCCACTTCTTTGATTGTCTCCTGTAATATTTCTAATTTCCTGATACTTCTGTCGCAATGAGAAATAAATAAATTCAGGCAATAAACTAGTCGTGTCCTTGGGGGAAATTGAAACGAGGGATTGGTTACAAGTTGCTTTCGTTCGTAATAAGGCTACAGTTCCCCTTGTTTTTCCTTGTCCATTGAGTGCAATAAGCACTGAATTTTCTGGTAAATACTTGGCATTTGAATTGTCAAGTCCTAATTGGGTAATTCTTCCAGGACAGTCAAATATCTCGCCTTGATGGATATCTCCTGAAACCAACCATTTTATAGTTCCATTGTCATAGTATTCTTTTTTTGTTGAAGTGGGGGTTCCACCTGTCTTGAACTCACACACCTCCCCCAACTTGACCACCGGCCAAGACGGATCCACCTCAATCCGTGGACGGTAATTCTCTACCACCATCCGCGCCCCGTCAATTATCTTCTGATACCCTTCGATTTCTGCAACAATTTCCTCTTGTTCTTCAATAGGTGGCAATGGGAAGGATAACAACTCTTTCAACGCACTTGGTCTAACTTCTTTAATCGTTACTCCAGATGCAAAGGATTGAATTCTATCTTTTTGTGAAATAAGTATTGTGTAAAGGAATTTTGGTAATATTTTTGTTCTATCAACAATTATTCCGGATAATCCTTGTTTTGTTGCTGTTGGAACTTTCGCTATTCCTACTTGACCTATTGTTGCACCTAAGGAAATAATGATGGAATCAACAGGCCATACCTTGGCTGAACAATTTTTAAGACCTAATTCTGTTAATTTTTCTTTTGTAGTAAGTATCTCTGGTCGGATATCTTTAACCACACACCAATTTATATCTCCTCCAAAGTAGTCTTTTTCTCTATTACGGGAAGGTGTTCCACCATCTTTAATTTCAAGTATTACTTCACCTAATTTAACTTCCACATGATGCCCAAATCTTGGTTTTTTGATCTCATATCGGTCATAAGTAAGGTTAAAATTTGCATCTTTACTAAGTTCTTGTTTTTTTACAATTGTAATATTTTGAAATTCTTTATAGTGGAATTCCCGGCTTTCATTCAAGTGAGTTCTATAACTTAATAACCCTTCGATTGCTTTCGGTATGTCGTTCTTCCCATTCAGCTTGCGTTGTGCTCCTAACTCGAATCCATCGCCCGCAATTTTACAGAAAACTATTTCCTTAGCTTTTTTCGCCAATTGCCTGTCAATCCATAAGATCGAAGTCTTAACACCTGAATACGGGTTGAACACCCCTGCCGGCAGGCTGATCACCCCCACTAGGAAATCTTCCTCCACCAACTTCTTCCGCAGCGCTTTGTAAGCCGTTCCGCCCTGGAAGATGACCCCTTCCGGCACGATTACCGCTGCCCGTCCGTTGGGCGATAAATGCTCCATGATGTAATCCACGAACAGCACTTCCGAGCGGTTGCTTTCCACAGAAAACCGTTTATGCGGTCTTATTCCTCCCTTCGGGCTCATGAAAGGCGGGTTAGCTAAAATCACATCTGCAAAATCGTTCCAACGTTCTTCGCTCGTTAATGTGTCGTATTCATGGATTTTTGGCGTCGGGAATCCGTGCAAATACAGGTTCACCAGCGAGAGTCGCACCATGTCCGGCGAAATATCATACCCCTCGAAGTTCTCCATTAACCGCGTGCGTTCGTCCGGGGTCATCCCCTTCCCTTCGGCTGCCTTTTCACGGTCATTCTTCAGGATGTGCTTGTATGCCGAGATCAAAAATCCCGCCGTCCCGCATGCCGGGTCCAGTATCCGTTCTTCTTTCTTTGGGTCTACCAGTTCCACCATGAAATCAATGATATGCCGAGGCGTTCGGACACTGTCCGGCGTCTCCCTGGCTTCCCAGTACCGAGAGCAAATACTCAAACGCGTCCCCCAATCGTTCACTGTGGTCATACTCAAATCTGCCAATCACTTTCAAAAAGCTTTTCAACGTCTCAGGGTCGCGGTAGGGCAGGAAGGCATTCTTGAAGATGTCGCGGAACAACTGCGGAATATTCTGATTCTCCTTTATCTTTTCCAGCGCTTCTGCGTAGCGGTTCAGGGTTTCCTGCGCTCCCAGGCTCACATCCATCATCTTTGCCCAGCCGTAGCGTTCAAACTCCCCGCTGAAGAATGTCCGTTTTCCTCCCAGCTCTTCCGCTTCCGCGTCCATGTCGTCCATAAACTTGTAGATCAGTGCCAGCGTGATTTGCTCCACTTGCGATTGCGGATTAGGCACCTTTCCTACAAGGATATCTCTTGCGGTGTCTATTCGTCGTTTTGTATCGATATCTAGCATCAATCACCTCTGTAATGTCATTGCGAGAAAGGCGAAGCCTGACGAAGCAATCTCGTACTTCCTCAGTTTTTACGAATTTTGTGCCCCTCTGTGTGGTTGGGGGTGAGGTCACTCCGCAAACTGGTTCAAAGGTACATAATCCTTAATATACTCCGGGATTCGCGTCCGCCACTCCTCCGGTACCGCACGATAATCCTTCATCGTAAAAGTCGGGTTGGTATTCAACGCCACGAAATTCCGCTGGTCAATGATACCGCGTACCTTGCTGTCCGTCAGATACGCCTTGAAATAATACTTCATCGGCAGGATTGCAGTCACCTTGTCTGGTATTTCCTCCGCCAGGAACTTGGCGAATTCCTCTTCCAGCAGCTCATCCTTGCTCTTGAATTTCGGTATGAACCCGTATGCCTTCTCGATAATTTCCCGCAGGCTCAACCTACGATCAACTCCGGCAGCCTTACGCAGCTTTTCCAGCGTGAAGTAATCTTCCGGCTTGTTCAGCACATTCTCCCGGATGTACTCCAGTACCTTTTCCCACATTTCATCTTCAATCCCTTTTTGGATGATTGGGTCTTTTTTCACGAGTTCTTCGAATTTATTAAAGAACATCCGGTCGATTTTCATTCCCTCGAAACCGATCGCAGTTTCTGTTTTTAATACTACTTTATCTGGACCTAGATACTCGCTGGTATCAAGAATGGGAGGACCAATGGGAGGGCCATAACTTCCTCGGCTATACGGTGTGGGCAGTTTTAATACCTGGTCATAATCGTATTCATTCTCAAAGTATTCGCAGTTGCCGAAGAAATCAAAAAGTTTGAAAGCACTTTTCTCCACCCTGCCCCGTTCTTCTTTCCATTTCCGGTCGCGTACTTCCCCTGCGAAGTTATGCCGGCGAGTTCCCCGCCCTTTAATCTGGATAAAATCCGTTGGCGAGAACACCGGGCGCATGAGTGCTAGGTTTAAGAGATCAGTGCAGTTGTAGCCGGTGGTCATCATCCCCACGGTTACACATACCCGCGTCTTGCTCGTTTGGTAAGTTGGTATAAAATTCGCGCTTCCGCCAAGGTTATTATTGGCAAAGTTCATGGCGAATTGCTGCGAATCCACCACGTTGGAGGTCACCTGCATTGCGAAATCAGAATGGTACTTTCCCGGGTACATCTTGTCTGCCATTTCGTTCAAAATCTGTGCCAGTTTTGCCGCGTGGTTCTGGCTTACCGCGAAAACAATACTCTTGCCAATTTCACCGCTTATTGGGTCGTTTAAGGCATTTTCCAGAAAAGTTTTACAGAAAACCCGGTTTGTCGCTTCCGAGAAGAATCGTTTTTCAAAATCGCTCCCGCCAAAGGTTGTTTCCTGGTCTTCTCCATTTTCATCAGTTACCAGAACCCCGTATCCTTTTTCCGAAAGCAATTGTGTGGTAATTTCCGTCCTTGCATCCACCACGATCGGGTTCACCAGGTAACCGTCTCGCACGCCGTCCAGAAGTGAATACCGGTAGGTAGGCTGCCCGTTTTCGCACCCGAATGTGCGGTAAGTGTCCAGCAAAATGCGTCTTTCCAGTTCGCGCTGGTCATTCGGGTTCAATTCCAGTTTTTTCAGGTAATCCTTGGGGGTCGCCGTCAGACCCAGCTTGTACCCCACAAAGTACTCAAAAACCGCTCGCGCGTTCCCGCCAATGGAGCGGTGCGCCTCGTCAGAGATAATAAGGTCAAAATCAGTTGGGGAAAACAAGCGGCGGTACTTGTTGTCAAACATCAGCGATTGAACGGTGGTTACAACTATTTCTGCGTTGCGCCAATCCGACCGATTTTCCTTGTAAATAACCGACTTGAAATCGTTTTTGAGCAGGTCAATAAACGCTTTTTGCGCTTGGTCTTCCAGTTCCAGTCGGTCCACGAGGAACAATATTCGGTGCGCGTTTTTTTGTCCGCAAAAACAACTTGATGACAGCTGCTGCGGTTAGGGTTTTACCCGTACCCGTCGCCATCTCGAACAGGTAGCGGTCTTTTCCCTCCGCTGTGCTTTTTTGCAGAGCGTGGATAGCCTTCAATTGAAAATCACGTAGGAAACGCAAGCTGTTATTGGTAATGAAATCTGGCCGTTCGTTCTCGTTCTTCCACCCTGCCTCATTCTTATAACCAGGTCGTTGGGTTAACGCGATGTAATCCTCTTCAACCACTTCTCTCATCAGCATTTCCGGGTTGGGGCGGTGCTGTTGGAAACCCACCACCGACCACGGTTCAGGATATCGTGTGATTACGTTCGGGTTACCCCGTTCCAGATCCCAAAGGAAATGCAGGTTGCCATTGGAAAGGATCACAAAACGGCAATTCATACTTCTGGCGTACTTGCGTGCCTGCTCTTTCCCAACAAGCGGATTCTTATCTTCCGACTTTGCCTCAAGCACTACTAGCGGGTGCCCGCGTTCGTCCAGTAGCAAAAAATCCAGGTATCCATGCCTTGTGGTTTCAAAATTCTCCCCCATCTCATCCAGTTGTTTCCTGGTAATCCTGGTATGTTGTTCCAGCACCACGTTAGCCGGGCCGTGCTCATCGTCGAAAAAACGCCACCCCGACTCTTCCAGCATGTGATTGATCTTGATGCGTGCTTGTGCTTCCTGACCTGGCATGGTCTCCTCGTTCTATAAGTTTTTTACAACCTAATACCAAAGGCTGTCCCATTTATTTTCGTAAGCTTGTATTATCACACTGCTCTTTTTGTAACTCAGGTGCCGTTTTGGGTTTTCTTTCGATCGTATCCACCCATTTTGTCCAGGGGTGTTGAGCCATTCATTAAAATCATCAGTCAGAATCTTGTTGACCACAGCGGTGGGAATGATATAAAAATGCACATTCCTGGTATCCTGCGCAAGGTCTACCATTACAACGAAATCCTCGGTTTCATGGATATCTCTGAAAATATATCCTTTCTTATTCATAGACCATTGCCACGGGTCCATTTCTTCCGATTTTGTCTTGACACGGTTTCTGACTGTTTTATCATCTTTAGTTGCCAGAATATCAAAAGCAGGTGAGTTCCTTGGAGCGAGCGCAGCGATTATCCCTCTTTTCAATAATTCCGCTACTACATAATACTCCCCGGCATTTCCTATTAATGACCCTAAACCTTCCTTAATTTTTCCCATTTTTTCCCCTTTGTTAATGTTTTATTTACAGTTGAATAATACATCAAAAATGTTTTTGTATTTTAATTCTTAAATTTTTCCCAAACCCTTGACATTAATAGAACATCTGTACTATAATTATTACATGCCGTTATATTGCTCTTTAACATATCCGGTGACCCATATCACTCCTCACAAAAAAGCTATAACCTGTTATTGGTTTGATTCGAATTGAATCTTTTCGCGTATTTTGCGCCCCCGAACGGTTTTTGTGAGTGGGGTAAAACTAGGTGCAATTTTTACCACATCCAATATTCGTTAAATTCGAATTGAATCTTTTCGCGTATTTTGCGCCCCCGAACGGTTTTTGTGAGTGGGGTAAAACTAGGTGCAATTTTTACCACATCCAATATTCGTTAAATTCGAATTGAATCTTTTCGCGTATTTTGCGCCCCCGAACGGTTTTTGTGAGTGG
>CAZAAJ010000117.1:0-6305 GCA_964483135.1 uncultured Anaerolinea sp. | reverse complement strand
CTGGCTTTAGCCAGTTTGCAATTCATTACCGTCCCCCACTGTTGGCGGATCCCCGCCCCGCAGCGTCCGGTGGCTCCGCTGGTCAGGTAAGATTTCTCGATGACAACAATGTCCTTGACGCCTTTTTGGGCCAAATGGAAAGCAATGCTGGTGCCGCTGATGCCGGCGCCGACGATGACATAATTAGCTTTCATGTTTGGTCTCCTCCGCGATGGCGCCGATTTTGACCCCGGTCGTTACCGGCCGGATCCGGGCGGTCGGAATGTCTTCCAGCCGTTTATTCAAAAATTTGCTTAATTCTCTTTGGACCAGCTGACCGCAGGTGTTGCCCTGACAAGGCCCCATCCCCACTCGCAGCAGCCGTTTCAGTTCTTCGCAGTCGGTATAACCCTTTTCCATCAGATCGTATAGATCCTGGATGGTCACATCTTCGCATCTACAAATGATCACGTCTTTTTTATTCATATCCGGCTCCGAATGGTAATGAAATCATACAGATGTTTCTTGTCGGTCAAGACTTGGACCAAAGCGGTCTTATCCTGAGCCTTGCCCAGGGTGACCTTCTCGATTTTGGCTGGGCCGATGATCTCGCCGCCGCGGTTGACCGCCGTCCATATTTCTCCCACGGCCGGAAGCGGCAGCATTTCAAAGGAAATCTTGAACCGAACTTGATCCCCGATGATCTGGGCCACGCTGATGGCCAGTCCCGGACAATTGAACACACAAATTCCGCAGCCGGTGCAAAGCGAAAAGTCGACTTTGGGACGATTGTTGATGTTCGCGCCGATGGTGATGGCCGAAAACGGACAACTGGTACTGCAGGGATTGCACGGGATCTCTTCATAGCATTCAACGATGGCTTTTGGTTTCAAAAGAACCAATTCTTCCGGAAAACAGGATCTTATTTGTTCTTGGGTCGGAATTCCGTCTTTATAAAGCATGGACATTGCCTCCCAATTTCTTGATCCCGGCCCGGATTTTCTCTCCGAACGGACCATTTCGCAAGCTTTCCAACTGCGTGTGATAATCTTTTAGTAATTTCTGATGACGCGGGTGGGTTTTTCCCAAGCGCTCGCTGGCGGCCAAGCCGGCGATCCCGCCTTCGACGATGGCGCTGCTGGCTTCCTCGATCCCCGAGGCGTCGCCGCAAACATATAAATTAGTCAGGCTGGTTTCGCGGTTTTCGTCGACGACCGGAACCAATCCCCCCAATTCGCCGATGTATTTCAGGTTGACGCCAACCATCGCCAAAAGGTTGATCAAAGGGGTCAAACCGACGGCGATGCAAACGGCATCAACTTCATAAACTTTCTCGCTTCCGGGAATTTCTTCCCATTGGTCGTTTAATTTTACGGTGATGATCTTTTCGACGGAGTCTTTTCCTTCTGCCCGTTTGATGGTACAGGAAGTGACGATGTCGACTCCCAAACGGCGGATCTTCGAAGCATGCACTTTATAACCGCCGATTTTGGGAGCGGCTTCAATGATGGCTTGGACGATCACCCCGGCTTGCATCAGCTGATAGCTGACGATCAAACCGATGTTTCCGCTGCCGACCATGACGACTTTATGTCCGGGTCGGACCCCGTAAACGTTCATCAGGGTCTGGACCGCTCCGGCTCCGTAAATTCCGGGGAGATCATTGTTTTCAAAGGCCAATACTTTCTCGCTGGCGCCGGTGGCCACAATGATGACTTTGGCTTGGATCTTGAAATAACGATCGTCTTGCAAGACCGTCAAAACCCGGTCGGAATAAAGGCCGACGACGGTGGCATTGACCATGATCTCCACCAGACCCGGGAAAGCCTGAAGATCATCGATCAATTTTTGGGCAATGTTGAAACCTCGGGTTTTCGCGTATTGTTCTTCCGACCCGAAAAACATATGCGTTTGCTTGATCAGCTGACCGCCCAAACGATGGTTTCGGTCGATGATCAACACGTTTTGTCCGGCTTCCGCGGCCATTTTGGCGGCGCAAAGCCCGGCCGGGCCGCCGCCGATGATGACTAAATCGCGATTAATCATGGATCTCACCTTTGTTGGTTTGAGAAACCACGATCATGCCGGGTTTCAAAAGGGTAATGCAAGTCCGAACATTGGGGACGCCATCCACGATCATGCTGCAGGATGAACAATTGCCGATGGCACAGTAGAATCCGCGGGGCCGATGCAAACGGGCACTTTCACTGAGTTTTTTAATACCGAGGGCATGAAGGGCCGAGGCAATGGTGTCGCCTTCATATCCATAGACGGACTGACCGTTAAAAGTAAAGGGAACCGGGGCCTTTTGCTCGAAACAGAGAATGGGATGTTGGTTGATTCTCAAGATGCTTTCACCTCATATAATTCATCGTTATTATAACACGAACGCTTTCATTAATAAAGGCAATTTCGGCTTTTTAAAGGTAAAAAAAGTCCCCATCCGGGGACAAAATCATCGTTTATTTTTGGCAGGACTGGCAATAATAAACGCTTCCGCCCATATAAGCTTCTTTCACGATGGCGCCTCCGCATTTAGGGCACCCGCTTTCGGCTTTTTTGCTGCAAAGGATGACGTCATACCCCCCCGGATGGCCAAACAAGTCGGTTTCCGTATTGCGGCCGCCATGATCGCTCATTTTCTTGAGCGTTGATTTCAAGGCCGTGAAAAGGTTCTTCTTTTCTTCCCCGCTCAGCGTATTCAGTTTGCGTTTGGGATTGAGTCCGGCGTTAAACAGAATGTCTTGAAGCGTTCCGTTTCCGAGCCCGGGTATTCTTTGTTCCGTGGCCAGAAAGGCTTTGACAGACAGTTTTTCGGCTGGACTTTTCAAAATCAAACTTTGAAAATATTTTTCGTTGAATTCTTCGGTCAGAGGGGATGGCTTTTCAACCGATCCCAAATAATACGGATCATCGGTCTTTCCGTTGATCAACAAAAACAATCCGCCGTACATTTGCACCGAAGCGGACAAAAAAGCTCCGTTCGCAAACTCCAAAAGCAATTGATGTTTGGGGGGGAGATCGGCTTTGCTCGCGGAATAACGCAAGGAAACGCCGTCGGAGAAGACCAACTTGTCCGGCCCGATGATCGCCTCGACCATTCCTCCGCGCGCGAAAGCATTGTCAATCTGCTTTCCCGTCAGCCTAACCACATAATCATTCAGGTTTTTGTTTAGCCGGGCGAATTTGTGAGGGGAGGAATTGACCGTAACTTTGGCGATCGTTTTTCCGACCAAATGGGAATTGATTTGTTCGGCCAGATTGCAACTCTCCGGAATTTCCAACATACAGGGTTCTCCTCTCTGACATGCTATGCCATGTAAATGATTGGTGTCGGAAAAGAAAAAAAGCCCCTTGAAAAGGAAGCGTGGTTTTCTAGCCATTGTTTTTCTTCTTTTCTTTGGTTCGATTCTCTTTTCCTGACTTTATTCTACTATAATTAAATTACGATGTAAATAAAATAAAATAAAAGGATCATCTTTTGATGACCCTTCCGTCCATGCCTTGGTTATTTGATGAATCTTCGCCACGAGGAAGATGGAGATGTTTCGAAATATCCGCCGGTTGTGGAGACTTCGTTGGTGACAATCATCGCATGCTCGTCCATGGCTTTGATTCTTTGAATGATCTTGTCTTTCCCTTTTCGGTTGGCATAAATCATGATGATGCTCTTTTCAGCGGTCTTTCCAAGGCCTTTGACGGTGGTGACTCCCAGTCCCTCCGCTCTCATGGCATCGGCGATGGTGCTGCCAATCCCAAAATCGGAAATGACTTGAATCAGAACTTTTCCAAAAGCCAAGTAATTTTCCAGCCGCGATCCAATGTATACCCCAGTCGCAAATCCCAAACTGTAAACGATCGCTTTGATCGGCTGTTCGTTGATCCCGGAAATGACTTGCGAAGCGACGAAAATCCACATCAAAACTTCAAAAAAGGCCAAAACCACGCCCGGTTTTCGGTATCCCTTGTTGATTAAAATGATTCTCAGCGTTCCCATGGATACTTCGATGATCCTCGCAAAGAAAATCAGCGCACATTCCAGCGCGAGCTGTAAGGCCGGCGTGTCGTTCAAAGAACTAAAAATTCTATCCCACATTGTTTGCACCTACGTTATGTTTCAATATGGATATTATAACATAAACCCTTTTTTTTACAACAAAAATCGCTTCAAAATCAAGCTGAAAACATTATCCTATTTTTCGAATTCAACCGTAGTTTCGATGGTGGCGACTTTGCTGATGGTTTCATGAATCGAGCAATATTGCGTTCCCAATTCCACGCATCTTCGGAACTGTTTTTCGTCGCTGGCTCCCCGGATGATCATCTTGATCCAGACATGCCTGAGTTTTACAGTTGTGTGGCATAAAGAAAGTTCAATCAAGACTTTCAGACCTTGAAAGGTTTTATTAAGCTTTTTTGATTCTATATTTTATCTTTTTCAGTTCCTTATTAAATTCATTGCGGCTCAATGCCAGTTTATCGAGATCCACGCCAAATGAGGAAATCAGCTGGATAAAGTTGTTCCTGATAAGATCTTCATCCTTATTTAAATCAAGACTCATATAACTATTTAGTTGCCTGTCCATTTTGGTAACATAATCATAATATCCCGTTACGGAATTTAGCCAGACCACCCCTTCGTTTATCAACAGGCACTCACAACTATTCAGCACTTGTTTTATTCTATTTGCTGTTAATATCTTTTCACCCAATTTGTATTGTATCATTCTTAATATCATTAAGGCAGCATAGCAAATCAGCATGTGTCCGTCAATATGCTTTTGTGTTGTTACAAACATCGGCCTTGTTTCCAAATCGGATTTTGTGATTTTAAACGACTCTTCAATATGCCATAAATTGCGATATACTTCTAAAATTTTCTTGTAATCATAATCTAGTTCCGATGTGATAATACCAAAATATCCATCCAACTTTTCTTCTTCCTGAATCCTTTCATAATCAAGGCCACTGATGGATTTATTGGCTTGTTCACCAGAGATGTCATTAAAATACTGCGTGGTAATATAAGTCTTTTTGGAATGATCGGTACTATAAGCATTATTGGATAAATCCTTTTCCGCTTTTAACGCTTTCTCAATTCGTTTTGCTTGGGCATAGGCGGCATCTTCTTTAGACCAATAGATCAATACTTTTCTTCTTCTGGTGACTGTTTTCTTAGAATTAATATGACTCTCATAGTCTTCTTCAAAAAGCTTATGCCGAAAGTTTTCATTGCCTTCATATCCTTCCGGGCTGAACATGATATCGTGATATTTGCTTCCCTTAGGCCCTCGCAGGATTTGACTGACAACATATCCGTCGCCATTATTGACGATATAATCAATGTTGGACGATGAATTTAATCCTTTATCTGCCACGACTATTAATCGGCCTAAATTGAAATTTTTCTTAATGTCAGCCATTGCCGGCTGTAGTGTGATCGAATCAGAAGTATTTCCAGGATATGTTTTCATGGCTATTGGTAAATTATTAGAATCCATGAACAGCCCTAACTGAACAATGGGCCCTAATTGATGTTCTTTAGATACCCCTCTTTGAAGATAGGTTCCTTGTGGCCCATTGAAGTCTTTTTCGAAGTAGTAGTTTGTGACATCATAGAATGCGAAGCTGGAATCTCTGCCAATGAGTTTCTTAATTTGCTGATTCAAATGAACTTGAAGTTCGATAGAGATATCACTGAATTTATCCAATGCCCGATACACATCGGCTAATGAAAAGTCAAAACGCTTATTATAAAACTTATCAATCGCTTGAAAGGAAGCTCTTTTAGATTGTGGATTCAGTATTCTTTGATAGATTAAAAAGGCAAATACTTCATATAATGAATAAGAACCTTGGAAATCGATTCGATTAAAGAATTCCTCTAATTGCAATTCCTCATATATGGCTTCAATGAAACGATATCCATAATTGTATTTCTTATTACAAAGATCATTATTCTTTAAGCCGATCGGTACAGAAAGGTGAACACTTTTTCTGTACCCTTTTTTCATCTCGCTGTCAACCCGATTTACTTCTTCCCAAAAAGCCTTAAGGTCGGTTTGATCTTCTAAGTATCCAAAGTTCTTAACGGTTACCTGCTTGGAGTTTTGATTGGAGCCGGGTCGAAAGGATTTCAAAACGCGAATAAGGGTTTTTGATGATCCGTCTTTAAAATGAACCATTGTCTTTTTAATCATATCATTATTCCTCTTTGCTTTATTATACCACACATTGCCACACATTACAAGCGTTATTTTAATTATTTTTTCTGGCAAAGTGTAAAAGTTTTGATCGGCTGAAGAATGGAAAAAAAGCCCAAATCA
>CAZAAJ010000116.1:0-6404 GCA_964483135.1 uncultured Anaerolinea sp. | reverse complement strand
TCCTTTGCCCACCCTATATGCAGTGGAAAATCACCTAATTTGATGCCATGATACATGATCGATCCAAATAATATGACAACCACAACGGAAAAAATAATACCAAATATCCAATTTCGATTGAATTTCATAGACTGGCTCCAAACATAGTATTTAGATAATAAATGACCTACAGATTATCCAGATAGTTTTGATACTCCGGGTTTTTAATCTTTTTGGCAAGAATTCTCAACTGCTCCCGGTCAATGAATCCCATGCGGAAAGCAATCTCCTCAGGGCATGAGATCTTAAATCCCTGCCGGTCCTGTACCGCCTGGATGAAATTCGAGGCTTGCAATAACGCTTCCGGGGTGCCGGCATCCAGCCAGGCGATACCGCGCCCCAGAACCTTCACCTGCAGTTCGCCGCGTTCCAGGTATCCCCGGTTGAGGTCGGTGATCTCCAGTTCATTGCGCTTTGAAGGCGCCAGTTTTTTGGCATGCTCCACTACCCGGCTGTCATAGAAATACAACCCGGGCACCGCGTAATTCGATTTCGGATCGCGCGGTTTTTCCTCCAGTAACACCGGCTTTTGCGTTTCATCAAGGACCACCACACCGAAGCGTTCCGGGTCCTTGACCGGATAAGCAAAGATGACCGCACCCCTGGTGATCGCTGCGGCTTCCTGCAGTTTATCCACCAGTCCGCTGCCATAAAAAATGTTGTCGCCGAGGAACAATGCCACCGGTTCATCTCCGATGAAATTCTCTCCAACAATAAAGGCATCGGCCAGCCCGCGTGGTTTGAGCTGCGCCTTATACTCAAAATGCATTCCCCAGTCAGCACCATCCCCCAGCAGCGCGCGGTAAGCTTCAAGATACTCCGGGTTGCTGATCACAAGCACCTCACGGATGCCAGCCAGCATCAATGCCGACAGGGAATAATACACCATCGGTTTGTCGTAAACCGGCAGCAGCTGCTTGCTCACTGAAAGCGTTACCGGGTGCAGCCGTGTGCCGCTGCCGCCTGCCAGGATGATTCCCTTCATTTTTCCTCCCCTCGGTTGCCGTAATTGACTTTGGTCCAGTCGGAATAGGCAGGATTCTTCGTCAGCCGCCTGATCCAATCAAGATTTGATAAATACCACTCCACCGTTTTACGCAGCCCGGTTTGCAGGTCCACTTTTGGCTGCCAGCCAAGTTCGCTTTTAATGTGCGAGATGTCCATTGCGTAGCGCCGGTCATGCCCGGGGCGGTCGACTACGTGCTGCACCAGCTGGATATGGGGTTTATAGGGGGATTCCGGCTGCAGTTCATCCATGATGGTGGTGATGGTCTCGATGATTTCCAGGTTGGTCGGCTGGTTGTTGCCGCCGATGAGATAGGTCTCGCCCGCCCTGCCCTTTTCGAGGATGAGCGCAATCGCCTCGCAATGGTCTTCCACGTACAACCAGTCGCGCACCTGCCTGCCATCGCCATACACCGGCAGCGGCTTGCCTTCCAGGCAGTTGAGGATCATCAACGGGATGAGCTTTTCAGGGAACTGGTATGGTCCGTAATTGTTGGTGCAGTTGCTTATGGAAACAGGCAGTCCGTAAGTGTGGGCATAAGCCCTCACCAGGTGGTCGCTGCCGGCTTTGCTGGCGGAATAAGGAGAATTGGGATTGTAAGGGGTGGTCTCCAAAAAAGGCGCATCGCCAGGCGCAAGCGAGCCGAACACTTCGTCGGTCGAGATGTGGTGAAAACGCACCTCTCTCGACCCTTTGCCCTTCCAGGCAGCACGCGCGGCTTCCAGCAGTACACCGGTGCCCACCACGTTCGTCTCGAGGAACTGGATGGGGCCTAAAATGGAGCGGTCTACATGCGTTTCAGCCGCAAAGTTGACCACGGTATCAATGGCATGTTGCGCCATGATACTGTCAAGCAGCGCGCGGTCTGCGATGCTGCCGTGAATGAACTTGAAGCGCGGATTGCCTTTGCACGAGGCAAGGTTCTCTTCGTTGCCGGCATAGGTCAGCAAATCCAGCCCCACCAGGTTGATATCCCCGCGGGTCTGCAGCAGGTACTGGGTAAAGTTGGCGCCGATAAACCCGGCAGCTCCGGTGATCAAAACATTTTTCAAATACATCTCTCCTGTATATCCTTTTTACTTTACCATATGCTGAGTTAAGAAATCAGCAACCATTTTGAGGTAAAGTATTTGCTTATGTTTTCATTTTTTGCATAGAATATGATGCTCCCGGTACCCCTTGAGCAAAACCACCACCGCCGTCACGTTGAAGAGCGCAGCCGCATACACCCACTCGTTTGACCAGTGCGTGAAATAAGGCACATACGAAAACAACAGCGCCAGCTGGCTGAGAAGCGCCGCCCAGATCACCCGGAAATCAAGGAAAGTGAGCAGCAGCAGGAAGACCGCCGCCGGCAGGAAATAACGGTCGTGCATCTTGGGCAGCAGGAACGGCAGCAGCAGCGTCAGCAACGACAGATCAAAAAGCATGCTTTTGGGCGAGACATCCTTCCATTTGTACGAGCGAAAACCCAAATAAAGCAGCATGGCGAGCGCGGTCACCCCCAACCCGATCCAGCTCACCAGGTCGCGGTTGGCAACGCCGTTGAGGAATATATACGGGTTGGCGGCGTTCGCCGAAGGCAGGGTGTATTGACCGAATTGTGCCAGGTACACCGTCAGCAGCCCTTTTAAAGGCTGCCCGGCAATCCAAGCCGGCACCACCGAAAGGAAATACACCGCCGGGATGACCAGCAGCCAATACACCGGGTACTTGCGCCGCGCGATGAGAACCAGGAACAACGGCGCGACCATCAGCGCCTGCAATTTGAACGAAAACGCCACGGCAAAACAAACGGTTGCCCACAGGTTTTTGCCCTTGACCAAAAAGTACGTCATCCACACCAGGAACGCGATGTAGAAGATATCCGCCTGCCCCCACATGGCGCTTCCGGCGATGATCGTTGGCATGAAGAGGAATGCAAACGTCCCGACCCAGCTGATGAACCTGTCTTTCAACAACTCTTTTAGGGTTGCGTAGATTCCCCAGGCGGTGAAAAGATCGAAAGCCGCGCACAACACGCGCATGGCGGCGTCGCGCGGGATGAACGAGAACAGGGTCATGGTATCGATTAGGTACAAGGTTGGCGGGCTGTAGTTGGCAAAAGACATCCCCAGTGCCGTATCTCGCCCATATTTCAGGAACATGTCGTACCATGGAGCGAAGAAATCCACGATGTCGTAGCTGGGCGTGCTGAAGAGCAGTACGCGTACGATCAACGCAAGCAGCAGCAAGCCGCCAACGAGTAGGATGCGCCGCAACCTGCTCGCCTTGAAATAATCCACTACGTTCTCAAGTAAATTCATGATTTAAATTTCCCCAAAACTATCGTTCCAGCCAGCGCCCGATGTTGGTCGGGAATTTAAAGACCGCCAGTTTATCCAGCAGTTTCTGCGGGGAGGCATCTTCCACGTACAGGTCCAGGTGTTCCTCGTAAATGAAGTGATCATCAAAAGCGCGTTCCACCCACGCGAACAGGTGGTCAAAGTACCCGTTGGTATTGAGGAATCCGCAAGCCTTGCAGTGCAGACCGATCTGCGACCAGGTGAGCACCTCAAACGTCTCGTCCATGGTGCCATAGCCTCCCGGCAGGCATATAAAAGCCTCCGCCAGGGTATTCATGCGCGCTTTCCGTTCCTGGATGTTATCCACGATCTCCAACCGGGTCAGCCCGGAGGTGTAAATGAGCTGCGGACTTTCGAGCCCGCGCGGCACGATGCCGATCACCTCGCCGCCTTCCTGCAGCACGCCTTCCGCTACCGCGCCCATCAGACCGGTGCGTCCCCCGCCGTAGACCAGGGTGATCTTCTGTTCCGCCAGCAAGCGCCCCATCTCGCGGGCTGCGGTGTAGTAGGATGGATCCAGGTTATCGGCTGAGCCGCAAAAAACACAAATGGATTTATATGGATAAGGCATCGACGTCCTTCATTAAATTTTTCTTCCCCTACCTATTTTAAAAACTTTGCGGATGTCTCGGTGTGTTGATCGAATTAACTAATTATATCAAGTTTGACTTTGGATTGACTCTGCCGGGTAATCCCGATGCACCAAATTCGATGGAATGTTCGTATACTTGGTGTGTTAATCCACTATTCAGGAGTCTTTATGTCATCTATATTGGAAGTGAAAGATTTGGTAAAGAAATACGGCGATTTCACCGCCGTGAAAGGCATCTCCTTCGACATCAAGGAGGGCGAGATCTTCAGCCTTCTCGGACCCAACGGCGCGGGCAAAACCACCACCATTTCCTGTCTCTCCACGCTTTACACCCCCACCAGCGGCGTCGCCTCCATCTGCGGGCACTCGGTGACCCGCGAACCGATGGCGGTACGCAACCTCATTGGCGTAGTGCCGCAGGAACTGGCGCTTTACGAAGACCTCACTGCCCGCGAGAACCTTGCTTTCTGGGGACAGATGTACGGCCTTTCAGGCAAAGCGCTCACCACCCGCATTGACGAGGTACTGGAGCAGATCGGCCTGGCTGACAAAGCCAAGCAGCGCGTTAAGACCTATTCCGGCGGCATGAAGCGCCGCGTCAACATCGGCGTCGGGCTGCTGCACAAACCGCGCCTGCTCTTCATGGATGAACCCACCGTGGGCATCGACCCGCAGTCACGCCGCGCCATCCTTGATTCCGTCAAGGAACTCAACCGCTCCGGCATGACTGTGCTTTACACAACCCATTATATGGAAGAAGCCCAGGAACTCTCAAACCGGGTGGGTATCATCGATCACGGTGAACTGATCGCCCTCGGCACCCAGGCGGAACTCACCAAACAGGTGGGCGAAACCGACACCCTTATCCTGCACGTCGGCGAATCCGAAGACCCGCAGCCGCTGTCAGATGGTTTGAAGAGTTTACCGGGAGTTGTCCGTGCGGACGTGACTGACCACGAGGTGACCATCATCACCCCCTCTGCTGAGGAGCTGCTCGCCCCGGCCGTCACCCGCGCCAACGAGCTCGGCATCAAGATCCACTCCATCGATATCCGCGAACCCAACCTGGAAGCTGTCTTCCTGCAGCTCACCGGGCGCGCTTTGCGCGATTGAGGCAACCTACTATGCGTAAATTCTTCCTGATCGCTCTAAAAGACCTGAAGTTGTCCTCCCGCGACACGGTGGCGCTGGTGATGATGCTGCTCGCCCCCTTCGCGCTCACGCTCGGCATGGGAGCTGTCACCGGGCGCTTTTCCGGCAGTTCCAGCACCGGACTCAGCGATATCCCTCTTATCATCATCAACCAGGATGGCGGCGAACTGGGTAATGCGCTCACTGAAATGTGGTCGTCACCGGAACTCGCAGACCTGATGGAACCAACAAACAGCACCGACCCGGCGGACGCCCGCGCCAAAGTGGATGCCGACGAAGCCGCTGCAATGATCCTCATCCCTGCCGGTTTTACCGATTCCATCATCCCTGCCCAGGGTGCTGCCCCGCCATCCGAACCGGTCAAAGTCGAGTTGTATTCCAACCCTACCCGCCCCAACAGCGTGGGAGTGGTCAAGACCATCCTTGAGCAGTTCATGAGCCGGGTGGAAGTTGGCCGCATCGGCGGTCAGGTAGCCGTCACTGAATTACTCACCAACGGCATCATCACTCTCAACCAGGCGGCTGCCGTCGGGCAGGCGGTAGGGCAGACCCAGGCTTTGACGAGCGGCTCTACCATTTCCCTCAAGCAGGTCACTGCCGGCGGTGAGGAGGTAAAATTTGACGTTCTCGCTTACCTGGCGCCCGGCATGGCACTGATGTTCCTCATGTTTACGGTCACTTACGGCGGGCGCTCCCTGCTGGTGGAAGAAGCTGCCGGCACCCTGCCTCGATTGCTCGTCTCCCCCACCAGCAGCACGCAGATCCTGGCGGGCAAGATCTTTGGCATCTTCCTCACCGGATTGGTGCAGCTGCTGATACTCATCGGCGGCACCACCCTCATGTTCCGTCTCAATTGGGGCAACCCGCTGCCGGTTATTCTGATGGTGCTGGCCTCTGTGCTTGGCGCTACGGGCTGGGGTGTGCTGCTCACCGCTTTGCTCAAGACTCCCGGTCAGGCGAGCGCCATCGGCTCCGTGGTGATGCTCCTCTTCGGAATCCTTGGCGGAACCTTCACCAACATGCAGATGCTGCCCGAATCCATCCAGTTCATCAGCTACATCACCCCCAACCACTGGGGCTTGCAAGGATTTACCACCCTGGCATCCGGCGGCAGCCTGCAGGGCATCCTTACTCCCCTTGCCTGGCTTACAGGCATGTTCCTGGTGCTTTTTACCATCGGCGTGCTGCTCTTCAGCCGGCGCGGGCTCGGGAAGAAGTAGGAGAGCGCCATGAAAAAACTATTCGCAATCATGCTTAAAGATACCGCCCT
>CAZAAJ010000115.1:0-6495 GCA_964483135.1 uncultured Anaerolinea sp. | reverse complement strand
TCACCCGCCAGATCCTCTTCGACGAGAAGATCGGCGGCTCTTTCCACATGGCGCTTGGCGCCGGCTACCCCGAAAGCGGCAGCAAGGCACAATCCGCCATCCACTGGGATATGATCTGCGACCTGCGCGACGGGTACATCAAGGTCGACGGTGAAACCCTTTACGAGAATGGCAAGTTCGTGATCTAGGTTGCATCACAAAAAGGGCCCCCGGGATTTGACTCCCGGGGTTTTTGTTTATTCGTGAATTAGTGGTATTTACAGACCAAACCTTCTGCGCAATCCGGTAAGGATCATACCCAGGCCGAACATAGCGAAGCCGGCATAGATCCAGATGTTGCCGAACGGGGTCAGGTCAGCGCCTGTAACCGGGATGCTCTCACCACTTGCGGTGCCCGGACAGTATGCGTTTGGTGTTCTTCAAACATTGAGGATCAAAAACAGCCGGGTTCATGGTAACATTTTTTCCATGATGAAAACGCTTCACAAACTTCACGCGGTACTGTGGGATATGGACGGGGTGCTTGTCGACACCTTTGACGCCCACTACCGTTCGTGGCAGCAAACCTTCGACGAACTCTCGCAGCCATTCGACCTTGAGATGTTCCGGTACACCTTTGGCATGAACAACCGACTCATCCTCACCACCATCTTTGAACGTGACCTAACCGAGGGCTTCATCCAGCGCGTCAGCAACCGCAAGGAGGAGCTCTTCCGCGAGGGCATCAAAGGGCGCGCCAGGCTGCTGCCCGGGGTGAAGGGTTGGCTCACTCGCTTTGCAGAGATGGGCGTCAAACAGGCGGTGGCCTCCTCGGCGCCGCAGGCGAACATTGATGCCTTACTGGATGAACTGAAGGTACGCGCCTTCTTCCAGGCGGAAGCAGCCGGGGCAACCCTCAAGGGCAAACCTGATCCGGAGGTGTTTTTGCTGGCGGCGAAACTGCTGGGGGTAGAAGCAGCGCACTGCCTGGTGATCGAAGATGCGGTTGCCGGCGTGGAAGCCGCCCGCCGTGCCGGGATGAAATGCATCGCCGTGCAGACCACCAACCCGGCGGAGAAACTAAAATCCGCCAATGTAGTTCTGAAAGACCTGTCATCCCTGACCGAGAAGCATTTGCGGAAATTGTTTGGATAGAGAGACCACGATGCATTGTGACCCGATTATGTCTCAATCTTTATCAATTCCAACACGGTCTGGATTGGTGAGGATGTAAGTTGCATGATTTTGATAGTCCAAATCATCCCTGATCAGATGGTCGTAAAAGCCACGTTGCAAGATATCCTTTCCTGAAGCCCCACTAAAAAGGTGGATGCGTTTTGTTGCACTTGCTTTGAAAGATCTTATTATCGTTGGGATTGACCCGGAAGTTGGTTTTCCAAAGCGTTCAAATTTTTGAGGTTCTTGTACGGGCACAGTGCACTGTGCCCGTACTTCATGTAAAATGATGATTCCGTGAAGATGATCTGGCATGATGATCCACTCTCCCAATTCGACATAAGGTCGGATTTTTGGTGTGGCAAGCCATTCCATGCGGACGATCAATCCGAGCTGGTTTAGTTGAACCTTGCCATTGATAATTTTGCCAAACAGTGGTTGTCTGTTTTTTGTGACAATGGTAACAAAGTAAGCCCCATGCTGGCTGTAATCGAACTCCTTCAGCCGGACGGATTTACGGTGATGACTTGGTGATTGTGAGATCATTTATCAAATTCTTATTGAACCAAACGATGTAAGGGCACGATGCATCGTGCCCTTACTGTTTTAGCCCGCTCTCGGTGATGAGGCGGGGGATGACGCTTTCGAAACCAAGCGCGGTGAAGTGCAGCCCGTGCACGCCGGGCATCTTGCGGATGCGCTCAATATTCTCCAGCGTGATTTGCAGCGATTCTTCGCGCGGATCGGCGGAGGCTTCCATACGCTGGATGACCGCGTCGGGGATCTTGACGCCGGGGATCTGGCGCATCGCCAGCGCCCCTTTGACGCTGCGGATGGGGGCAATTCCGGCGAGTAAATGCACGCGTTCCAGCACGCCCCGTATCTCCAATGCTACAAGATACTCCTCAAAAAGGTCAAGGTCATAGATCAAATTCGTCTGCATGAACTGCACGCCGGCATTGGCTTTCTTCTCTTCACGCAGCGCCTGGATGGATGGGGTGGAGGAATTGGGGGAACCGGCGGCGCCGATGAAGAGCTGCGGTACGCACTTGATCTCGCGGCAGTCGAGGAAATGACCTTCATCGCGCATGCGCCGCGCCATCCATACTGCCTGGATGGCATCGAAATCCCAGATGTCCATGCGCCCGTTGGGGGGCGGACCCAGGCGCGGATGGTCGCCGGTAATGAACAGAAAGTTGCGAATGCCGAGAGCGGATGCACCGAGGATCTCCCCCTGGAAACCCATGCGGGTGCGGTCGCGGGCGGCTACCTGCATCACAGGTTCAACACCGTGCTGCAGGGCTATCGCGGAGCAGGCCACCGGGCTCATGCGCGGAGTGGCAGAGGGGTTGTCGGTGAAGTTGACCGCGTGCACATACGGTGCTAATAAGGTCACTTTTTTAACGACCTCCTGCGGGTCGGCGGCGATGGGCGGGGCAGCCTCGGCGGTGAGGACGAATTCACCGGCAGCGAGTGCCTTCTCCAGCCGGCTGACAGGTTCGTGAGGTGGCGCAGGGTGCGGCTGATCGTCGCCCTGCCACCATTCCGGCTGGCGCAGGCGGAAGAAGAAGCTCTCCCATTGGCGGGTGCGTTCGGCGGGCGGGGAGGTGATACCGAGCCACACGGTTTTAATGCCGCCGGACTGTTTCACATGATCCATCAGGTCGTGAAAAGCGCTGGTGCCGGTCTTCTGCCAATCGAGCGGGGGCAGCACTTCCATCAGGCGGTCGAGCCGGCCCATCTTTTCGGCACGTTCGTAGATCTTGTACCAGATGCATGGGCGCTGGGGGTCAACATAGCAGTGATCAGGGGTCGAGCCGCCGCAGGGACCGTTGCGCAATCCTTTCGGGCATTCCATCGGGCAGATGAAGGCGGTTTCCTGCAGCAGGCAGTTGCCGCACATACGGCAGCCGAAGAGCGCGCCTTTGACGGTGCGTTCGAGGGCGGTTTCAACCTGTTCGCTGAAACTGCTGTGGCGGAAGGGGCGGTAGGCTGCCTGCCAGCGGCGGGCGGGGGTGAATCCGGGCATTGCTCACCTCTCGGTTGCGGGATGGAACAATTATAACGGCTTTAGCGCCAGCACCTGGGTGACGGCGCACATTCCCAGTTCAGGTTCAGCGTCATCCAACAGGCGTTCCGTCTCCACGGCGATGTGGAATTCGAGACCGGCCAGCTCGCGGCGCAAGGCTTCCAGGCTGTAAAGCTGGCCGATATTCTTGGGTCCACGGTCGCCATATTTCAACTGACCCGGGGCAAAGCCTTCCAGCAGGTAAGCGCCGCCCGGCTTGAGCCCGGCAACCACCCGGCGGTGCAGCGGGGTGCGTTCTTCCGGCGGCAGGTGCACGAAGAAGCACACGATGAGATCCCATGCGCCGGGGGTGATGATGAAGTCGTTCAGGTCTGCGTGGAGGGTTGTAATATGCACGCCGGCCTCGAGGGCGAGTTTACGCGACTTGGTGACGGCACTCGGCGCAAGGTCGACCGTGGTGACATGCCAGCCGTGCCGCGCCAGGCAGACGGCGTTGCGTCCTTCCCCTTCGCCCAGGCAGAGGGCATTCCCCTTAGGAAGGGCAGCGAGGTTTTCGACCAGGAAGCGGTTGGGGCGCCTGCCAAAAAGGTATTCTTCAGTGTTGTATTTTGTTTCCCAATCGGTCATGGACGGGGTTCTCCGGGGAGGATGATGTTGGTCAATTTAACCACAGAAAAGCGATCAAGCAAACACCGTTATTGGTTTAATTATTTTAAAAACGGGTTCGAATAATTCGAATCGATGGACTGGCTTATGGCTGAGGATTATCCCTACTGTAAAAAATATTGCTGGAATTGGCAAAAGCCTGCTGTATGTGGAAGAGACGGACGAGGGCAAGGCCGGCAAGGGCGAGAGAGCGGGTGGCTTCAGAGACCTCCTCAAGGGTGACGTGATCCATTTTCATTTCGGAGGTACGACGGATGTGCTCGCGAATGGCAGTGATGGCGTCAGAAACGCTATCCAGGTCGGCTGCTCTGAGGGGGGCGGCGCCGCGCAGGTTGGAGTGATTGAGGTAGAAACCATGCTTGAGGGCGTTGAGGTTGCCGGGTTGGGCACCACGCCTGCGTTTTTGCTCGGTCTGGACGGGTAAGGGCATATCGGACAAGGGAACACCTCCTCTTAGTAATGTAAGAACAAAAGTTCTATAATATTATTACATAAAAAGAGAGGAAACGTATCCCATCAGTTTGGCGAATTTTTAGGGCAAAAGTTGTCAATTTGGCAAGTATTTTGGTTTTTTGGCAATGAAGAGCGGCAACCACAGAACACACGAACCCTATTCGCTTCGCTCCCCCGGAAAAGCACCAGGGTGCAAAGAACGCGAAAGGGCGCATAGGACGCGAAACACGGAAAGGGTAAAAACCGAAAGGGTAAAATCATTAACCACGAAAGGCACGAATTACACGAAAGGGGAGAACCATAAAAATTGGAAAACTAAAACCATGAATTTAAGAACATTAACCGTGAATGACGCGAAAGGGTAAAACCGTAAAATCGGAAAATCAAAATCATAAACCACAGAATACACGAACCCTATTCGCTTCGCTCCCCCGGAAAAGCACCAGGGTGCAAAGAACGCGAAAGGGCGCATAGGACGCGAAACACGGAAAGGGGAAAAACAAAATTCCAAAATTGGTAAACCGCGTTATTAGAATCGGTGGGTTAACCCCATTCGCAAACTTCGCTCGCCCTAGATTTCAGGGTGCATAAATCGCGAGGGGCACAAAAACCGTGGAACCCACCTACAACTACTGGTGTTCAAGTGTACAATTAATCCATCATGCACTCAAAAGGGGAGTGAACCCATGCCCGCACCTGAAATCATCCATCAACTTGTTGCCACGTTCGAACAAAACCGCGAAGCCTACCGCTCCGGCAAATACAACGAAGCACAACTGCGCCAGCAGTTCCTTGATAAATTCTTCATCGCCCTGGGATGGGATGTGGGCAACAGCAAGGGATACCCCCCTGAAAACTGCGAGGTCATCGTTGAGGATTCCCTCGATGTGGAAGGGTCTGCTAAAGCCCCTGATTACGCTTTTCGCCTGGGGCATGACCGCAAGTTCTTCGTGGAAGCCAAGAAACCCGCCGTGGATATCAAGTACGATATTCACCCTGCCTATCAATTGCGCCGCTATGCCTGGAACGCGCACCTCGACCTGAGCATCCTCACCGATTTTGAAGAATTATCCGTTTATAACTGCGCGCCCAAACCCAGCCCGTCAGACTCCCCCGCCGCCAGCCGCGACAAGTATTACCGCTACACCGAGTACGTCGAAAAATGGGACGAGATCGCAGCGATTTTCAGCCGTGAATCCGTGTGGAACGGATCATTCGATAAGTTTGCCAGGGAGAACAAGGGTAAAAAAGGCACCACCGAAGTAGATGACGATATTCTCAAGACCATTTCCGAATGGCGCATCCTGCTAGCCCGCAACATCGCCCTGCGCAATACAGCCCTCATCAAGGACGAAGCGCAGTTGAATTACGCGGTGCAGATGACCATAGACCGCATCCTCTTTTTGCGCATCTGCGAAGACCGCGGCATTGAACCCGTCGACCAGCTAAAATCCCTTGCCGCTGCCCCCGGCATTTACGCGCATTTGGTTGAGCTCTTCCGGCGGGCGGATACCAAATACAATTCAGGTCTCTTCCATCTCGCCAGTGAAAAAGGCGAAACCACCCCCGCGGATACCTTCACCCCGGCGCTTGCCATCGATGACAAAGTGCTCAAGGAGATCATCAACGGCATTTATTACCCCTGCCCGTATATCTTTACGGAAATCCCGGTGGAAATCCTCGGGCAGGTGTACGAGCAATTTTTAGGCAAGGTGGTGCGCCTGACCCCGGCGGGGCAGGCCAAAGTGGAGGATAAGCCTGAGGTACGCAAAGCGGGCGGCGTGTATTACACCCCGGCTTACATCGTGGATTACATCGTGAAAAATACGGTGGGTGAACTGGTGAAAGACAAGACCCCCGAACAGGTTTCTTCCTTCAAAATTGTGGATCCTGCCTGCGGCAGCGGCTCCTTCCTGCTCGGCGCGTTTGAATCCCTGCTGGACTGGCACTACCGCTATTATACCGAAAATGACCCCGAAACCTGGGCGAAACGCAGGAATGAGCCGATCTTCCCGGTTGGCGGCGGCTGGCGGCTGACGACTGCCGAGAAGAAGCGCATCCTCACCAACAACCTGCACGGCGTGGATATCGACGCGCAGGCAGTGGAGGTGACGAAATTAAGTTTGCTCCTCAAGGTGCTGGAGGAGGAAAGCGGGCAGTTGACGCTGGGTTTTGAGCGCGTGCTGCCGGAT
>CAZAAJ010000114.1:0-6597 GCA_964483135.1 uncultured Anaerolinea sp. | reverse complement strand
CACAACTGTGCAGGCAACTGTGCACAACTGTGCAGGCAACTGTGCAGAGGCAACTGTGCAGAGGCAACTGTGCGAGCACTGAGAAGGGGTTGAGGCAATTGACAGAGCAATTGACAGAGAGGCAAGTATCTTTACTTCTTAAATCTCGTTAAGTACTTCCTTGGCCTTTTTGGTTTGTTTTCCTCTTTCTTCTGTATTCAAAATCCGTTTGCGTATTCTGAAATTTATTGGTGTAACCTCCAATAGTTCATCTTCCGCCAGGTATTCGATTGCCTGATCAAGGCTCATGTTTAACGGTGGCGTCAGGCGAATTTCAATGTCCTTATTCGAGGACCGCATGTTGGTCAAATGTTTTTTCTTACAAACATTTACAGATAAATCATCCGGTCTTTGAGTTTCACCAACAACCATCCCTTCATAAACATCAACTCCTGCGCCAATGAATAAGACTCCTCTTTCTTCCGCATTTTTTAACCCATAAGTGGAAGAAAGGCCATTTTCCCAGGAAACAATCGAACTGGTAGATCTTGAAGTTATGGCACCAGCCAAAGGTAAATATCCATGGAATAGTGAATTAAGCGTACCATTTCCCCTCGTCGCAGTCAAAAATTGATAGCGAAATCCCAACAATCCACGGGTTGGTACAAGGTAACGTAAATGAACTGTGTTATCAGGGTTATTTAGCATGTCCAGCATTTTCCCACGACGGCTGCCAAGCATCTCTACCACTGTTCCTACAGTATCGGGGCTTGTATCTATATGTAATTCTTCAAAAGGTTCAAGTAGCTCTCCAGACTCAGATTCCTTAATAATCGCTTCTGGTCTTGAAACCTGGAATTCATATCCTTCTCTGCGAATTGTTTCAATTAGGATTGCCAGGTGAAGCTCCCCTCTCCCGGAAACGATAAAAGTATCGGGAGATTCAGTCTCGGCTACACGCAAAGCCACATTGTTCTTTAACTCGTCGAATAACCGCTCTCTTAACTTTCTAGATGTACCCCACTTCCCTTCTTTTCCTGTAAAGGGTGAAGTGTTGACTCCGAAGGTCATTCTGACGGTCGGTTCTTCGACTTCAATAATCGGTAAAGCGATCGGATTTTCAGCATCTGCGATAGTTTCACCGATGGCGATACCCTCAAGACCAGCAATTGCTACTATTTCGCCAGCGCTTGCAGAATCAACTTCGATTTTGTCCAGTCCCTGGAATATATACAGATACCTGGCTTTTTCAGGCAGAATAACACCATTTTTCTGAATCCTTGCCACATTTTGTCCGCTTTTAATCGTTCCTGAATGAATTCTTCCTACTGCAGTAACGCCCCGGTATTCATCATAGCCTAAGTTTGTGACTAACAATTGAAGAGGAGAATCAAAATCAACTGCCGGGCCTGGTACAGTTTTAAGGATGGCGTTGAACAATGGTTGAAGGTCCTTCTCCAATTCTCGAGTGACCCCAGCTTGTTGAGTTATTGCATTAGCATAGATAATTGGAAAATCAGCCTGTTCATTTGTCGCGCCAAGCTCTAAAAATAAATCAAAAGTTAAATTAACTGCCCGATCAGGATCAGCATCCTTTCGATCCATTTTATTGATCACCACAATTGCCCGATGACCTCGTTCCAAAGCTTTTTTCAGCACAAATCTTGTTTGTGGCATTGGTCCTTCAGCAGCATCAACTAACAGGAGCACACCATCCACCATATTCATTACCCGCTCGACTTCACCGCCAAAGTCCGCATGACCGGGTGTGTCAACAATGTTAATTTTTACCATTTTCCCGGTTGTCTTATCGGGGATTTCAATTGCGGTATTCTTAGCAAGAATGGTAATTCCACGCTCCCTTTCGAGATCGTTAGAATCCATGACCCGTTCAATAATTGCCTGGTTTTCTCGAAATACTCTTGCTTGTTTTAACAGTCCATCGACCAAGGTTGTTTTGCCGTGGTCTACATGAGCAATAATTGCGATATTACGTATGTCTTTTCTTTCTGTGATCATAACTTTCCTGTCTGTCTCTTAATGAATAGAACGACCAGATATAATATCAGAGAGACGATTATGTGAACAGGGTAAATCATACCCCTTTCCGTTATCAAAGTATTTTATAATCCTTATATGCTGACTAAAAAATCAATTGCCTTGGTCCTTAGTGGTGGAGGCGCCAGAGGGTTGGCACACATTGGAGTATTAAAAGCCTTAGATCAACTTAAAGTTGATATTTCATCAATAGGGGGATGCAGCATGGGAGGGCTGATTGCATGTCTATACGCCATAGGCATCCCAATAAAAGAAATTGAAACCATCGCCCGGAGATATTCTACAACTAGAGAAATAATAAAACTTGTGGACATCACACCTCACCATAAAGGTATAGTCCTAAGTCAAAAATTAAGAGTTTTTCTTTCCAGGTTCGTCGATGAAAAAATTGATATTCGAGACGCACGAGTGCCCTTATTCATGAATGCCGTTAATCTATCCACCGGAAGAGAAGAAATCCTAGATAGCGGAAACCTGCTTGATGCAATTCTATCTACTACCGCGGTACCGGGTTTCATTTCCCCTTTTGAGAGTAAAGATCGAATCCTGGCAGATGGGGGGGTGGTCAACAATCTACCTGTATCTATCATGCGGGAAAAAACTAATCAACCAATCGTTGCCGTGGATGTACATCAATCGTTGTCCAGTTTTCCGTTCTCAGGAGATTTATCGAACCCATATCCTAAGTCAAAGTTTCCCGAATTCCTTCGGGAATATTATCTGGCGGAGATCATTAAAATTCGCATGCTCACTGATTTAAATCTCTTACACAATCCACCAGACCTGCTTCTTTCACCTGAAATAGATCCGAATATTAGCTTATTTTTCGGATTTCAACGGGTAAATGAAATGATTAATGCTGGCGAGTTGATTACACTTGAAAATAAAGAAAAGATTATTAGGTTGATTAATTAATTTATTTATTTAATCCAAATTTCAACAAGATCAAATAGACTCCTAACAACACTAATCCGATAGACCCCATATTTTGGAGAAATGCCGCAGCATTTTCGGGATTTCCTCCTATATAAAGACCAGATCCAACCATTGCAAGAATTCCTCCCGGGATCAATGGCCACCATATGAACTTTTTCTTAAATATTCTGGAAAAAACAGTGATTAATATCCATCCTAAAGAAAACCATACCAGCATGTAGCCGGTATCTCGCAAACCATTGATGTCTCCGACCGTATTCCAACCCTGGAAAATCCCAACTCCAATTGTACTGACCAATAATCCAGCAATTTGTAAGCCAAGAAAATTCTTTATTACTCCCCAACTAAGTAATGAGAATCCAATAGCCAGTGAAAGCCCTAATACAAAGTATAGAAAAGTAAAGGTGCCAAAATAGAAAATAATTGCCAGTGCTAAACTTATTGTAATTAATAATAATGTCCACCAAAGAATTTTCTTTTTTATAAGTCCTATTGATAATAGAACACCAAACCAGTTTAAAGCAAAAAATGTCAATCCAATTGAAATTTTTAGATTGGTCTCAATATTAATAAATGGTTGAAAAATCAGGAATAATGCTCCTGTTAAACTGGTTACCGCAAAGCCTGCTAAAATCCAACCTTGTTCATTCAAAACAAATCCGTAGATTAGTATGACTAAACCAGTAAATACCGGGATTGAGATGGGAATCCAGCCAGTATGGATCCTTTGGTCAATAAATAAAAGTAATCCCCCGATAATTAAAGTCGTACCTAACATAGGGGCATAATGTAAAAATTCACTAAAACTGGATGATTCCTGCTTTTTAATTTTAGATTGTAATGATCCCATATTCTTTTGCCTTAAGAACTGCCTGCATACGATCCCTTACGCCTAATTTGCTCAGAATACTCGACAAATGATTCTTAACCGTTCCTTCTGAGATGACCAGTGTTTCTGCTATTTCTCGATTGCTGGCACCTGTAGCCACATACCTGAGAATCTCAATTTCTCTTGTTGACAACGGATCAGGTAATATTTTATTTGGTCCACCTGACGCAATGGGCCGTGAAATTCGTGAAAATTCAGATACAACTTTGGCAGTGATCGAAGGAAGGAGGAAATATTCCCCTTTAGCTGCAGCTCTGATCGCCTCGATTAATTTATCTGCCGAAACATCTTTTAATAAGTACCCAACTGCTCCAGCACGAAGGCCATCGAAAACAGTCTCATCATCATCAAAGGTCGTTAGTACGATAACTTTAATATTCTTTCCTAATTTAACTATTTTTCTTGTGGCTTCAACCCCATCTACTATTGGCATCCGTAAATCCATTAGCACAACATCAGGATTCAATGTAAAGGCCAATCTCAGTGCTTCTTCACCATTTGAAGCATCGCCAACTATATCAAGTCCAGGATAAGCGCTTAAGAGCGTCCGAAGCGCTTCTCTGAATAAAGATTGATCATCTGCTATTAATATTTTTATTGACATCTCATCTCGGTAAAATAATTCTAATATTAAAACCGTTATCTTTTTGAGTATTTATTTGAACTTCTCCATTAAGTAATTTTACGCGTTCATTCATTCCATTAAGTCCAAATCCATTCTTAAAGTTCTCGTTTCCTATTCCATCATCTTCACAGGATAATGTTACTGTGTCTGGGTTGGAATAATTAAGCGTAATTTCCGCATTCTTTGATTTGGAGTGCTTGATAACATTATTAACCATTTCTTGTACCCCCCGGTAAAGCGAAAGATCAATTTGCGGTTTCAAGTGAACAGGGTTTCCGACTACTTTGAAAATAAATTTTCTATCATTATTTGTTGATGAATCAATAATATCTCTGATTCTATCCACTAAAGGTTTAATTTCTCCGGGATCTTGTCTTAATGTAAAAACTGAATTTCGAACATCGATCAACGCTTCTGATGTCAAATGGATTGCATTCTCAATCATTCGGTGTGATTTATCATTATCTTTTCCTAAAGTAGCAGAAGCTGCTTTAAGTTGCATATTCAAGATCGTTAAATAATGCCCTAAACCGTCATGAATTTCCCTGGCCATTCTATTTCGTTCCTGAGTTATCGTAAGGTCTTTTACTTTTTTCGCATATTCTTGTAGATGCTTATTTGCCTCAGATAATTCATCCGCAAGTGTCTGCAATCGAATTCGAGCGTTTAATTCAGTCACAGCCATTTGAGTAAAGATTAATATCACCACTTGCCCTGCAAAAAAGAATGGGGCGCCCTTCCAGATTTCTTGAAGGCTATGAGAATATCCAAAAACAGAAAGGATATACGAAACGATAATTCCTACATTTACGATCAATAATTTATCCTGATCAAGCATCATCGCAGAATGAGCAACTAGAGGCAGTAACACCAATGCATTAATTCCTGCGCCTTTTCCTAGGTATACGATAAAACCACCCAATAAAAATTGGGTCACAAAATAGAATATTTTTGTTTTTGATGATTCCGAACGCTGCGCATAAGAAAAACCATAAATCCCGATTGTTACATAAGCAATGCCTAGGAAAATTATCAATAACATCGAGAGCGGATTTGTGATGGGTGCACTGCTAAATATTGTAAAAAACGAAATAAATACTACCAGCGCAAATGCCAGGTCAGTCCCCGTGTTCAGTGAAAATCCGGACTTTTTTTCCTGTTCCATGATGGCAATTATAGCATTTGGGTTTTAAGTAGGAACCTTACTAAAGGCATATTAAATCCCATAAATTACCTCTGTTCTGATATCTCCACCAAAACTGGATCGTGATCAGAAACTTGATCATTTGAGTTATAAATTGTGTTGATATGGGGCAAAAAGAATTGCGTAATTCTGTTACTTAAGTTTTGATTTACAACTATGTAATCAAATTGAAAGGCATTCCCTTCATGGATATAACTGAAGTTTTCTGTCTCATCAATGCTTCTCAAAAAAACTAATGCTTGATTTTGTCTCAATATTTTGATCGTATCGGACCACGGATAATCATTGAAATCTCCCAAAATTATTGTATTTGTCTTTACATCCAAAAGATTCTGTTGAGCCAGATAGTTGTTTATTAATCTCATCTGATTTTCTCTTTTTAATTGTTCGGGCTTTTCAACTGGGTGCAAGGTTCCCCAATCAGGAGTATTGGCGGATTGAGAGACCAAGTGGGTTCCAATAATTACATATTGCTCCCCTCTCCATGAAAACAACCAGATCGTTGGTTTGCGAGTTCCAAGAAAGAATTCATTATCAGAAAAAATTCTCATGGGGTTTGTTTTTATCGAATAAACATTATTATTTTTGACCAACCCTTCGATTGTTATATTTGGTTTATCAAGAATCAGGTCACCGTCCTGTCGATAAAGCACACATGTACGGATATTTCCACCTGCTATTCCTCCATCCTGATTATTTTTTGGAGGATTATCACTATACGCATACACAGGCCCACCGCAATCAATTATGGATTTGGTTAATAGTTCCAGGGATTTCTGTGAAGTCACAACCCCATCATCTTGAATCCCGCTGTCATCCAGAACTTCATTTATAACCAATATATCCGGTGAATTCAGGTTTCTTACTATTTGACAGCCGATTCTTTTTACTCGAGAAGGATCATCA
>CAZAAJ010000113.1:0-6652 GCA_964483135.1 uncultured Anaerolinea sp. | reverse complement strand
CGATCGGACTGGTGGGGAATGCGGCAGAGATCTACCCCGAACTCGTACTGCGCGGTGTGACCCCGGATGTGGTGACCGACCAGACCTCGGCACATGATGTGATGAGTTATGTCCCTGCGGGGTTGTCCCTGGCAGAGGCGGATACACTGCGTCAACAGGATCCGGAACAGTACCGCAATCGTTCGATGGATTCAATGGCTGCCCATGTGACCGCCATGCTGGATATGCAAAAACGCGGTGCAGAAGTATTCGATTATGGCAATAATATTCGCCAGCGCGCTTTTGACCGCGGGGTGAAGAACGCCTTTAATTTCCCGGGATTTGTACCGGCGTATATTCGCCCGCTCTTCTGCGAAGGCAAGGGTCCGTTCCGCTGGGTTGCCCTTTCCGGAGATCCCGAAGATATTTACCGTACCGATGAGGCTGTAGCAGCCCTCTTCCCCCAGGATGAGCATTTGCAGCGCTGGTTAAAATTAGCACGCGAAAAGGTACCCTTCCAGGGGTTGCCTTCGCGCATCTGCTGGTTGGGATATGGGGACCGCGCCAAAGCCGGATTGAAATTCAACGAGATGGTTGCGAAGGGAGTGGTGAAAGCTCCCATTGTCATCGGGCGCGACCACCTGGATGCCGGCTCGGTGGCATCACCGAACCGTGAAACCGAAGGCATGCTCGACGGCACAGACGCGGTCAGTGATTGGCCTATCCTGAATGCGCTTATCAACACAGCCAATGGTGCCACGTGGGTATCCTTCCATCACGGCGGTGGGGTGGGTATCGGGTACAGCCAGCATGCGGGTATGGTGATCGTGGCAGATGGCACACCTGAAGCGGCTGTGCGCTTGGAACGCGTGCTCACCTCAGATCCAGGCATGGGCGTGGTGAGGCACGTGGACGCCGGTTACCCGGAAGCGATCGATACTGCCCGTAAACACAATATTCAAATACCGATGATGAGGAAATGAATCTGAATTGAAAAAGTCGCGATTGATCGGGTTTTTACTTTTCATCCTCATTGGTTTTGTGCTGGGGTTGATCTACGGATGGGTGATCAACCCGGCCGGGGTAAAGAACACCACGCTTTCTTCATTGCGGACCGATTTCAAAGCCGATTATGTGGTCATGGTCAGTGAACTATATGCGTCCAACCAGGATCTTGACGCAGCCATTAAAGACTTGAAGGTTATTTCAACAAAAGGGGATTCAATACCGGTAGTGCAGGAAGCACTGCTGGTGGGACAGCAATTTGGTTTTTCACAGCGGGAAATGCGTGCCATAGCTGACCTGGAAATTGCCCTGACCAATGCCGCCAAAGGAGCGGGCCAGTGAGACAAAAACAGGGTCAATGGCATCTTTTAACTGGCACCCTGCTGGGAATCACCCTGGGAGTTCTTTTTTCGTTGTTTATCGTTCCCGTCAGGTATATTGACACAGAGCCATCCACCTTGCGAACAAAGGATCGCGAGACCTACCGCCAGCTGGTGGCCAGGGCGTATCTCGTGGAAGCGGATACTGCCCGTGCACTGGCAAGGATAACATTACTCAAGGATATCAATCCGTCTTCCGCCCTGATCCAGCAGGCGCAGAACACGCTGGCAAACAACGGTGACGACCAGATCGCGCGTGGATTGGCACTCTTAGGTGCAGCGGTCAATCAACCATCCCTGCGTATCACCCCCCTTGCCGTTGGTGTTGGAACAAAAGTGGCGCCAACCCTGGCGATACTTGAGCCAACACAGGCGGTTACACCGAAAACTCCGACCGTCACCATTGCTCCCACCCGTACCCTGATCGCCACATTTACCCCCCGGCCGACGGCAACTCCCTCGCCGACACTGGGCGCACCATTTGTGTTGGTCAAACAGGAATCCGTGTGTGATCCCCTGCCCAAAACACCAATGATTGAAATTGAAGTGAGAGATGCCAACGACAAGCCTATTCCCGGGGTGAGGATTCAGCTTTCACAGGTGAATGGAGGTTCAGAAACCTTCTTCACGGGGCTTTATCCGGAGATCAACGAGGGGTATGCGAATTATGTAATGACCACCGGGATGGAGTATGCCCTGCGCGTAGGGGAAGCCGGTCAGCTAGTGTCTGGGGTAAAAATTCCTTCCTGTAAGACGGGAAGTTCCGGTTCAGCCCCCGGCTCCATTTTCCTATTATTTCAACAGCCTTAAATAAAAAAATCCCGTTCGGGATTTTTTTATCAATTTCCATAATTAATTTGGCATCGGATTGCTGTTAGCCCAATCACTGCCCAGGTAAACCGTGATATCCACATTCCCGTTGGGTTCATAGCGGTTATAAATGCGGTTGTTGGGAATATTGCCCATCAACTGTGCCAGGTATGAAAGTGTATATGGAGTGGCATTGTGCAGCACGATGGTTGTGTAGGTATAGGCTTCAGTCGCGTTGCCTGTGGCAATAACGTTTAATCCTTGCGAGGTGAGGTAGGTCGCAGTGGCGTCTGCCAGGCCGCCTGCCGATGACCCATTAAGCACCTCAATCCGGGCGTTTTCCGCCTTGGCGAGGGACAGGCCATCGCCGGATACCTGCTGCCCGGTATCGGTAGCAAGCACAACGGGTGCTGCAGCGGTTGTGCCGTTAACGAAGATTTCGTCCCGCAGGATGCGGATCTTATCCATGAACGGGCGCAGGATATAGGTTTCGCCAGTTGATGTCCAAATCATCTCTGGAGAGCAATAATCATAGGTGATATTGTAGGTTTTAAAATTGGATTCGGGAATTTTTGTCATCAAAAGTCCCAGTTGGATTGCCTGACCCAGGGTCAGGTTGGTCTGAACGCCGGAAGAGAGTTCCGCGTAAAGAGCTGGAGCGCGTGCGATCAACGTTGGCATCAGGTTCCAGTCCATGATGCGTTTAAAGATCGCCTGGATGACTTCCATCTGGCGGTTGCCGCGGCCAACATCTCCACCGGAGGCATCGTCGCGATGTCGCGCATACTCAAGTGCGTAAGCACCCGGCATGGTCGCCCAGCCTGCAGGCTGCCAGAATGGCATGCCCGTGTGAAAGGGATCCATCAGCATCGGTTCCTGCAAGTTTATCGGAACACCGCCGATTTCATCCACCAGTTTTACGAAGGTATTGAAGTCGACGCGGGCATAAAAGTCAATCGGAACCCCCAGGAATTCTTCGACGGTCTGCATGGCAAGGCCTGGTCCGCCAACGCCGGGAATGTTATCAATTTGTCCAAGAAAATGTGCGCTGTTGATCTTGTTGTAATCATGCCCAGGAATATTGACCCACAGGTCGCGGCGGATAGAGAGCGCCCCGAGTGTCTTGGATACCGGGTCAATGGTGACCAGGATCATGGTGTCTGACCGGCTGGGCGCTCCTTCAGTGGCAGCGCGTTCGTCTGAGTAGTCCAACCCGAGTAATAGGATATTGATGCGGCTTTTACCATCCCACGAAGCCGCATTAGGCGCGGTGTTTGTTTGTAATGCATTCCCGGGTGTATTTGCCGGGTTGCTGGTGTTAATGGATCCCACTGGAGCGCCGGAAAGCGATGTGACCGACCAGCCTTTTACCAGGTTATACACGAATTTTCCGCCGACAATTGCCAGCAGGATACCGACAATGGCAAAACCAGCCAGGAGGAGCTTGGCGGTATTATCCATTTCCATTTTGCTGCGTCGTTTTGGGCGGGTCATGGGGCGGCTGTTGTTTTGAGTCATAGTTTTGGGACCTTTTTGCCTTATTAAAGTTTAAACACACCACTTGCGTTGCAAGATTGGTACCAATAAATTTGTTGGATTATAACATCAGGATGAATGTTTAATCAGGGTATGGTGGGGGAAGGGGTAAAGCGGAGATTTCGGTTTTACGCCATTTATCGCCTTCAGTGATCAGCATGACCGGGATATCTTCGACAATCGGATATTTACGCCCGCAATCGGCACATACCAGCCAGGTTTCGCGGGTGAGGGTTAACAACCCTTTCTCTTCTTTTACGCACACCGGGCAGCGCAGGATATCCAGTAATTCAGAATTTACCATTCTTGCTCCATAAATTTTTGTTTATAACCCAATTTTACCACCCGTAAAATCATGGCTACGGGGTTGGGGTGGGGATGCCTTCCGTGCCAGGCCCATATTCATAAACATCGCCCCATGCCTGGTATTTGGTGTAAAACCTGTCATTGTGGATTACCTGACCATCCTTGGTCACTGTTCGAATAATGGTCACCGTGGCGCCATCCACTGCCCAATCCACCTGTTTCTTGGTGCCCTGCGGCAGATCCGGGTTTTCCCTGTACACTGGATCAGGTGCTTTTACCACGTCAGTCAAACCGGTCGAGGAATAGTCAACCGTGCGTCCGTCTTTGGTGGAATAGAATTTCCACGTCAGGGAGTAATTGGAGGAGCTGACATATGTTTCCATTAGCAGCCAGTAGGGAGTGTCGTTGCGGAATTTAAAATCCACAATGGGCACAAACACTGTCGCATCCAGCCCGGCCAGGTCCTGGTTATGTCCGCTGGAAGTTTGTTCATAGTACCCCACCCGGTAGGCGTGTGAGTGGCGTTCAAGGATCTCCAGCCCTGAGTAAAAGACGGTCCTGAAGAGTGTGGTGCTCACCTGGCATACGCCGCCGCCCACGCCTTTAATGGTCTGGTCGCCCAGGATGATCATGGCTTCAGCATACCCATTATCCAGGGTGATGTCGCCCAGCACATCTGACATCGAAAGGGTCTCGCCGGGGGCAATGAGCAGTCCATGAAAGCGACTCGAAGCGGTTTTGATGTTCTGTACCCGGTCAGTAGTTGAGCTGCGGAAATATGAGGTAGAAGCGTATACCAATTCGGTGATCCCCAGGTCAGACCCTTTTGCATCATCCATAACTGGCGGGTTGTTAATATCAAACACGAGCTCCGCATTATGTGCCCCAGCACGGATGGCGCTGTCGATCGCTGCGAATGATCCTTCTGCATTGACCGTGCGCCCGATGGTGGCATGTCCATCCGGGAGCAGCTCAAGCTGCCGGGAATCGTCATTAAAAATGAAGCGGGCATTCTCGGGAGAAGCGTTAAGCGCGCCAGAGATGGAAGAAAGATAGGCTTTCATCAGGACCGGATTAATTCCCACCGTTAATTCCGAGCCGGTTGTACCCGTGCTGGTATTAAATACCAGCATTTTGGCAAGCACATCGGGCTGGATTTGAACCGGATCAACTACCCCCAGGTTGGCTGGAACAGTAAGGGTAAAAGGCTGGCTCAAAATACTTCGTGCCAGCTCGCCCTGGGTTGAGGCATCCAGTACTCCCGGAACGGTTTGCAGCACTGCCAGTTGAACAGTGCCGTTTTGCATCGTCTGCACCTGGTTGTTAATGCCGATAAGCGAGGTGGCAAAATCGAGCTGGATGCCGGCCTGACCCTGAGTAACCACCACCTCGGTGCCGTTGACGCTCAAGACGGCTTCGCGGATGGGCTGGTTTATCTGTGAGGCGATTTGCTCCAGGAAGGCGACCGAGGCTTTCTGATCATAAATGAAGGTCGGAAACACCTGGCTGGTACTGGTAAAAGAAGATATACGCTTTGCCAGGATTTCCAATAGATTCCCTTTGCGCCCGACGGCATAAGCTGCCTGGGCTGAAGACCTTGGATCCAGGTAAATGCCAAGCTGCACGGGGGTTACTGACCAGGATTTGTCGCCGGTTGCCAACAGGATCACCCCGGTATCGGGGAAGGTGATGGCTTTTCCGATCACACTGGTAGCTTCGTCGACCGTCAGTCCTTCGAGGGGGAGACCGTTCATCGTCACTCCCGGCAGGATACGATTTGAATAGAATACAGAAAAGAGCAGGTTTGCCGCCAGCAGGAAAACCAGGAAAAGTGTAACTCCCAACCCGAGGGATTTAAGCAGGCGAATAATGAGCGGAGACGAGGATTTAGTGGCAATCATACTGGCAGATTATAACATCCGGATATTTCATATATAGTATGAGACTATTCCAGAAGGAGTTTTGTTCCCGGCATAAATACCGATTAACCAATTTTGAAATTGACACTGATTTACCCTTGACAGATATATTTGTGAGAGTATAATCTGACCTCGTTGCGCAAAACACGGCGCAAGATCTTGCTCAATGAAGCAGATCCTTGATAACCCAATACCAGACTTAAGAGCAATTCTCCCGCGAGTATTCAAGAGAGAACAAATATCCCTTGAACCCCGCAAAAACCCTTGACACCGATGATGGTTGCGGTACAATAAGTGTCCCAAGTGCGTTGGTGATTTCGCTGAAACCAGCAGATCAATAACAAAACCAAATACGCAGCATGCTTGTGGGCTACACCCGCAAGCGATTGACGAGACAGGCCGATGACGTCCTGCAGAGGATCATCGGCAATTTTGTCGCCATCTCTTGACGAGATGAGGGTGCGGGAGTAAAATCTGGCCCTTGGAAAAAGCAGAACCTTAACAACTGAAGAGTGATAGGAAGACGATGCCCTGTCGTTTCAAGTAATACAATGAGTACTTCGTGAATCACACCGAAAGGTGTTTATATTACGGAGAGTTTGATCCTGGCTCAGGATGAACGCTGGCGGCGTGCTTAATACATGCAAGTCGAACGGAGACAGTAGCAATATTGTCTTAGTGGCGAACGGGTGAGTAACGCGTTGGTGACCTGCCCCG
>CAZAAJ010000112.1:0-6758 GCA_964483135.1 uncultured Anaerolinea sp. | reverse complement strand
AGTATTTGAGAAAGTAAAGCCGGCTGAGCACAGTGCTGAAATTCTGGCAGCTTTACAGTGAAAAAACAGGAGGTCATTTGACCTCCTGTTTTTATTGAAGGGAGACGACCTTTTTCCCTTTGTCCCATAATTGTTCGAGGCGGTAATAACTTCGCTGGTCGGGAGAAAAGAAATGCACAACCACATCGCCAAGGTCAGCGATCATCCACCCAGCCCTGGAATCACCCTCCAGGTTAACGAGCTGGCTTAATTCCTGTTTGCAGAATTCACGAATGGAAGTCGCCAATGCCTGCAACATGCGGTCGCTTGTTCCATTGCATATTATGAAGAAATCAGTCAGGGGAGTTAATTCGTGAATATCCAGCAAGAGGATCTTTTCAGCTTTTTTTTCTTCAAGAAGGCTAATTAATTTATGTGCTTTATCAATTGATTCCAGAATACACCTCGATATACGATTTTTGTGATTTTATCATACCTTAGTCATGCCAGTTTTATGAATCGAGATGGGGGTATAAACCGACCCGCCGGTTCCCAATGTGGATTGAAATAAGGTAACCCCGGTGACTCTTATGCTTCCGAATTCAGTACTTTGATATTGACGTAACTGATCCATTGCGTGTTTTATCTTTTCACGGTCAGGCCGATCTGAAACACGCGCCAATGTCAGATGAGGAGAATAAGGTCGTTTTTCTGAAGGAAAACCCAGTAATGCGCACATTTGATCAACCTTAGAAGCGATAATTTTTAGCTCTGGCGGAAAAATCAACCCTGCCCAAATCGTCCTCGGATGATCCCATGAGGCAAATGCTCCCACTCCTCTTACCAGTACCTCGAAAGGTGGAGTCTGTGAAACAATCTCAGAGAGACCTCGTTTGAGAGCTGGGATGAGCAGTAAGGAAGTATCCCCGAGAAATTTAAGTGTGATATGGATCATCCCGAAGCGAACAGGGCGGAATCCATTGTCGGTGGACAAATTGGCACTTGAAATTACCCTGGCTAAAGCTTTTTGAACCTCCCCGGGGATCTCTAACGCGATAAAACATCTTTGTGTTGATTCCATACAGTTCCACTTGAAAATCAATGTCTACTCATTTTACCTGAAACATGGTATAAAAAATCACCCTGCCGTGTGCGTGATGCTACGACACCGGTTTTGAGCCAACAGTAGAAAAATAGGGCTCTCTTCTCACAAGTGTAACGCGATAGGCTTCGGCCAAGGCGGGTCGTCTGTGGTAGGGCCCATCCTGCTTAGGCAGGTTCAAAACTACGTAACACACGGCATGGCGGGGTACAAAAACAGCCTAAAATTGGCTGTTTTCGTTATATTAAAATTTGTATTAAAATGTGTACAATTGGTTGACATGTGTTAGATGGATTGCTACACTAGGAGAAGAATTTAAGGAGGAGACATGACAAATACATATCGTTTGATCCTTGTGTCTGGAAATGGCGCAGGAACTGAATACCCCCTTGAAAAAACGGAGTTGCAACTGGGGCGCGACTTGAGCAATGATATTGTAATTAACGATCCTGAAGTCTCACGCCGGCATGCCCGATTAATTCTCCAGCCTGAAGGTTACATACTGGAAGACCTGGGTTCAACCAATGGAACATTTATCCGCGGCCAACGGCTCGCAGCCCCGGTAGTGCTGAAGCCGGGAGAATCGATCACTATTGGTGAAAAGGTTAATTTGAAATATGAAATGATCTCATCGGACCAGAGCGCTACGGTTGTTGTTCAAAGAAGAGCTGTGGAAGAAATCCCGACTCCCGTTGTCCAGTCGCCATCACCGCAACCAGTAATAATGCCTCCGCCAGCTCTAATTCCGGCAGTACCGGGTCCGGTTATAGTCCCACCTCCAAGTGGAGGAATGATCCAACCACCGAATACCCCTGGATATGGACAATATCAACCAAAGAAAAAATCGAAAGCCCTGGTGATCATTCTCGTCCTGCTAGCGATCATTGTCGTTTTTTGCGTGATCCCGCTGGTTATCATTGATCTCACTAAAAGCTGGTGCGCGCCTTTTATCGGTGATATTCTGAACATACTTTTTGGCGCAGGCACCTGCTAGGCTAAAAAAACAAGATAAAACTGGCTGAGAATCAGCCAGTTTTTCTTTATTTCTCTTATAATGTTAATGGGAGATGATGACTAACGATGATAGATGACAATAAGGATACCTCTTCACCCAGGTGGAGTAGTTCTGCCAAGGCCGTAATTGCGCTGACCATTGCAGGCTTAAGCCTGGCAATACTGTTCCGATTTCAGAACTTCATCGCGCCCCTGTTATTTGCGTTTGTCCTCGCTTATTTAATCCACCCTCTGGCTTCTTTTCTAAATCGAAAACTCAAAATCCCATGGCGCTTGGTCTCCACAATAATTTATCTGGTAATCTTTTTCGGGGTTATCGCCTTGCTTACATGGGGAGGAATCTCGATATTTGATCAGATCCAGAACCTGATCACTTACCTGCAGTCGATCATTGGCAACTTGCCCGGTTGGCTTATCAAGATCACCTCTGAACCGCTAAAAATTGGTCCATGGATTTTAGACCTTTCGAAGTTACAAGTATCAGACCTTACCACGCAATTCCAGGGGGTGATCAATTCAACCCTGGGGACGATTGGCAGTCTTTTGGGGTCAATTGCTTCAGGTGTCGGTTCCACTATCACCTGGACTGTATTCATTCTATTGATCTCTTATTTCATCATGGCTGAAAGCGGTGGTGTCAGTGCAGGGATGATCAAGCTGACTCTTCCAAAGTATGAAGAGGATATCCGCAGGATGGGAACGCAGCTCTCCCAGATTTGGAATGCATTCTTGCGAGGGCAGCTAATTGTATTCCTTGTTACAGTAGCATGGTATTCGCTCCTGCTAGGTACATTAGGTGTCAGGTATTTTTTCCTGCTGGCATTGCTGGCAGGTTTAGCCCGATTCGTTCCATACGTCGGACCGTTCATTGCCTGGACGACGTACGGGTTGGTCGCGCTTTTCGAGACCAATTACTTCAACCTGCTGCCGTTACCATACGCATTGATCGTGGTGGGCTGCGCCTGGGTCTCTGATGTGGTCATTGATAATTTTGTAAGCCCGCGCGTGATGTCAAATGCGCTAAAAGTCCATCCGGCTGCGGTGCTGGTAATGGTGCTGGTTTCAGCGAGCCTGTTTGGATTCATTGGGGTATTGTTGTCTGCGCCAGTCCTGGCTTCATTAAAACTTTTACTTACCTATGTTGCCCGGAAGTTGTTGGATGTGGATCCCTGGGAAGGAATGGAAACTTATCCAAAACCTGAGCCGTTGTCCGATACAATTTTCCGTTTCCGTGCTAAACTTTTTAATAAGACTAACCGAAGACAGGAAAAGAAAAAGATATCCAAAAAAAATAATTCAAAATAGGTTTTTATAAAAAGGAGAAAAAATGGTTGAGACTTATGACCCGAAGGTTACGACGATGGCTGAAACAGACAGCTATGCCATCTGGAGCGCTGAGGAACCCGATGGTGAGACCACTTACAATATCGAGCTTAACAATGTGACCATTCATATGTTTGAAGAAGAGTGGAAAGAGTTCCTTGAGCTGGTAAAAAAGATAAAAAAATAACCAATCATTTATAAACAAAACAGGCAGAACTTCCGCCTGTTTTGTGATTAAGCTTCGGCAGTAATCGGGTAAAATCGAAGCCATACCGATTTTTTAAGGATTATAAAATGAACCTGGATGAAACTAAACAATTCGAGATCCTTGATCAACAGGGAATGCTGGAACATATTGACGGGCTTCCTGGGCAGCTTCAAACTGCATGGAAACTTGGGTTGTCGCTGCCTTTGCCGCAAATGAATGATATCCGGCGCGTAATTATCTGCGGGATGGGTGGTTCTGCGATTGGCGCTGACCTGCTTGCCAGCTACCTGTATGACAAGGTTGAAGTTCCAGTTATTGTTCACCGTGATTATGGGCTGCCAGCGTTTGCCAGGGAACGTGAGACTCTTGTTGTGCTTTCATCGCATTCAGGGAATACCGAAGAAACATTATCCGCCTTCGATGAAGCCTGCAGGAAGAATTGCCAGCTGGTAGGGATTACAACCGGGGGAAATTTAAAGAGTTTATTGAAGAATGCAGGATTGCCCGTATGGGAATTCCAGCACCACGGGCAGCCAAGGGCGGCTGTCGGATTTTCTTTTGGATTGCTGCTGGCATTATTCACCCGGTTAGGGTTGATTTCGGATCCTACACACGAATTGGAAGATGCTGTTTCCGCAATGAAGGAGCTTGCCGGGTCTTTACATGCTGATGTGGCTGTAAAAGATAACCCTGCCAAGCGAATGGCTGGGCAAATGGTTGGGCGGACAGTGACCATCTTTGCCAGCGGATTTATGGTGCCGGTGGCACGCAGGTGGAAATGCCAAATCAATGAAGTGGCAAAAGCAGAAGCTAATTTTGAATTCTTACCGGAAGCAGATCACAATACCCTTGCTGGAATATATAATCCTGAATCGGCTTTATCACAGGAGATCCGGATCTTCCTGGATGCTGATTTGGGCAACCCCCGGAATATTAAACGTGCTGAAGTTACACGCCAGGTGATGATGGTGGAAGGGCTGAATACTGATATAGTTGCCTCCCAGGGAAAGTCAAAACTGGCCCAAATATGGACATCATTATTGTTTGGGGATTACACCGCTTATTACCTGGCAATGGCTTATGACGTTGATCCTACGCCAATCGAAGCGATCGACTCACTCAAGGCAGCCATGAAAGGGTGATAAAGTCTGCAATTAAGATGAATTCAAGGGGATTGAAAGATCCCCTAATACAATGAACGAAATTAGAACTTATGTGCTAAAATAAGATATGCAAATGAACAGGATTCGTAAGATACTCCACCTGGATCTCGACGCTTTTTTTTGCGCGGTTGAAGAACTCAAAGACCCATCCCTGGCTGGCAAGGCATTCGCAGTTGGCGGAAGCGCTGAGCATAGGGGGGTGATCTCCTCCTGTTCGTACCCGGCACGAAAAATGGGGGTGCATTCGGCCATGCCGACCGGACAGGCTAAACGCCTTTGCCCGGAATTGATCCTGGTCTCCAGCGGTTATGCGGATTACTCAACGAAATCAAATGAGGTCATGGAAATCCTGCGAAATGTTTCCGGACTTGTGGAACAAATCTCGATTGATGAGGCTTTTATCGATGTGACTGACCTGCCGGATTCACCGGAGGTGATTGCTCATCGTATTCAGGATGAAGTGTGGCAAAAAACTCACCTGCCATGTTCAATAGGAGCAGCCAGTAACAAGCTGGTGGCAAAGATCGCCACTGACCAGGGGAAAGCCCGCAGTAAAACAGGCAGTTATCCGCGCGCAATCCTGGTTATACCCGCTGGAGAAGAGTCGAAATTCCTTGCACCGCTAAAAACTTCTGCCATGTGGGGAGTTGGCCCCAAGCTGGCAGCTGGGCTTGAAAGTGCAGGGATGCGCACGTTAGGTGATGTGGCAGCCCGCGATCCAAAGGAACTCGAGCGGTTATTTGGAAAGTATGGAGCGGAACTGCACACGTACGTACTGGGGATAGATAACCGTCCCTTGACCCTTGAACGGGAGGCGAAATCCATCAGCCAGGAAACGACTTTTACCAAAGATACCGCTGATCCTCAACAGCTGCGTAAGACGTTGCGTGATCTTTCTGCAAAGGTGGCTTTCCGAATGCGCCAGGATGAAGTATGCGCCAGGATTGTCCGCTTGAAAATTCGATGGAGTGATTTTTCTACGCACACACGCCAGGTGCGCCTTGAGCAACCCACCGACCAGGACAGCGTAATCTATTCCGTAGCTGAAAAACTCTGGCGCGATATCTGGTTTGACGGCAGACCGGTGAGGTTGATCGGAGTAGGCGGATCTGACTTGATCGATACTGCCCACCAGATGAGTTTGTGGGATACATCTGGTGAAAAGGAAAGAAAACTGCTCGAAGCATTAGACAGTTTGAATGAAAAGTATGGTAAGCAGGCAGTCCGCAGGGCATCAAAACTTAAAAAGGTTTAATTTACCCGGGAAAAGTTCATCATCAGTATGAATGGATTTATTACTGAATCAGTCAGCAAGCTTTATGATGGTTTTGGCACTGCCCTCTACCTGCTGGGGCTGGTATTTTCCACGCGCCTGATGCATCTTTTCATCAATAAATACCTGGGCTATGCTGGATTATTTATTTTCTCTTTACTGCTGCTGGCTTGAGAGATTTTTTACTGGCCAGGGGGATTGTTAATGACCAGGATGAAAACAAATGTGCGGCTTATGGAATTAGCCTCGGAGTTCTCCTTAGGTAGGTGCTGCAATTCCTAAACCTCACGGATGGACTTGGTTTTTACAGCGTAATTTCCTTGATCATTTGGGGTATTGCTGCCTTACTCCTGATGATATTTTGGCGAAAAATAGGTTGGGTAACAATTAGATTCTTCAGCCTTGTGTTTCTTCTCATGTGGGCTGATTCGTTTTAATAAAAACCATTGAACTGATCCAGGGTTGGACAAATGCCTGGACATTGGTATTTTATTCCGTCCGCATGGCTCACTGGTAGGTACATTGGTGTTCACGTGGTGGATCATTTTCCACTCACCGACTTCAATGCAGCGGAAAATCAGCGCTGTTGGATTGGTTTTCTGTGACATGCTGGCAGGTTTGTGGTTTTAGCTGTTGCTTTTATTACTCACCAGTTCTTCATAAACGGATTTTACCCTGCTGGCAATCTTGTCCCAG
>CAZAAJ010000111.1:0-6761 GCA_964483135.1 uncultured Anaerolinea sp. | reverse complement strand
AGAGCCGGGAACCTCGATCGCTAAAGGGTACCTGAGAAATGTCGATATGATTTTTCAGCAAGTCAAGAAGTAAAGTAGTGTCCATCCTTTTTTCTCCTAATAGCAGTTGCCTGGATTGGAAAAATCGCACAGGGGGCACTCCAAGTAACCATAGACTGAGTGCTACTTTTGAATTTTCAATGAAATTTTCAATTTTCAATGAAAACCTATTGACAAACGATTAAGAATATTATATACTGAATTAGGTAACACGTGTTAGTAAAACGGAGAATCTCTTGTCAAAAGATAGACCGACTAGCGCAGATGTTGCGAAATTAGCGGGGGTATCGAGAACTACAGTTTCTTTTGTTTTAAATAATGTGCCCGGAACCGGAATCCCGGAATCCACCAGAAATAAAGTCCAGGAAGTTGCCAGACAACTCAAATACCATTCAAATATCACTGGCAAAAAGTTGGCCACTGGAAAGTCCATGATGGTTGGACTGGTGCAGATCCAAACCTCCGAACAGGCATTAAACGATGCTTTCGTGCTACAAGTCTTGATCGGACTAGAAGACGCAGCGAAAAACAACAATTTCCACATTCTCCTAAAACACATCAGCCACTCAAATTCAGACGATTACGCAGATTTATTCTCAGAAAATCACGTCGATGGCATTATTGTTTCCGGACCACTTCAACATGATGAAACCCTGGAAAAATTATATTTGGAGGGGCACCCGGTGGTTCTGTTGGGGCAAATGCCCGGCACTCCCCTGCCTTTCGTGGATATTAATGCGGAGTTGGGCTCTGAAATTGCCGTGAATCACCTGGTTTCGCTGGGGCATCGCAAAATTGCATTAATCACAAACGCCCGGCGAGAGTACTCTTCCGCGCTTCAACGCGAGAGCGGTTATCTCAAAGCGATGAAAAAAGCCGGTTTAACTGTTAACCAAGATTATGTTATTGAAGGTAATTTCACTCCCTCCAGCGGATATGATGCAACAAAAACATTATTAGGTTTACCAACCCCTCCAACTGCAATTTTTGTTGCGAGCGATGTTGTGGCAATCGGTGCTTTACAAGCCATTAAACAGGCAAATCTGAAAATTCCGCAAGAGATTTCTACCATTGGATTTGATGATATTCCAATGGCAAAATACTTTGATCCTCCATTAACAACAATCCGGCTACCCGCCTATGCGCTTGGATTTGGAGCGGGTGAAAGATTGATCCGATTGATTGCCGGCGACAGCCTCGACGAAAAGGGGGTTTTTCTTAACACGGAATTAGTTGTTCGCGAATCGACCGGTTTAGTTAACTAATTGATCCATTGAATAATAAATAGGAGGTGCCCCGAGACAAATTTTCCAGGTAAGACGGTAACATCCAAATTTATCAAGGAGAGAAAAAATGAAACGTTCGATATTCGCAATTTTAGCTTCACTGGTTGTTTTGATGCTCATCGCATCATGCGCACCGAAAGCGGCACCCACTGCGGCACCTACTGCGGCACCTACTGCTGCTCCGACCGAAGCTCCAACAGAAGCCCCGACAGAAGCAGTCCCAGCCTCAGGCATCGACTGCATGGGCGCAGCCAAAGGTGACGAAGTAACCATGCTTTATCAATGGGCAGGAACTGAGGAGGAGAATTTGAATAAAATTCTTGCTCCCTTAACCGAAGCCTGCGGAATCGTTTTCAAAGCGGAATCGTCACGTGACCAGGCATTGCTCGACACCCGCGTACAGGCAGGAACCCCCCCTGATATCACCTTCTGGAATGTCACTCAACTTACCCAATACAAAGACAAATTGAAATCAATGACCGATCTCGGCGTCAATGGCGATAACTATGCAGACTATTGGAAAGCGATCGGTACCGTTGATGGCAAGTGGCTGGGCCTCCCAGTTAAAGCTGATATCAAGACATTGATCTGGTACAGTCCCAAAGAATTCACAGCGGCTGGTTATGCTGTTCCAACTACATGGGATGAATTAAATACCCTCGTAGAAAAAATGGTTGCTGATGGAAAAGTTCCCTGGTCGATGGGAATGGAATCCGGTGATGCAACCGGCTGGACTGGAACCGACTTCATCCAGGATATCTTACTTGTTACCCAGGGACCGGAATTTGTGTCGGGTATCATAAATGGTACAGTCGCTTACAATGATCCCGGTGTGAAAGCAGCGTATGAAATCTACGGCAAGTGGGCAAAAGATCCCAAATATACCGTTGGCGGCGCAGCTGGAACAGTCTCAATCAATTTCAATGATGCGATCAACAAAGTATTCTCCAATCCTCCCGAAGCCATGATGGTGAAACAATCCGGTTTTGCTGGCGGAACTGTCAAAGCTACTTACCCCGATATGGTCTACGGAACTGATTACGACTTCTTCGGTGTTCCTGGAGCCAAGGGACTGCAGGGCGGTTCCGACTGGATGATGGCTTTCAGTGACAAACCGGCTGTTAAGGCGCTGGTTACCTATCTCAGCAGCGAAAAGGGCGGCCAAATGTGGGCTCAGGTTGGATTCGATCTGACCCCAAACAAGGCTGGAACTGCGGCTTATACTGATGCGGCATTGCTTAAAAAAGGCGCTATTTTAGCCAATACAACTGGTTTCACTCCGGATATCGGCGATTCAATCCCAGGCGGATTTGGATCTGCTGAATTCAAGGGTGTCACCGATTTTGTCAATGGTGGTGAAGTTGACGCGATTTTGAGCACCATTGCTGGTGTTCAAGCCGAAGCTCTGAAATAAATCCACTCCGTCGAAACAAGGGGGTGCTGAGAAATTCAGCACCCCCTGAAATTAGAGGTTCTTATGTCCAATTCAAAAGTTCCTCAAGTAATGAAGCAAGGAAAACTCGCGCCCTGGTTATATTTACTCCCAGCACTAGTGGTCATGGCATTTTTTATCGTTTACCCGATGATCAATACCGTGTATTTGAGCTTTTTGAATAAGGATAGCACTGCATCGGCAGCCACAACATGTGTGGAAGGCAAACCTTGCTGGGGGGTATTCGAAAACTATCGCTATGCTTTTACCGCTGAAATAAATTCGAGTTCCGGTAAAACCGCCTGGCAATCATTTTGGATTTCTTCATATGGGAACACAATCAAGTGGATCCTGGTGATGGTGACTGGTACGGTGGGAATCGGTCTGTTATTTTCGGTGCTGGTCGATCGCATCAAGTACGAAAATCTTGCCAAAGCAATTATTTTTATGCCAATGGCGATTTCATCGGCTGGGGCAGGGATCATCTGGAAATTTGTTTACAGCTGGGGAACATCGCAGGTTCAAATTGGAATTTTAAACGCCATCATTTCTGCTTTAGGCGGAAAACCAGTAGCGTTTTTATCTACTCAAAACCTCAATACGTTCATGCTCATTTTTGTTGGTATCTGGATTTGGACAGGATTTTGTATGACGATCCTATCTGCTTCAATCAAAGCAGTACCTGAGGAGTTAAATGAAGCTGCAAGGGTCGATGGGGCAACCGAAGGGCAAATATTCTGGAAAATCCTGGTTCCGATCATTTCACCGACGATCGTAGTTGTTATCACAACCATGGTAATCAACGTTTTAAAGATGTTCGATATTGTGTACGTGATGACTGGAGGTAATTTCGGTACCCAGGTCATAGCGAACCGCATGTATAACGAAATGTATAAAAGTTTTCAGACTGGTAGAGGGACGGCAATTGCAGTGGTTCTGATTCTTGCAATTATCCCATTCATCTATTTGAACATTCGCCGTTTTATCGCACAGGAGGAAATGAGATGACAAAGGATAGAATTAACCGATTCTTCAGTAAACTGCCAACTCATTTCATTATCATTTTCATCATGATCATCTGGCTGATCCCAACTGTTGGGCTATTTATCACTTCCATCCGGCCACTTCCATTGATCAACACCACGGGATGGTGGACATTCCTCACTGCTGATCCCCCAAAGGGGTCAACCTCTACAGAAAAAATAACCCTTAACAACTACATTGATTCACTAGTCGGGTATCGAGGAACCAAAACCTATGTGGAAGACTGCAGGAGCGGAAAATCCACCGCGGGGTTGAATTGCAATATTACCGATTTGATGAACGAGCGGGGAATGGGAAGGGCATTTGTCAACAGCTTGATCGTGACGATCCCGGCAACTATCCTCCCTATCCTGTTTGCAGCCTTTGCGGGTTATGCATTCGCCTGGCTGCATTTTAAAGGACGTTTTGTTCTCTTCGCGATACTGGTAGGATTACAGGTCGTACCATTGCAGATGACGCTTGTACCAATTTTGCGTATTTATGCAACCCTGCATATGAACGGATCTTTCATTGGGGTGTGGCTGTTCCATACCGGATTTGGAATGCCCTATGCAATCTACCTGATGCGCAATTTCCTCGGGGGTTTACCCAAAGATCTATTCGAAGCAGCGTACCTTGATGGAGCAAACCATTGGACAGCGTTCACCAAACTGGTGATCCCACTTGCAACCCCGGCAATCGCGTCGCTGGGAATTTTCCAATTCCTGTGGGTGTGGAATGATCTGCTGGTGGCGCTTGTCTTCCTCGGCGGCACACGCCCAGTGATGACGTACCAGATCAGTAACATGGTCACCTCATTGGGAGCTGGATGGCATTTACTGACATCCGCGGCTTTCCTTTCAATGATATTGCCCATGGTCATCTTTTTTGCCTTACAAAAGTACTTTGTTAGGGGTATGCTCGCAGGTGCTGTAAAAGGGTAGACTTTGCAGCGCGAATCTTAAAATCACGGTGGGCCGAATGGGTGCACACTCATAACCTTTTTGCCGAAAGGTGTATTTATGATGCAAGGATCAGAATGGTACAAAAACGCAGTTTTTTATGAAATCAATTTACGTTCCTTTATGGATGGGAATAATGATGGTATTGGCGACTTGCCCGGGTTGATTGGCAAGCTGGATTATCTACAACAGCTTGGGGTGGATTGCTTATGGCTTATGCCAATATACCCATCCCCGCGAAAAGACAGCGGATATGACATTTCCGATTATTGTTCGATTGACAGCGTATATGGAACAGTTGATCTCTTTCGCAATCTGATAGAAGAAACTCATAAACGTTCCCTGCGGATCATTATGGATCTGGTTGTGAACCATACATCAAACCAGCATCCGTGGTTTCAATCAGCGCGTCTTAGTCCAAAGTCGCCGTACCGTGATTATTATGTATGGAGTGACTCTGAAGATATATATAAAGATGCCCGGATAATTTTCCTTGATACCGAAAAATCAAACTGGACTTGGGATGATAAAGCACAACAATTCTTTTGGCACCGTTTTTATTCCAGTCAACCAGATTTAAATTACAAAAATCCGGCAGTTCAAAATGAAATGCTCAATATCATTCGTTTCTGGTTGGAATTCGGTATTGATGGCTTCAGAGTTGACGCTGTCCCCTACCTATTTGAAGAAGATGGAACTAACTGTGAAAACCTTCCTGAGACGCATGCATATCTCAAGACGATTCGCAAATATGTTGAAAGAAATTTTCCAGGAAAGGTTTTAATTTGCGAAGCCAATCAGCCACCAAATGATGTAATTCAATATCTTGGAAACGGCGATGAGTTCCATCTTGCATTTCATTTTCCGTTAATGCCTAAAATATTTATGGCGCTTCGTAAGGCTAATAAAAATCCTTTGGAAGAAGTAATTAAAGCGACCCCTGTACTTCCAGACAATTGTCAATGGGGAACCTTCTTACGCAATCACGATGAATTGACGCTTGAAATGGTCACTAATGAGGAAAGGGACTGGATGTGGCAGGAATATGCCCCTGATCCTGAAATGCGCCTTAATCTCGGGATTCGCAGACGATTAGCGCCGTTGTTGGATAACAACCCGAAAAAGATCATGCTGGCTTACAATCTGCTTTTTTCTTTACCTGGTTCACCTTTTATTTACTATGGTGATGAGATAGGAATGGGAGACAATATTTCTCTACCCGATAGGGAGGGTGTTCGAACTCCAATGCAATGGGATTTGAGCGCTAACGCGGGGTTTTCTACTTATGAAGGTCTGAGTACACCAGTGATTTCTTCACCAGAGTATTCCAAAACCAAAGTAAATGTTCAAAATATGCTAAACAATCCATCTTCCATTTGGCGAAGACTGCAAAACCTGATCAAGATAAGAAAAAGCGAAATTGTATTTGATACCAATAATATTGAGTTGATGGAATCAGAGGACAACAGAATTCTTGCTTATATTCGTAAGAATGGTGAAGAGGAAGTATTATTTATCCATAATTTGTGTGACAAGAGTGTAAAATTCACACACAAATTGTGGCAAGCTGAAGAATGCTATTTCATTGACCTTATCTCAAACAAGACCATAAAAACTAGAGGAGGTTACTTGCAAATTAGTTTACAACCATTCCAATCCATGTTCATGAAGAAAAACTAACCTGCTTATCCAATTGATCATTCATCTAAATTTGTGGTTCATCACCGCGGACACGCTGGTGCCACAGCCTGGGAGCAGCCAGGCTTATAACCGGTATGTGTTCCAATCAACAATCCGATAAGTTTATCCGACGCGAGTAGGTTTGCTGAAATTCAACTTGCCCTATTCGGGTATTCTATCCCGCGGTTTTCGGTTTTGTACAGAATTTGAGATCAGATACTACAAGTTATTCTAAGAATACTTCAATTAATGTCAATAATTTATTTGACGAACTCACGTAAACAGACTACTATACGAATATCGATCAACTACTGCTGCGTGCCGGGCAAGCAATAACCA
>CAZAAJ010000110.1:0-6821 GCA_964483135.1 uncultured Anaerolinea sp. | reverse complement strand
GAATATAGGGTGCAAACTCTTCAGCGTAATGTCCTTGATCTTCTTTGGTGAGCATGCGATAAACGCGCTGCAATACTTCCACCAGTAACTGCAAGCGGCCCATAGTGCGAATATTGCTGGCGATTTGTGTGCTGTCCATTCTCTGTTTGCCTGTCTTCAGTTGGTAGGCCGCGATCTGTTGATCGGTCACTTTCTCGAAGGCTTTTTCCAACAGGTTTATCCCTGTCTCTTGCATATACCGGCTCAATCTTTCCCGGAAGTAGTACAGCGTGCGCAAGTCAAAATCGCCTTTTACAAATTCATCATATCCTAATGCAAAGCGCACCTGCATATTGTAGAGAAAAGCTTCATACATCTCCTGGTCCGTCCAGCCATTCCCTGCCTTCAAATACTCCAATCCGACCAATACATTTACTGGTACATTCGGCCGCGATGGAATGTTGGAGTAAAGTACTGCAAATGGCTTTTCATCCAGACGACAGAAGAACTCTTGATAAAATACCCATGCCCATGATGAGTATAAGTAGTTTCTCTTTTCTTCGGGTAATTCATTGACGCTGCAAATCAGAATTGGTTGGTGATGATGGTCATGTTCTTTGAACATATCGTTTGCCTTGTGATCGGAATAGTCCAATTATATTAATTTTCTGACTTCTTGCAGAGGGTATAATTTGGACATCTTTTATCCAGTCGTTTTTGCAGTGAAGTCTTTTATAATAACTTTACTCAACTTCGAAAGGTTTTTAAACGATGAAGAAGCTCTCCGCATTTCTTACCTCGCGCAAGTTCACCCCCTGGTTGCTGCTTCTGCTCACCCTGCTCAGCTTCGGGTTGATGGTGCCATTCATGGGCTATTTCATGGACGACTGGTACCTCATCTGGTTCAAACATACGTTTGGCGCTCTGCAATTCCCTGCTTATTTTGCATTTGACCGTCCATTGATGGGGTATTTTTATATAGTTGCTAACGCCTTCCTTTTCAACTCGGAATCCCCGCTGGTGTGGCATCTCTTCGGTCTTCTCATGCGTTGGGTATGTACCTTGGCGCTGTGGCAATTCCTTAACACCTTATGGCCGAAAAATAACAAACAGAATACTTGGGTGGCTTTGCTGGCAGCGGTTTTCCCGGGGTTTACGCAACACTGGTTCATTTTTATGTATTGTTTTAGTTATTTCTGTTTGGCCTCTCTGTTCGTATCGTTTACCCTGATGATTAAGGCGCTGGGTTCTATAAGATACAGAAGGGTTATTCTCATCGCATCTATCATTATTGGTTTTTATTCCTATGCGGCCAATGAGTATTTTTCCGGACTTGAACTCATACGTCCTTTGATAATCTGGTTAGTATTAACCAGATATGTAAAAAATAAACATACGCGTCTAATCTCTACAATTAAAACTTGGCTGCCTTTTCTAGGAGCTTATGTTACCTTTTTTATTTGGCGTACATTTTTCTTTGTCTCGACGGTTCATGAGGTGGCTATCCTCGATAAATTTGCTCTTTCTCCAGTAAAAGCCATTGTGGAATCTTTTGGTAAAGTTATTCAATCGATTTTTGAATCAACGATAAAAGCCTGGACACAAACCCTCGATTTTAACAATTACCCCTCTTTCGGAAAAACCGGTTTAAGTATCATCATCCTGGCAACGGTGGTATTCACGTCTCTGGTACTCTGGCTGCGTTCACAGAACCGCCAGGTTTCAGATACTGATGACATCAACGGGGACACTTGGGGAAAGCAATCCTTCTGGCTGGGGATTATTTCACTCGTGGTTGCAATCCTCCCTTTTTGGGCAGCCGACCTGGAGGTGAGCACTCGCTATCCATTTGACCGCTTCCTGTTGGCTTACCTTTTTGGAAGTTGCCTGCTGGTGGCAGGGCTCATCAACCAGTTCGCCCGCAGTCAAAAACTACAGGTCATCTTCCTTTCCCTGCTGGTGGCAGCCAGCGCCGCCTTCCAGATAAATCTGATGGTGCGTTACAAGAACCTCTCTGACTTCCAGCGTAACCTCATCTGGCAGCTGGTCTGGCGTGCGCCTGATCTCAAGCCCGGTTCTACGGTTTTAGCCAATGATTTTCCCAATCAAAATTATCTCGCCGGTAATGCCCTCACTACCGAGGTTGATTGGATATATTCAGAAACTCAACCTCCCAATAAGAAGGGGTTGGATTATTTATTCGTCTTCCTTAATTCCCCCACAAGAGATTCAATCGAGGAAATAGCTCCCGACAAAAGGATTGATTATGATTTCCGGGGGTATCAATTCCATGGCAGCACCGATAATACATTTTTGGTGGGATTAAAGAGTAACGGCTGCCTGCGTGTCCTCGACAATCAATTGACCCCAATATTTACTGTCTTTGATCTTTACTCAAAACAAGTCCAGGATGCAGCCGTGATCTCGAATTTGAATACGATTGCAGATGATGTTGACCAAAAAAAACCACCACAGCACCTCTTTGGCAGCGAACCCGTGCACACCTGGTGCTATTATTTTGAGAAAGCTGAACTCGCGCGCCAGGTTGGCGACTATGAACAGGCATATACGCTCATCCAGCAGGCGAATCAATCAGGGTATTATCCAAAGGATCTGACCGAATGGTACCCGTTCATCGATGGTGCATTACACACCGGGCATTTTGAGGAGGCTGTTGAACTCTCCTCCCGCATCATCGTCAATGAAGCCGTGGTGCAGGACGGGGTTTGCAACACTTGGGAGAATTACGTCAGCTCACTACCCACAGGCAGCACTGACCGCCAGAATGCCGAGCAGCAGCTCGCCAATATGGAATGCGATTGAATGCTAAATTCTGCTAGGGGTTAAAAGCCAGGATTGCGCGGATGACGCGTTCCTGTTCGCCATCCGTCATGTTGTAAAACAATGGCAAGCGTACCAGGCGGTCGCTGATATCCTCAGTCACCGGGCAATCCCCGGCTTTACCGCCAAATTTTACTCCCATTTCTGAAAGGTGAAGCGGCAGGTAATGGAACACGCACAGGATGTTCTTTTCTTTCATGTAGGCAATGAAGCGGGTGCGTACTTTTAGGTTAGGCATCAGCAGGTAAAACATATGATAGGGTTGTTTGCAGGCTTCAGGCACAAATGGCAAACGTACTTGGTTCTCCTGCGCCCAACCAGCCAACTCATTGTTGTATCGTTGCCAGATCTCACCGCGGCGTTTTTGAATCTTCCCGGCGGATTGCAGCTGTGCCCACAACACCGCTGCCAATAATTCGGAGGGCAGGTAGCTGGAGCCAATATCCACCCAGGAGTATTTATCCACCAGTCCACGGAAGAAACGGCTGCGGTTGGTGCCCTTTTCACGGATAATCTCGGCGCGTTCAACGTATTGGGGATCATTGATCAGCAGCGCCCCGCCTTCTCCGCAGGAGATGTTCTTGGTTTCGTGAAAACTCTGCGACGCCATCGCCCCGAAGGTGCCCAGTCCCCTGCCCCGGTATTCTCCAAAGAGTCCATGCGCGTTATCTTCTATTATATTAATATTATGGCTATGCGCAGTTTTTAGAATCTCGTCCATCTCACAGCCCACCCCGGCGTAATGCACTGGCACAATTGCTTTCGTCTTTTCTGTGACCAGGCCTTCCAGCAGTGTTTCATCCAGGTTGAGCGTATCCGGGCGGATATCCGCGAAGACTGGTTTTGCCCCGCGCAGCACAAACGCGTTCACCGTCGAAACAAAGGTGAATGACGGCACGATCACCTCATCTCCGGGTCGTAAGTCCAGCAGCAACGCAGCCAACTCAAGCGCATGAGTGCAGCTGGTTGTCAGCAGGGCTTTTACCGCCCCGGTGCGCTGCTCCAGCCAGGTGCCGCATTGCTTCGTAAATGCCCCGTCCCCCGAGAGATGCCCGCTTTCCAGCGCCTGTTGGGCAAACGACATCTCTTCTGGAACAAAAGCTGGCTTATTAAATGGGATGAAAGGTTCTTCCATGCAATTCGCTCCGGATTTCTTTATTCGAACCATTTGTGGTACCAAAGGTCTATTGACTTGACGAAATATCCCGCCCGTTGATACAGGTTTTGCGCAGGGATATTCCTTCCCTGGGTTACCACTTCAACTTCCAAAATATCTTTATCGCGTAATTCTTCGCTGATGAAGCGCTGCAGCTCCAGTGACAACCCCTTTCCGCGCCAGGCTTCCCGTGTTCCGACCAACCCAATCTGCGCCTTTCCATCTACCACCACGCCCACACTTGTAAATGCTGCCAATTGGTTGTCCGCATCGATCACCCACACATCGTGCCCTTTTGTGTGCAGGTCATTTTCAATCCACACTTCGTACATCTGGTCTGCCTTCGCGGCGTCAAAGTGATGGTCCACTTTGAACCTGGAAAGCGGAAATGCGCTGCGAGCCATTGCCTTTAATGTATCCAGGTCCTCTTCAACCGCCCGCCTGATGTGCCAGGATGGAATAAAATCCTTTTCCGGTTTCCGCAGATCTTTGTTAAAGGTCACCCGCAGGTCGACAAAATGAAACCCGTGCTCTTCCGCGGCATAAGTGGCATCCTTTTCCATCCCGCTCACGAGGTAATACAGGCAGTCGATCTTCTCGCTCCTTGCCCAATCAAATATGCGGTGGATTTCCTGCTCTCCCAGGCAGCCGGCGGTGATTCGTGCAATACGCTGGTTAAAAAACGTGCTGTCCCATTGCAAAAATTCTACGGGTAAATGTTCCATACAATCAATCTTTCTTGTCGGTGGTGGATTTTACGACATAGGAAGGCTTGTCCATTAATCTGAAATGCATGCGCGCCAGGTATTCGCCCATGATCCCCAGCACAAACAACTGCACCCCCGAAAATATGACAACTGTTGAGGCCAAAAAAGTAAAACCGGGAACTGCCCCCCCCTGGATCAGGTAGCGGATGAATACATATAAGAAAATGCCAATACCGAAAAACATGAATAAAAAGCCCAGCCCGGTGGAAACCCGCAGCGGAATCGTGCTGAACCCTGTCATCAGGTTTAAGGCATGAGTCACCAACTTGCGAAAGGTATAATGGGACTCTCCATAAAGTCTTTTTTCGTGCTTCACCTCCACATAACCGAAGCGTGAGGTACCCCAGGTGAGCAGCACGTCGATCGAAACCGCCGGACCTGTGTATTGAGTGAATGCATCACGCAGCCGTGTGTAAAAGATGCGCAGTGCACTCACATGCCTGGCAGAAGAGGCATTCATCACAGTGGCCAATGTTGCCTTTGTAATCACTGACGCCAGGTCGCGCCAGAGACCATGTTTTTCCGCCAGAGGCGCGCCATAAACCACATCGTATCCTTCTTCCAGTTTTGCCAGCAACACGGGGATGAGTGCCGGGTCATGCTGCAGGTCATCATCGATGGTCACGCAAAGGTCATAGTGCGCGCTGCGGATGCCCGCCAGCAGGGCATTATGCTGCCCGAAATTGCGCAACATGTTGATGCCGTGGACCGCTTGGAATTTCTGCGCCAAATCAGTGATGACTTCCCAGGAATGGTCAGCGCTGCCGTCATTCACCAGTATGATCTCGTAATGTTCAGATATCTCTTCCATTACTACGTTGATGCGTTCTACAAGTTCAGGAAGTGTTTTTTCTCCGAAGTAGACTGGCACAATAATAGAGATGGTAGGTTGTTTGTTGATCATGAATCATCCAGTTCTTTGGTGGATTATCTTTAAAGCCGCAATTTCATCTTCCTAGTGAACAACACTGGGTCCTGTATTAATAAATACTTTAATAAAATAAAGAATACCACAAATTAAATGAAGAACAAAAATTATTAGAATAAGAAGGTTTTTGTTGTGAAAAAGGGTATTTGTTTGTTTTTCGTTAATAATTTTATTTATCCAAAACTCAAAGGAACAATAAAATAGAATAAAAATTCCGGTCATCGGTCCCCACCAAAAATTCAAATGACCTGCCTTGTTCACTTCTGTCAGCAGGAATGCCGTTCCGATACCGATGAAGAAATTTATCCAGGCAATTTGAAAAGAGATCTGTTTCCATATTTCTTTCCAATAAAGTAAAACCACAGACAACGGAAACAAAACAGACATCAACACAAAGAACAAAGCGGTCGGAATATTTGGTACATGTATTAATATGGCTTTAAACGGAGCGAAGGCAATCCGATCGCTATTTTGTCCAAGATAAGTGAGCCAATACTGATACCCCAGGATTATAACTCCGCACAGCCCAATAGAGATTACAAGCAAAGGCCAGTTAATTTTCTTCCATCTTTTTAGATAAACCAGAAGCAGAATTGCAATCGTTGGCAAAAAAGTTAGAGTGAAACTGGGTTTTGAAAGCGTAGCAAGGATCAAGAGCCCACCGGCGATAATTGATTGTTTCCAACTCCATTTTGCAAAGAAGTTGTCAGCGGCAATAAAGAATAAACTCATTGCAAATGGCCTGAGTAATAAATAGGTGGGGTTGTGATAGGGATTGCCAGTAATGTACCCCAGGTACATCCGATCCCACATCGTAAAAAAGGAGATTGGTCCAACCAGCAGGAGACTGACCGTGGCCAGCCCTAACAACCAGACCCGGCGTTTTCCCCAATCATTCTGTAGAACGGTTTTAACCAATCGGCTTAAAATAATCCATGCGACCCCCAGGTAACTAATAATTACCACAATTAGTGCGCTAAGATCAAAGGATTTGATATCCCATACCTGCTTCACCCAGGGGCTCATCCATACCAAATAATTCGCAGGAAGTAATGCCCTTGTTACAGAAACCGCCCGGGCAAAAAGTGAATGTGGAAAGGATCTTATGTACCCGTTTTCTGAAAATTCCTTTGCCCACCCTATATGCAGT
>CAZAAJ010000109.1:0-6866 GCA_964483135.1 uncultured Anaerolinea sp. | reverse complement strand
GAAATAAATAAAGAGGCTGCCCCTGCTTACTTTTAGGACAGCCTCTTTTTTCACTAAGTCCTCATTCCAGCGGTTTTAGCGCCTCGAAAAAATCAAAATCAACTTCTATCAGACTTGCGGGATCCGGAACCACTCCCAACCCGATCATTCCTCTGGTAAACGACGTATCTTCCACCCCGGTCACGTAGTCCCCGTTCACATACAGGGAATAGTCACTCCCGGAACAGGTCCCTTCTATATAATTCGCGTCGATGCCCTGCTTGATCGAATCAGAGTACACCCAATCCGTCAGCGGGTTGAGGGAGGTGCCATCCCATTTTTGGATGCTGCCGAACCCGTCGCTGCGCAATGCGAAGAAGATCCCGCTGCCATCCTCCTGCACGCGGCACATCAACCCGAAAACCGCATTCGAGTTCTCACCGGATTTTGCGAGCGAGGCATCCGTCCTCACTATGATGTCTTGAGCCTTGAAGTCCACCACCCCGCTGCTGAACGTTCCTCCCGCCTGGGTGGTGATTGAATAATAATCTCCCTGCGTGATGGTCGCCGTCCCGCCCTTTAGCCCGCCCATGCTCCATCCGTCATAAGAAGTAAACTCATAACGCGCGAGCAGGACTGGTTCCTTTAATAAGATTGTGTTGTTTACAGCCAAATCAAGGCTGTACCCCTCAAACAACCTGGTGTAATCGCACCCCAGCACCTGGATATCCACCACCTGGTTGAGGTTGTCCTCAAAAGTGAGTGTATCCCCTGCTCCGAAGGTCATCGACCCGGTCAGCCACGAGTCACCCCAGAAATCCTCGTTTTCCGGGCTGATCATCACCCAACACACCTCGCGGTCAGACTGGTTCTCAATCGTTACAGGATACGGCGTCCGGTCGCCATAGGCATACGGATCCCCTATGGATAAAACGATGATGTCATCAAACAAAACCTTCACCGGGTCCGCGGAAAAAGAGATGGCAGAAAGCGCGAGATCTCCGCTGGAGAAGGTATCATCGACCACTTCTGCAATGTAAACATCGTTTACGATCATCGAGAAGTGGTTCCCCTCGCAAATGGCGGTGATGTGATTAACTTCCCCCGCTGGTTCAATCGCGCCGCTTTTCGTCCAATCATATAAAGCAACGGCTTCTCCATCGGTAAAGACCATGATCTCGGCATACCCATCCGAGGAGATGCGGAAACCGTAGCCATCCCCGTTTTCCTGGATGCGGCAGTCCACCCCGAAGCCATCACTCAGGTCCGCGGGAGCCTGCAGCACGGTTGCGTCGATATCAATGCGGACGTTATCAAAATCAACCCCGGCAACTCCCCAGTTGTATTCCTTTTCGACTGTCGCTTCAACGACATAGCCTCCCTGGTCATATTCCGCGGTGCCGTATTCACCGGAATAGACCTCCCACCCGCTGCCCGGGTCGCTGAAATCATCCTGCATGAGGACCATCGGACCGAGGTCGCTGGTCGGATTGACTATAGGGGTGGCAAAATCGATCGTGCCTTTCTGGGGAGTCCCTGAAAGCGTAGCCACCTGCATTCCCTGCGTCGGGTTGTCGCCTCCGTTGGAAGAGTCACTGCTGCATGAAACCAGCAGGATCGAAAGAATGACCAGGCTTGCAACGGTGAGGATCGAAGATTTCATAATTCCTCTTTGATTGAATGATGAAAATTATAAGACTCTTCCACGAATCAAGCTAACGAGTTAATTTGTTATCGTAATTGTGACCTTTTTTCTACCTGCCTCACCCCTGCCCCTCTCAATAATAAGGGAGAGGGTTTTGGGTTGAGGTGAAACCCTGAATCTTTTTTACAGCAAGAGGCTGGAAAATCTCTCTTTCTGATTATTCCTTTTATAAAGGAAATTCCCCGGGGTGTTTTCCGGGGATTTTCCAACAGAGTCCCGTTATTTTCCAACGCTTGCTTTTTTTACAACCACATTATCAAACAGCACCTGTACGGTTCCGTCGTTGAATCCTACCACGGATAACGCGATGTCACCGCTGCTGTAAGTAGAATCGGATGTTTCGGCAACCTTCTCACCGTTCACCCATAATTGTAAAGTATCCCCTGCACACACCGCGCCAATATGGTTCGCCCTTCCATCTGTATAAATGGCACTATTTTCCGTCCAATCCACCAGTGCCTTGCCTTCGCTGTTCGAATAGAGCGATATGGCAATATAGCCATCGGAAGTGATGCGAAAGCCGTACCCGTCTCCGTTGCTTTGCAGGCGGCAATCAATACCGTAGGCGTCATACCCATTTGTAACGGTCTCAATCACCGTTGTATCCACGTCCACCTGGATATCAGCCAGGTCGACGCCGGCTCTGCCCCACATGTACTGCTCCTTGACCACAGATTTCACCAGGTAACCACCATCACTATACCCGGCATTGCCATACTGGTCTGAGTAGGTTTCCCAGCCGCTGGTGGTATCACTAAAATCATCCGTCTTAAGGATATCGTCGGATGGAACAGGGGTATCCAGTACCTGGGGTACAAGGGTCGCCGGCATCATTGTCGCCATACTTCCCACCTGGGTGGCAATTTCACCCACAGAAGTGGAAGCCTGCTTGATCCCCGAAGTGGCAGAGGAGATCAGGTTGGTCAGGTTGCACGCGGCGGTTGCCAGGAAGATTATCAAAATACCGATAAATATTGAAAGCTTTTTTTTCATCATAGTCTCCTTAAATATAGATAAAGAATACCTTATTTATATAGTATTTCAAGACCCTTAATTTATCAAATAACCACCAGTTATAATTTGAAGTGAATTTCTTTGTGGAGGCATTACATGTACTATTTCGATAGAAACAACCTGTTTGAGTACGTGGTTCGCTACCTGGAAAAGTGGAATGTTCCAAACGGCGATGCCCAAATAGCAGCCGATGTGCTTCTTTCTGCTGATGCGCGCGGAGTGGACTCTCATGGTATTGTCCGCCTCAGCAGTTACTACGGCTCGCGTCTGCAAAAAGGGCTGATCGACCCGGCTTCTCCCATGAAGGTCCTCAAGGAAACCGCCACTTCTCTCAGCATCGACGCCGGCAACGGGCTGGGGCACCCGGTGAGCGTGAAAACCATGCGTATGACCATCGAAAAAGCCCGTCAGTCCGGCATGGCGATGGCGACCGTGCGCAACAGCAATCATTACGGCATTGCCGGCTACTATGCCATGATGGCATTGCCGGAGGAGATGATTGGCATCAGCTTTACCAATTCCGGACCCCTGGTGGCGCCGACCTTTGGGAAAAAAGCCATGTTGGGGACCAACCCCATCGCGGTGGCAGTGCCGGCGGCGAAGGAACGCCCGTTCGTGTTGGATATGGCGACCAGTATCGTCCCGCTCGGACGAATCAGCGTGTATCAGAAGGAGAATAAACCCATTCCCCCAGGCTGGGGGATCGACAAAGACGGAAATGTCACAGAAAATCCTGCTGAAGTGAGCAGCGGCGGCGCGCTCATGCCTCTGGGTGGTACCGCCCTCATGCGCGGTTACAAAGGGTATGGACTTGCCCTGATGGTGGATATCTTCTGCGGGGTACTTGCGGGTGCCGGTTTCACCGACACCGTGTACGGTTCCGGCGGAGAACAGCCGGCGAATATCGGTCACTTTTTCGCTGTCCTCCGGATTGACGCCTTCCGTCAACTGGATGCCTTCAAACAGGATATGGACGCGCTGCTTGCCAGCCTCAAAAACTCCCCCAAAGCCGCGGGTGAGAACCGCATTTATATCCATGGTGAAAAAGAGTTTGAGAACGCCGAGCGTTCCAGCCGTGAAGGGATCCCCCTTTCCGATGCGGCGGTGGCTACCTTGCAAAAAGCAGGCGTCGAGTACGGTGTTCCGTTCGACCTGAAACCGCTTAAGATGAAGTAAAATATTTTCGATGCAAAACAAACTGAGAGTATTGTGAATTTCCTTCTTAATTTTTTATAAACTCATACCTCTCCCCCTGTCCCTCTCCAATTATTGGAGAGGGGCAGGGGTGAGAGCTAAATAATAAATGTAATTTGTACACGATAGGGGAAAAATAATCATAATTCCCTAGTCCAACTTACCCGGGGATATTTTTATCCTATTTTTGCAGCAGGATACAGACCTCGTCTCCTTCGAGAGCCAGCCAGCCATTGGTGACCTTTGGAGTGGTCTCCCGTTTATTGGAGAGCAGCAGTTCCCACTTTGTGTGTCTTAAGGAATCCCCCAGCGCGAGCCTGACCTTACGTTTACCGAAATTCAAAGCCACCAGCACCATCTGGTCACCGTCCTGGCGCAGGTAGCCCAGCACGCGCCTGGGATCAAAATTGAGCGCCATGAAACTGCCGCGGTGCAGGGCAGGCGTGTTCCGGCGCAGCTGGAGCAATTTGCGGTAAAAATTGAGCAGGGATTTCGGGTTTTGAGACTGCGCTTCCACGTTCCGCTTGAGGTAATTGGGATGCACCTTGAGCCAGGGTTTTCCTTTAGTAAATCCGGCATTGGCTTCCGCGTTCCACTGCATCGGTGAGCGGCAGCCGTCACGCCCCACGTTGAACGGCCAGTAATGCTTGCCCACCGGGTCCTGGATCTCGGAACGCTTGAGTTTGATATCCCGCATGCCGATCTCTTCGCCGGCGTAGAGGAATGGCGTGCCTCGCAAGGTGAGGATCATCCCCGCCGCAACCTTGAGCCGTTCGTCATCCTCGGGGGCTTTGAAACGCGTCGCGCTGCGTTTGATATCATGGTTGTTGAGCACATAATTCGGCCACGAATCCGGCGGGACAACACTCTCCCATTTCTGGATCGCGTCCAAAAAGCCCGCAGGAGCCCATTTTTTCCGCAGAAACGAAAAATCGAAGGTGGCGTGCAGTTTGCCTTCGCCGCAGTAGTCTGCCGCGTTTTTCATTGTCGTCATGAAGGTTTCGCCCACCGCGTACCGCTCGGGGTACTTGTCAAGGATGGCGCGGATCTCATGCACCACGCTCATCATCTCGGGCTGGTTGGTATCATATAGATGCTCCTGGGCTTCAAATGGCCGCCAGCCGAACCTCCCCGGGTTATCCCTGAACTGCGCGTCCTTGAAATACTCGTTGAACACATCCAGCCGGAAGCCGTCCACGCCGCGGTCTGCCCAGTAATTGAAAACCGAGAGCAGTTCTTTGCGCACAGCCTCGTTGCGCCAGTTGAGGTCCGGCTGCTCCTTGACAAACATGTGATAGTAGTATTGCCCGGTCTTCTCATCATATTCCCAGCCTTTGCCGCCGAAGATCGACTGCCAGTTGTTGGGCACCTTGCCGTCCTTCGGGTCGCGCCAGATGTACCAGTCACGGTAGGGATTGTCTTTGGATTTACGGGATTCCACGAACCAGGGGTGCTGATCGGAGGAATGGTTGAGCACCAAATCTAAAATGATATGCAGATCGCGTTTATGGGCTTCCTTCAGCAGCAGGTCAAGATCTGCAAGAGTGCCATACTTGGGGTCGATATCCTTGTAATCCGCCACATCATAGCCGAAGTCTTTATCAGGCGAGGGATTGATGGGGGAGAGCCAGATGCCGTCGATTCCCAATTCCTTCAGGTAATCCAGCTTGCCGATCAGCCCGTGCAGGTCACCAATCCCGTCATCGTTGCTGTCTGCATACGACCGCGGATAGATCTGGTAGATCACGCCGTCCCGCCACCACAAGTACTCTTTGCTCATTGGAAACCCTCCAGGAAAGTTTTTAGTATTATACAGCATGCGTAGGATGGGTGAATCATTCGCGAAACCCACCACATATTTATTGTAAAATATCTTGGGTGGGATCATGCCCGGTCGGAGCAAAGTAGAACTTATGCGACGATATGGGGACACTAAAAATGGTGCATTGGGAACACACCTACCTACTACTAATTATTGTTGAATTAAAGAAAACAAACAAAAATTATAAATGTCATTTTTGTGAACAGATCGGTTCGTAAATTAGTACTTGGTTATTTGTCCGAACCGCAAAGTAACTTGAACTAGCAGACCATTTTATTTCTTCTATGGGGGTTGTTACCAAAAACATTGAGGTCTTGTTGTTTTCAATTGAAGACAGCCAAGTATTATTATCGCTATCTATTGAAATCTGCCATTTACCGTTTGGTGATATATATTCATTATTAATTGTGAGACTAGTGTCATCTTTTTTGCGTTTTTCTCCTTGTTTTACAAGTTTTTGGAAATTAATATCAAAAGAATAGGTTCCCGAACAATCTATCCCACAACTTGATGTCACATACAAGGTTTGCGGGTCAGTCCATTGGCTAATACCCTTTGGGCTTGACCAATCATCAGTTCGTGCACTATTTTGTTCATCAAAGACATTGAAGCTTGATCTATCTTTTGTTCCTATTATTTTAACACTATAGATATTTTCGTTTTGGTCAAGAATGATGAATGCTAAATATTTGCCATCTGGTGACCATGTTAGGTCACCAAAAACAGTCTTGTCATTTGAAACTATAATGGTTTCATCTACTGCTAAGTCATAGACTTGTAAACTACCGATGAACCAACCCCAAACATGGTTGTCTGGTTCAACGAATGCAAGCTCATCGTTTGTTGGCGACCAAGCTATCAAACTGCCCTGTGATGACTGGGTATTTATTGTAACAAATTCCTTTAGAAGGCAGGCTTGGCTATTAATTACACTCATATTCGACTTGAGTAATTGTGTTGGCAAAGGCTTACTTAACTGATCTGTAGCCAAAACTTCATCGTCCGTCAGCACTCTGCCACCTGGGATTGAACAGGCACAAAATAAGACTAGGAATATTAGATGGATAGACAAATTGAAAAAAAACCTAAACAATTTCATCGTAACTCCTGTTGCATCGACAACCTCTTCACAAATAGCAATATAACATAAAT
>CAZAAJ010000108.1:4486-6958 GCA_964483135.1 uncultured Anaerolinea sp. | reverse complement strand
AGCGGTCGGAACCCTGCGGCAGAATAATGGGGAAAATATGATGTGCGGAGATGCCTGGGTGATTGTTGAAAGGCACCGTGATCTCAGGCACCAGGTCGGAGAGCAAGCGGCGGTATTGATCGGAGATCTCGCGCCTGCGGGCGTTGAACCCGTCCAATTTTTTCAACTGCTCGCGCCCCAGCGCTGAGCGGATCTCGTCGATGCGGTAGTTGTAGCCCAACTCCACCACGTCGTAACTCCAGGCATGCCCCTGGTGGCGGTCCCAGGTGAGAGAGGTCATGCCATGCGAGCGCAGCAGCTTGAATTTCTCCGCAAGCAGATCATCGTTGGTGACGATCATGCCCCCTTCCCCGGTGGAAAGGTTCTTGTTCGAGAAGAAACTGAAACAGCCTGCTGCCCCGAGCGTCCCCAGGTGCTTGTTGTCCAGGTATGACCCCACCGCGTGGGCTGCGTCTTCAATGACCGGGAGATGCTGTGAGCGCGCCCATGCGATGATTCCGGTCATATCGCACGCATATCCCGCATAATGCATCACGATGATCGCTTTGGTGCGGTGGTTCACCAGCTTCTGGATGGATGCCAGCGAAATGGTCAGGTCATTCTCCCCATTAATATCAGCAAACACCGGGGTCGCCCCGGTATAGCGTACACAATTGGCGGTTGCCACGAATGTTAATGAGGGAACGATCACCTCGTCGCCGGGACCGATCCCCAGAGCCTCGCAGGCCATGTGCAGGGCCACCGTGGCGTTGGAGACCGCGAAGGCATGTTTTGCCCCGGTATAGGTCTTAAATTCATCTTCAAAGCTCTGGGTGACCGCCCCCATGGTCAGCCAGCCGCTATCCAGGACAGACTGGACCGCTGCCTTTTCCTCAGTGCCGAATTTAATGTCAGATAACGGTACGACCCAATTCATCCTTTTTCCTCCGGTAAAAATTGATCACGCATCTGGTCAAAATGAGCGGTGGCGCGTTCGTAATCGTCCGGGCGGCCCAGGTCTTCCCAGTAGCCTTTGAAGACATACCCGGAAACTTTTTCGCCCGCGCTGACCAGCTTCAATACTAAATCAGGAAAATCGAGATACTCGTCTTTCGGAATATACTGCAAAATACGCGGTTCGAAGACATACACGCCCATGCTCACCAGGTAATCGATGCTTGGCTTTTCCAGGTATCCGGACACACGTTGTTCCTTGTCGATCTCCACCACTCCTAAATTGATATCCACCTTGCGTTTATGGCAGGCAATGGTGGCGATAGCGCCCTGTTCCCCGTGATAAGCAATCAGTTCGGCAAAATCGAGGGTGGTCAGCACATCCCCGTTGGTCACGAGGAAGGTATCTTTCAGTCCTTCCACGTTGGAAAGCGGACCTGAAGTCCCGAGTGGCTTTTTTTCCTGCACGTAGTTGATCTTCATCCCCAGTCGTTTGCCATCCTGGAAGAACAGGCGCAAGAGGTCGGCAAGGTATCCTACGGTGAGAGTCACCTCACGGATCCCGGCACGTTTCATCTGCCGCAGGAGGATCTCGAGAATCGGTTTATCTCCGATGGGCATGAGGGGTTTGGGGATGATCTGGGTATAGGGGGCCAGGCGCCGCCCCTTCCCTCCTGCCAGCACAACGGCTTTGATCTTGTTATTCTTAGAACTCATATTTTCCCACCCTGTAATGGTCTAAATTATCCTGAATCCAGGCGATGGTCTTTTCAATGCCCTCTTCGAAAGGCACCTGCGGCTCCCAGCCGATGACTTCCCGCGCGCGGGTGTTATCAGAGATCAAACGAAGCACCTCGGATTTTTCGGGGCGCAGGCGTTCCTGGTCCACTTCAATCTTCACCTTTCGTCCTATCTTGCGGATGACCAGTTCCGCGAGTTCACCTATGCGAATTTCTTTTCCGGTGCCAAGATTGAAGACCTCACCCAGCCCGGTTGTAGCGCGTGCCGCGCATAAGAACCCTGCGACGGTATCACTGACGTAAGTGAAATCGCGCGTGGTATCCAAATTGCCGAGTTTGATGGTATCTTTCACCAGCGCCTGGGTGATGATGGTCGGGATGACAGCCCGTGCCGATTGGCGCGGTCCAAAGGTGTTGAACGGACGCACCGTGATGACCGGTAATCCAAACGCGCAGTAATAACTTTCTGCCAGTTTATCGGCTGCGATCTTGCTTGCCGAGTACGGCGACTGCCCCTGCAGGGGGTGTCCCTCATTAATGGGGATGATCCGGGCAGTGCCGTAGACCTCACTGGTGGAGGTATGCACCAGGCGTTCCACGTCCAAATCCCGACATGCCTGGAGAATATTTAAAGTTCCGGTAATATTGGTGGAGGCTACTTCTATGGGATGGTAATAAGAATAAGGAATGGAAATGAGCGCGCCCAGGTGAAAAACGACCTGGCATCCTTTGACCGCCTTACGAATGGCATCTTCATCGCGCAGGTCCCCGGCGATGACCTCAACTTGTTGCAGTACTT